>NZ_LBJZ01000027.1:0-230 GCF_028128935.1 Bradyrhizobium sp. CCBAU 11361
TGCTGGCACAAGGCCCTGGTCTGCGGTCCGATGCGCTCGGCGCTCGCCAGCAGCACGGCGGTTTGCCGCGACGGGTTGAACGGCCGTTCGCTGGTCGGCAGGACGACAGAACCGGGGTGCGCCATCCGGGAATGAACACGCAGCAGCGCACGGGTGTGGCGATCACGGATCTCGATCGTGGTGGTGTAGATGCGCACGACGACCTGGCTGCCGATCGGCGCGGGCCGCGC
>NZ_LBJZ01000028.1:0-240 GCF_028128935.1 Bradyrhizobium sp. CCBAU 11361
ACAACATGACCCTACTCCCCGAGCTAGTTCCTGCGATCGACCGGCGTGCCCTCGCGATCATGGGCAACACGATGCCGGCCCGATATCCAGATGACGACGAAGAGGACGACGACGAAGAGGAAGACGAGGAAGAGGAAGACGAGGAAGAGGAAGACGAGGAAGAGGAAGACGAGGAAGAGGACAAAACCGACGAACCGCCGGTCGTGCGCGAGCCGGATGATGACTAAGCAGGGTGCTTAT
>NZ_LBJZ01000029.1:0-241 GCF_028128935.1 Bradyrhizobium sp. CCBAU 11361
GGCGTAATAGCTGTTGTCGACGCGTACGGTGGTGTCGTCGCAGACAGTCCGGACGACTTCGGTGAAGATGCGGAAGGGAGCGACAGGCAGCGGCCGCAGGTGCGGCTTCTCTTCCTGGAACATCGCCTCGACCTGACGGCGCGTGCTGCCGTGGATGCGTTTGGAAGCCCAGTTCTCCTCCCAGTGCCTCAAGAACTCGTTTTGCGCCTCCAGCGTCTCGAAGCGCCGTCCGGCCAGCGCA
>NZ_LBJZ01000030.1:0-243 GCF_028128935.1 Bradyrhizobium sp. CCBAU 11361
GCGCGCCAATTCCGTTGCCAAAGCTTCCACCAACTCCTTCGCCAAGTCGGGGACTGTCGCGTCAACCCGAATGTCGATCAGCAGTTGCTGAAGCCTCGAAAGCCCCTTGGGTGCGGTAAAGCCGAATTCCGCGGCGTAGCCGCGGATCGAATTGGCGAGTTGGGTCCGCCTGCCGATGAACTGGTTGCGCACGCGCGCGAGCATCTGTGCGCCCTGCTGCTCGGGGCTTTTGATAGGCACAAA
>NZ_LBJZ01000031.1:0-254 GCF_028128935.1 Bradyrhizobium sp. CCBAU 11361
CGAGCCTGTGCCATCTGGCGTGGGGACAGGTGGTGGCGCGCAGCAGCGGGCGCGAGCAGGTGGTGTTCGGCACGGTGGTGTTCGGCCGCATGCATGGGGGTGCGGGTGGCGACCGCACGATGGGGCTGTTCATCAACACGCTGCCGCTGCGGCTTGATCTCGATGGCACCGCGACCGAGGCGAGCGTGCGAACCACGCATGCCCGGCTGGTCGAGCTTTTGGCGCACGAGCAGGCCTCGCTGGCGCTGGCGCAG
>NZ_LBJZ01000032.1:0-254 GCF_028128935.1 Bradyrhizobium sp. CCBAU 11361
CGAGCCTGTGCCATCTGGCGTGGGGACAGGTGGTGGCGCGCAGCAGCGGGCGCGAGCAGGTGGTGTTCGGCACGGTGCTGTTCGGCCGCATGCATGGGGGTGCGGGTGGCGACCGCACGATGGGGCTGTTCATCAACACCCTGCCGCTGCGGCTTGATCTCGATGGCACCGCGACCGAGGCGAGCGTCCTGACCACGCACGCCCGGCTGGCCGAGCTCTTGGCGCACGAGCAGGCCTCGCTGGCGCTGGCGCAA
>NZ_LBJZ01000033.1:0-258 GCF_028128935.1 Bradyrhizobium sp. CCBAU 11361
CATACGGCTTGACATATTGCGGCGGGATCATCGCCACTTCATGCCCGAGCGATTGCAGCTCTCGCGCCCAATAGTGCGATGCCCCGCAAGCCTCCAGAGCCACAAGCGCGGGCGGCAAACGCCTGAAGAACTCCAAAACCTGCCCGCGCCTCAATTTACGCCGCAAAACCGGCCGCTCGGTCCCATCAACGCCATGCAACTGAAATACACACTTTGACGTATCCAAACCGATGCGAACAATCGTTTCCACGGGCGGCT
>NZ_LBJZ01000034.1:0-260 GCF_028128935.1 Bradyrhizobium sp. CCBAU 11361
ACTGGTCGATCCGCTCGATGGCTGCGGAAACCGGCTTTTCTCACACCACGATCCGCCGAATGTGGACGGCGTTCGGCCTGCAGCCGCACCGCAGCCAGACATTTAAACTGTCGAGCGATCCGCTATTTGTCGATAAGGTGCGCGATATTGTCGGGCTTTACCTGTCCCCACCGAACCGAGCCATTGTCCTCAGCGTCGATGAGAAAAGCCAGATCCAGGCACTCGATCGCGAGCAGCCGGTCTTGCCGATGATGCCTGGG
>NZ_LBJZ01000035.1:0-264 GCF_028128935.1 Bradyrhizobium sp. CCBAU 11361
AACTACACCGCCTCCGACGGCTCGCTGACCTCGAGCTCGACGGCCGGCCTCAATTTGGCGGCGGTCAACGATGCCCCGGTGATCGCTGCTGCATCCCTTGCTGTCGCCGAAGGTGGCACCGTTTCGTTTGGCTCCGGCAATATCGCTGTTACCGATCCGGACAGCTCCAGCTTCGTCTTTACGGTCATCAACGTTACGCACGGATCGTTCCAGACCTCAACAGATGGCCAGACCTGGGTCAACGCCAGCACATTCTCGAGCGCA
>NZ_LBJZ01000036.1:0-269 GCF_028128935.1 Bradyrhizobium sp. CCBAU 11361
CAACAAGGCTCAAGAACGCCCACAGGATCGTTCTTCGCGAGGTTCTTTATCGACATCATCCCTGGTTTGGTCGCCGAGTTTGCGTTCATGGAAGGGTCGAGAAGGCTGATGATGTTGCGTTCCGCTGCTCTCTTGACGGATCGCAAATAGATCGTTGCTTGGAAGTTCCAGCGTGGATGTTCGACCGGACGGCATGCCCTGAGGCTGAGCCTTTGACAGTTCAGCCGTTTGTCAGCATTGACGCACTTGCGGCGCTCTCTACGCTTCTG
>NZ_LBJZ01000037.1:0-275 GCF_028128935.1 Bradyrhizobium sp. CCBAU 11361
CCAGAAGCTCGGCCCAGATCTGTGCCAGCGTGATCTCGATCTCGCCTTGCGGCGGCTCATAGGCGCGATGCGCATACGCCTCATCGTCCGGCGCAGCCAGCGCCTTGCGGTCCAGCTTGCCGTTCACCGTCAGCGGCAGCGCCGCCAGCCGCACGAACGCCGATGGCACCATGTACTCCGGCAGGTGCGCACTTATGTGGGCGCGCAAGGCGCCGGCAAGCTCGCTTCCCTCCAGCCCGTTCGAAGCTGCTTCCGGCGCGCACACCACATAGGCG
>NZ_LBJZ01000038.1:0-278 GCF_028128935.1 Bradyrhizobium sp. CCBAU 11361
AACCCGTCGCGGCAAACCGCCGTGCTGCTGGCGAGCGCCGAGCGCATCGGACCGCAGACCAGGGCCTTGTGCCAGCAGGTGTTCGACACAGAAGGGCGCCCCGGACAGCGCGCGATGTGGGGCATTGTCGGGCTGGGCCGGAAGTATCCGGCGCGGCTGGTCGAGCAGGCCTGCGCGCACGCCATCGACAACCGCATCTACCGCTACAAGCACGTGCGTGCGACCGTCGAGCGGTTGTTCGAACAGGCGATCGAGCAGGTTGGAGTGACGCCACAGCC
>NZ_LBJZ01000039.1:0-289 GCF_028128935.1 Bradyrhizobium sp. CCBAU 11361
CATTGATGCAAGACCGTATCCACCGGATCGTCGAAATCTTCTTGCACCCCACGGCCGGACCATACATTCGGGTCAAACTCGGAAGTCGGCGGGTCCATGGTAGATGGTCCGCTCTGCCACTGTGAGCGGACATCACCGATCCGCGGTTCAGGTCCGCGAAGGGCCACAAGGAGACAATCGTCGTCGCTCCTGTACTCGCAAATGTCAGGTCCGCTGACGCGCCGCAGAAAAGGAGGATCGGAGCTATCACCACTCTGCATTTCGAATTCGGAGGCGGGTGACATAGCCG
>NZ_LBJZ01000040.1:0-300 GCF_028128935.1 Bradyrhizobium sp. CCBAU 11361
CCGTCCTCTTCAAGACGGAACGCATATTGCCGGTCTGCTCAACAGCAACAAGGTGCGGGAGACACGCCGCTTACCATAGATCATGAGGCTCGCCGGCATCGTCAGCATGAACGTGTCCGTCGAACACATCACTCAACACAGCAAGGCTAGGCCCCCCGCCCAACTCCACGCGCGCGCGCCCCGGAACTCAACCGTCACAATGGCTGCCTCCGGCGCGCCGGAGGGCTCCGCCGCCGCCGGCTACGCTGATTCGACACCACCGGCACGAACGACAGCGTGTCCGCCGACGCCGGCAATACC
>NZ_LBJZ01000041.1:0-308 GCF_028128935.1 Bradyrhizobium sp. CCBAU 11361
GTTGTCCGTGAACAAGCCTCCAAGCACTTGATTGGGAGTCTGTTTTCCGGTTGCGGCGGCATTTGAGATTGCAGGGGATTGAGGCTTCACAGCCCAAAACCCTGCAATTTCGATTTTGGAATTCCCTGCCGCTGCGAACCGTGATTCTGTGCTGCATCGGAGGCACCGATGCGACCAAAGAAGCACAGGACGACAGGCTCGAACGATCTGTTCCGGTCCCGGCTGGACCAGATCATCAACATGCGACACGAGCTGGTTCTGCTCGCCGGCAGGGTCGATTGGGACTGGATCGACGGCGAGATCGCGCC
>NZ_LBJZ01000042.1:0-313 GCF_028128935.1 Bradyrhizobium sp. CCBAU 11361
TCTCCCAGCGCCAGATCCCGCAGCGACGAGGAGCTCGGCGGCAAGGTCAAGGCCAGCTTCGTCGCCAGCGACCGCACCTATGGCGCACGCCGGGTGTGGCGTGACCTGCTCGCCGACGGGGCGGATTGCGGCCTGCACCAGATTGAGCGGCTGATGCGCCTGCAAGGCTTGCGGGCGCGGCCGCGACGTCGGCGCTTGCCGAGGGACAGCGGCGATCGACAGATCGAGATCGTACCGGCGAATCTCCTTGACCGGCACTTCGCCGCCGACCCCGCGGGTCACTTCAAATTCCTCCGGGTGTGGTCAGTCAAAA
>NZ_LBJZ01000043.1:0-341 GCF_028128935.1 Bradyrhizobium sp. CCBAU 11361
GCTCATGCTCCCATCGCGTAATCCGCCGTTCTGGCCCGGTCGTGCATTGCGATTTGAGCGAACAATTTTGACAGGCTGAGGTCCAGTAACGCCGCAGCATCTTGCCGTCTTCTTCGTTTGTGTAGCGATACGGCAATCGCTCCCCAGCCGGACAGCGATAGGCGTCTTCCCCTGGCAAATACGCAAAGTCCTGCTTACCGAAGCGCCCCTCGGATTTGGCGCCCGACGTCTGTGGCTTAGGCAGCGTTACTGTGATGCCAGCCTCGTGGCACGCGAGGATCTCCGGGCTGTTGAAATACCCGCGATCGGCTACAGCTTCGAGCGTTTTGGTCTTTAGTACG
>NZ_LBJZ01000044.1:0-358 GCF_028128935.1 Bradyrhizobium sp. CCBAU 11361
TACTGCCGAGGATCGTGCGGTCGCCGGTCGATATCTGCTTTGGCACAAGTCCAAGCCAGGCGCCGAAGTCGCGGCCTTTCGAGAACACGTCTCCGGTGCCGATCGCGGCCACCATTGCGCTCGAGATGATTGGGCCAATGCCGGGCACCGTCATCAGTCGCTGGCAGGCCCCATCTTGACGGGCTAGTGTTTCGATCTCGCTAGATAGACCCTCGATACGCGCATCCAGCCGGCGCCAGTCTCCCGCCAGATCCTCGATGATGCGCAACATCCGAGGCAAGAGCACATCGGTGCGCGTCGCGAGGATGCCCGGCAACTCGGACCGCAGGGAATGCAGGCCTTGCCGTACGGCGATGCC
>NZ_LBJZ01000045.1:0-380 GCF_028128935.1 Bradyrhizobium sp. CCBAU 11361
GCCGCTCCTCCTCATGGACCACCGCCACCGCGTCCGGCGCACGGCGCACCTGCGCCTCGAACAGCTCGTGGATGCACTGCTGCTCAGGATACGTCACCGCCGTCCGGTTCAGTTCCTCCAGCAGATAGGCGCGCTCGGCAGCTGGCAGAATGTCCAGCTCCCGCACTGGCATGTCCGGCGCCCGCTCCAACGCCTCCGACAGCTGCTCGAGCGCCCGCTGCATGTAGCCGCAGATCCGATCCGCAGAGATAGGCTCCGCCACCTGCGCCGTCAGACCGAGCGCCTCGCCAAAATCCTCCACCGACAAGGTCAGCGGATAATTGGTGCGCTCCTCCCCGCCCAGCCATTCCACGCCCACCAGACTGTCATCGGTTGCGGTG
>NZ_LBJZ01000046.1:0-386 GCF_028128935.1 Bradyrhizobium sp. CCBAU 11361
ACGGCTTTGAACTTGCTGCCATCGATGGCGACGCTCGCCGTCGTGAGGAGACCCATCTCACGGCAGAGTTCGACGAAACGCGCGCATACCTTGCGTAGCGCCAAGGCATTGTCTTTGCGGAAGTCCGCGATCGTCTTGTGATCGGGAGCGAGCCGGCCCAGCAGCCACATGGCCTCGACATTGCGTCCGGCCTCTCGTTCGAGCCGCCGGCTCGACTGCACCCGGTTCAAATAGCCGTAGATGTAAAGCTTCAGGAGAACTGAGGGATGGTATGACGGCCGACCGGTCGCCGCCGGTTCCACCCCCTCGAAGCTTAGCTCGGCCAAATCGAGCGCATCGACAAACACGTCGATCACCCGAACAGGGTTGCTCTCATCAATGAAATC
>NZ_LBJZ01000047.1:0-390 GCF_028128935.1 Bradyrhizobium sp. CCBAU 11361
AGGATCAGCAGGCAAGCGAGCTGGACGAAGCCGAGGAAGTTTTGCGGATAGAACTCCCAGCGGACCAGCAGGCGCCGCCGCCACTGTATCCAGGCGAAGAAGCGTTCGACCAGCCAACGCCGAGTATAACGACGGAGCCTGCGGCCGTCCTGGGTGAGCGACCTCACTCGGTTTGAACGATGTGGCGCGATCATCTCGATGCCTTGTGACCGCAGTTCATCGTCGAGCGCATCGCTGTCATAGGCGCGGTCGCCGATCAGGTTCTCTGGCTTGGCCTCGATCATGTAGAAGTCGAAGCAGAGCTGTACCAAGCGCACTTCGTGATGGTTCGCGGCATGCGTGCTCACTGAAAGCGGCAAACCGTGGCGATCCACAATCGCCATGATTTTT
>NZ_LBJZ01000048.1:0-394 GCF_028128935.1 Bradyrhizobium sp. CCBAU 11361
GTACTGGATCGCCCGGTCAAGTGTTCAGCCCGGGGACATGACCGACGGGTGTTCGGGGACATAGCCGACACTTTTTCCGCTCGCCAAGTCGATGATAGCGACTTGGTGGGCGGCAAAGAAGACCCCGTATTGCGCATCGTTTGCCGAGGGGCGGATGGCGAGGCGCTCACCACAGAAGGCCTGTGGCACTTTCCAATGACATCCCTTGAAGCTGACGTAGGCCTTGGTCGTGGAAACGCGGCGCACGATCTCATGGCTGTCGTATTCGACCTCCGGCAATCGATCGGGCATGGCCCGCTGGCTCGGCCGATATCGACTAGCCGGGACTTGTTGCCCGAGCGCTTCGTGCGGTCGCTCGAAGTTGTAGACCTCCCGCCAGGCGTCGAGGGCACGT
>NZ_LBJZ01000049.1:0-414 GCF_028128935.1 Bradyrhizobium sp. CCBAU 11361
CCATGATCATCCAGCAGATACACACGCGTGTTCGCAATCGGGCGGCCAATCGGGACAATGGCCCCATCAAACCCATCGGGGCAACTCCAGGTCGCCGCACAAACTGTTGCTTCGGTAGGTCCATAAGCATTGATAATGGATGCTGGAGCCAGACTCCGGATGAGTTCTGCCTTCGGCAGCTCTCCAGCAAGAATGAGAACTTGCGATTCCAAGCCTTCCAGCTTCTGGCTTCCCTGAAGCAAGGCTGGAGGCAGCGTCGCGTGCGTGATGGCTTCGCTTCGCAGATAATCCGATAGCTTGTTACTCGCTTGACGGAGCTCATCCGCAGGCAAATGCAATGCGGCTCCCGAACCAAACGCCATAACAAGCTCCGAGGCGCTTGCATCAAAACCGAAGGAGGCGAACTGCACCACG
>NZ_LBJZ01000050.1:0-442 GCF_028128935.1 Bradyrhizobium sp. CCBAU 11361
TCCGCAAAACTTCCTCGGCTTCGTCCAGCTCGCTTGCCTGCTGATCCTGTTTCGACAATTTTGAGATAGGTTCTAGTGTTTGATCCAGACCGTCGGTACAAAAATCCCGATCGCGTAGAGAACGATGTGCAGGGCACCGGTAGCCGACTAACCGTGCGGGCTATTGTTTGCCCGAAAGGCCTATGAGGGGTTGGAGCCCTAACATTACAGTCGTAGTTTTTGTTGCGCGCGCTCGCGAGTTCTGACTCGATGTATCACCATGATTCGATCTCAATCATGGACGACGGGCGCGTCGATCGAAACGGTGCTGGAGTTGTGGCGACGTCGCTTCGGGACGGTCTGATCGCGCCGCTTGTTCTGGACGGTCCAATGGATGGCGACGCTTTCCTGGCCTACGTCGAGCAATTGCTCGTCCCATCGCTGCGGCCGGGCGATACCGTTA
>NZ_LBJZ01000051.1:0-453 GCF_028128935.1 Bradyrhizobium sp. CCBAU 11361
AAAAGCGGCTCAACCTTCGGTTACAAGGCCCATGTCGGTGTCGATGAAGGATCCGGCTTGATCCGCGCGGTGCTGACCACACCCGCCAACGTCAACGACACGACACCTGCGGACGCTTTGATCCGCGGCGATGAAGCTGCGGTGTGGGCCGATGCGGCTTACGACACCCATGCCCGACGGGCCCGGCTGAAAGCGGAAGGCAAGAAGCCCCGCATCGCCCGTCGTCCCAACAGGCATCACCCAGAGCTGCCGGCCCGGCTCAAACGCTACAACCTCCTCATCGCGCGCCGACGAGCCCAGGTCGAAACCACCTTCGCTACTCTCAAACGCCGCATGCGGCTGACCTGCATCCGCTACGTCGGTCTGATCAAGGCGACCGGACAAGTCCTGCTCGCCTCAATCGCCTTCAACATGAGGCGGTGGGCCACGATCGCCGCGTGAGCCGCCCTCCGA
>NZ_LBJZ01000052.1:0-457 GCF_028128935.1 Bradyrhizobium sp. CCBAU 11361
CCGCTCGAGCAGGAACGCACGGATCTGATTGATGACGCCGGTACGCTGACCAACCAATCGATCGCGGACGCGGTGCAGCGCCTGAAGGTCGAGTTGATCGGCGGTCTTGGTCGCGACGAACTTCATGGTCGGGCGTTGGACAGCCTCGGCGATGGCTTCCGCATCTCGGAAGTCATTCTTCTGTCCCTTCGAGTAGGGGCGCACGTATTTCGCCGGCATCAGGCGGGCGTCGTGGCCAAGCCTTTGGAGCTTGCGACTGAGATGATGCGCGCCGACGCAGGCCTCCATACCGATCAAGCACGGCGGCAGGTTGGCGAGCCGCGTTTCCACCTGGCCGCGTGACCACTTCTGCCGCAGCACGATGGCGCCGCGCTGATCATGACCCACGATGTGGAACGAGTTCTTGCCGATATCGATGCCGATCACGGCGATCGCTGCGTTGAGTTTCTGAGACATG
>NZ_LBJZ01000053.1:0-496 GCF_028128935.1 Bradyrhizobium sp. CCBAU 11361
CCGAAGAGCGGGCGGTACCGTCGTCCCCGCCTGTTCGTGATGACGCTACGCTACTCGCGGCGCAGCTTCCGGCGGGTGGTCTGGAAGTCCAGCCAACACGTCTGGGCGCAGCTCCACGAAGAGGCGTTCCGGTATTTTGGCGGGGTCCCCAGCTATGTCGTGCTCGACAATCTGAAGGAAGGCGTCCTCAAGCCGGATTTGTACGAGCCCGAGCTCAACCCGATTTACAGCGCGATGCTGGCTCATTACGCCGTGGTCGCCGATCCCGCGCGCGTGGCCGATCCAAATCGGAAAGGATGCGTCGAGAATGCGATTCAACATACCCAGGGCACCGCGCTGGCCGGACGGCGCTTCGAGACACTGGAAGCCCAGAACGAGTTCCTGAGGCACTGGGAGGAGAATTGGGCCTCCAAGCGCATCCACGGCAGCACGCGCCGTCAGGTCGAGGCGATGTTCCAGGAAGAGAAGCCGCACCTGCGGCCGCTGCCTGTGGCTG
>NZ_LBJZ01000054.1:0-505 GCF_028128935.1 Bradyrhizobium sp. CCBAU 11361
AGCGGACTTCCCTCCGTCCATCGACTCGACCGCGGCAACAAAGCGACGGCCAACTCGCGAGAGAACAACGAAAGTTGCCCGGACTAGAAATTCCGTGATCCGAAGCACATATCACCGGGATGGTGACAATTGTGCAATGCACTTGCGGTGCTGAGTACAGACGCACCGAAGAGAAGTTCTTGGTACCGCATACAGGTGACGCGGTCTGCGCAATCTGCGGAGCTGCTCTGGAATCGTGGCAGGAAAGCACCCGCGTTCCCAGTTACGAACTTATTGAACGTCCGAAGACGAAGACGGAGTGACAGAAAGAAGCGGATTCCAGATGAAACGATCTCAAGCGGCGATCGGCGTGAGGCCGCGCCCACTGGCCCGCATCCGTCGAACTCGACACTTAGCTCTAGCTCGTCTGACAGGGATAACCGGACCTCGTCCGCGCCGGCCGCCAATTCCGTGTCTGCCTCGCCAAAAAAGGGGTAAAGTGCTCCAGGGTCACATCGGAGGAGCA
>NZ_LBJZ01000055.1:0-507 GCF_028128935.1 Bradyrhizobium sp. CCBAU 11361
GTCTCGGGCCGCGGCGTCGGCATGGACGTGGTGCGCACCAATATCGACCAGATCGGCGGCACCATCGACATCAAGTCGGTGGCCGGCGAGGGCTCCTCCGTCACCATCAAGATCCCGCTGACCCTCGCCATCGTCTCCGCGCTGATCGTGGAAGCCGCCGGCGACCGCTTTGCCATCCCGCAGCTGTCGGTGGTCGAGCTGGTCCGCGCCCGCGCCAACAGCGAGCACCGCATCGAGCGCATCAAGGACACGGCCGTCCTGCGGCTGCGCAACAAGCTGCTGCCGCTGATCCATCTGAAGAAGCTGCTCAAGATCGACGACGGCGCCGCCAGCGATCCCGAGAACGGCTTCATCGTGGTCACCCAGGTCGGCAGCCAGACTTTTGGCATCGTCGTCGACGGCGTGTTCCACACCGAAGAAATCGTGGTCAAGCCGATGTCGACGAAACTGCGTCACATCGACATGTTCTCCGGCAACACCATCCTGGGCGATGGCGCCGTGATCATG
>NZ_LBJZ01000056.1:0-517 GCF_028128935.1 Bradyrhizobium sp. CCBAU 11361
AACGCGCTTGCCGGGGTTACGGTCGATCTGGTTACCGGGACTGCGCAGGGGACCGCCGCGGGCGATTTGGCCGATGTCGGTATCGACGTGCTCAACGGCGGTATCAACGCCGTTACCGGCTCGGACTTCGCTGATACGCTGCTGGGCAGCGCCACCGGCTCTTTTGCCGAGATCTTCGAGGGGCGGGCAGGCAACGATGCCATCAATGGCCGCGGCGGCTACGATCTGGCCGTCTACAACAACGACACTTCTGTCACGACGGGCATTGCGGTTACGGCGTCTGCCACCACGATGACCGTCACCGGCGATGCCCGGGTCGGCATCGACACGCTCACTGCCGTTGAAGCGGTCCGCGGCACCAACTTCGCGGATACCTACAACGCCACCGGCTTCAATGGCGCCAGCACCGACTTCGGTCCGAGTTCCAGCTTCAACGAGTTCGAGGGCCTAGCCGGCAACGATACCATCACCGGTAACGGCAACACCCGGATCAGCTATGTCAGCGCGACCGGCGGCG
>NZ_LBJZ01000057.1:0-526 GCF_028128935.1 Bradyrhizobium sp. CCBAU 11361
TGACGCGATGCGCGCGAGACTGGAGGAGTTCGAGCTGACGCTCCACCCGGCCAAGACCCGCCTGATTGAGTTTGGTCGCCATGCGGCGGCTCAACGCAAGCAGCGCGGACTCGGAAAGCCGGAAACCTTTGCGTTCATGGGGTTCACGTTTATCTGCGGCAAATCACGCCAAGGGCGCTTCCAGCTTCAACGGAAGACCCGTAGCGACCGCTTGCGAACCAAACTCCGCGAAATCAAGGAGGAGCTAAGGCGCCGAATGCACTGGCCGATCCCTGCACAAGGGAAATGGCTGAGGCAGGTCTTGACCGGTCACTTTGCGTACTTTGCTGTCCCGACGAATGGCCGAGCGCTCAATGCGTTTCGGTTCTATCTGACCGATCTCTGGAGGCGGACGCTTCGGCGGCGCAGTCAGCGGACCTGTCTGACCTGGGATCGCATAACGCAGATCACCGATGACTGGCTCCCCAAGGCTCGCATCCTTCATCCATGGCCGAAGCTGCGCTTCGCCGTCAAACACCCGAGGTAG
>NZ_LBJZ01000058.1:0-573 GCF_028128935.1 Bradyrhizobium sp. CCBAU 11361
ACGTCAAGAAATAGGTCTAATCTGCGCAATGCTCAGGGAATTTTTAATTCTTGCCTGGAGCTGGATCATGATCAAAACGCCACTCGCAATTGCTGCTACGGCCGCGGCGGGACTTTCATTCGCGCAACCGGCGTTGGGACAATCTAACGACGAGAAGCTTGGCACGGTGCATTTCGAGACATCCTGCAAATCGGACGCGCAGAAGTTATTCGATCGCGGAATGCTCTATCAACATTCGTTCTGGTACCGCGCGTCCCAAAGAGTATTTGAGGATGTGCTGAAGGCTGATCCCGAATGCGGCATCGCTTATTGGGGTATCGCGCTCAGTCTATTATGGAATCCCCACGTCCCTGCGCCTGCGAAGAATCTCGCCGAGGGTGCCGCCGTGCTGGCGACGGCAAAGACCGTCGGCGCCAAGACCCAGCGCGAACGCGACTACCTCGATGCGCTCAGCGCCATGTATGCCGACTACGAAAAAGTCGATCACCGTACGCGCATGCAAGCCTACACCAAGGCTATGGAACAACTAGCACAGCGCTATCCAGACGATGACGAAGCGCAGATCTATTATGC
>NZ_LBJZ01000059.1:0-596 GCF_028128935.1 Bradyrhizobium sp. CCBAU 11361
CGTCCCTCTCGCTGAAGCTCATCGGCGAGTGCGGCACGGATCTGAGGGCATGGCCGAGCGCCAAGCACTTCACCTCCTGGCTCTGCCTTGCACCGGGCAACAAAATCTCCGGCGGCAAGGTGCTGTCTTCACGCACACGAAGATCGTCCAGTCGGGCAGCCGCACTGTTGCGATTGGCGGCCACTACTGTCGGACGGAGCGATACGGCGCTCGGCGCATTCTATCGCCGGCTATCCTCACGTGCAGGCAAATCAAAGGCGGTGACGGCGACCGCCCGCAAGATCGCAGTTCTATTCTACAACACCCTGCGGCACGGCATGCACTACAGAGATCCGGGTGCAGACCAATATGAGCGACAATATCGCAGCCGTGTGCTCGCCAACCTTCAGTGCCGAGCCAAATCACTGGGCTTCGTGTTACAGGCTCTTCCGGGGGACGCCAATCCGGCTGTTTCTTAGGAAGGCCGCAGCCTACTTCGCGAAGGAAGCGACATGAAGTTCGCCTTCGTCGCGAAGCACCGGACGATCTGGCCGGTGGCATGGCTATGCAATGCGCTGGGAGTGTCGCGGTCGGGCTTCCATGCCTGGCTGAACCGC
>NZ_LBJZ01000060.1:0-603 GCF_028128935.1 Bradyrhizobium sp. CCBAU 11361
GTCGATCGTTAATAAGCCGAATTGGGCTGAACTGGACAGTTGAGCGTTGGCCAGAGTGAGAGCAGGAAGAGGGACAAAAGGTCTCTGAGCCAAGCCAGGACACGGCGGAGGTTGTGGCCAACGGCCGAGAGGAGAACGTTAGCGGCATCTCCGGCGCGGCCTTTGAGATAGCAGCGGCCAAGGTGACCTTCGTTCTTCATGTGTCCGATGATGGGCTCGATGGCGGAACGGCGGCGTAGCTCGCGCTTGATGACGCCGAAGACGCCGCGCTTCTGGCCCGAGATGAAGACGCGGCGGGGATTTTGTGTGTCGTGGCCGCGATATCCCTTGTCGACATAGGCCCGTTCGATCGGGCAGCCGGTGAGGCTCTCGGTGCGCTCGATGACGTCGCGAAGGGTATGACCGTCGTAGGGGTTGTCCGGCAGCGAGCAGGCGTGGAGCACGAACAAGCCGCCGGGAGCTCTTTGGTTGTTGGTGACGATGGATGCCTTCACGCCGAACTCATAGGGCGCGGCGGCCTTGCCCTTGCCGATGCACTCGACCTCCGGAGCATGGAAGGAATACAGCTTGAAGCCGCGCTGGCGCTGCTGCTGCGAGCGGATC
>NZ_LBJZ01000061.1:0-607 GCF_028128935.1 Bradyrhizobium sp. CCBAU 11361
TCGTCGTAGAGGCCGTCCTTCATAATCGCCCGGCCGGGCCTGTTGAACTGGTCGAGCGTGTCGGCGAGACGGACATTACCGTGGCGGCGCATGATGAAGGCCATCGCGTCCGGATCCTGGCTCCGGAAGATGGAGGGAAAAGTGCCGCGCTCCGGCTTGGCCCTGAACTGCTCGAGCTTGTTTAGGCTCACTAGCGATGCATGGCGAAACTCGCGGCGACCTTCCTTGAAGATTGACGTGGCGGCGCTGATATCCGCTCTGTCCACGAACACGGCTTCCCGGTCGCGGCCGAGGAGCGCCTCGGCGGCTCCTACCCACTCGGGTTCGGCGACTTCGATGATGTCGCAGAGTACGCGCGGGACCATTCCCCCCTGCCGCAGCCTGCGGCAGAGGAGTTCAGTGTCGTCGCCGAGATAGGCGCGCGCCCCTCCGGCGGCGTGCTGTCGGATCCGTTCGAGCACCTCGTCGCGCCTGCCGCGGAGGCCGGAAAGCTCCGCGATCATCGTTTGACGCGCTTCGTCGATCTTCGGCAGCCATTTCGCGCCGCTTGCCGCGAAGGACTTCTCGGCCGCGGTGACCTCGTCGGAGACGCCCCCGATGTCGGCCT
>NZ_LBJZ01000062.1:0-607 GCF_028128935.1 Bradyrhizobium sp. CCBAU 11361
TCGTCGTAGAGGCCGTCCTTCATAATCGCCCGGCCGGGCCTGTTGAACTGGTCGAGCGTGTCGGCGAGACGGACATTGCCGTAGCGGCGCATGATGAAGGCCATCGCGTCCGGATCCTGGCTCCGGAAGATCGAGGGAAAAGTGCCGCGCTCCGGCTTGGCCCTGAACTGTTCGAGCTTGTTTAGGCTCACTAGCGATGCATGGCGAAACTCGCGGCGACCTTCCTTGAAGATTGACGTGGCGGCGCTGATATCCGCTCTGTCCACGAACACGGCTTCCCGGTCGCGGCCGAGGAGCGCCTCGGCGGCTCCTACCCACTCGGGTTCGGCGACTTCGATGATGTCGCAGAGCACGCGCGGGACCATTCCCCTCTGCCGCAGCCTGCGGCAGAGGAGTTCAGTGTCGTCGCCGAGATAGGCGCGCGCCCCACCGGCGGCGTGCTGTCGGATCCGTTCGAGCACCTCGTCGCGCCGGCCGCGCAGCCCGGAAAGCTCCGCGATGATCGTTTGACGTGCTTCGTCGATCTTCGGCAGCCATTTCGCGCCGCTTGCCGCGAAGGACTTCTCGGCCGCGGTGACCTCGTCGGAGACGCCCACGATGTCGGCCC
>NZ_LBJZ01000063.1:0-608 GCF_028128935.1 Bradyrhizobium sp. CCBAU 11361
ATGTATGGTCCGGCCGTGGGGTGCAAGAAGATTTCGACGATCCGGTGGATACGGTCTTGCATCAATGTATCCGGCCTCTGTTTGGAGCGCGTGCTCCGGGCCATCATGGATATCAGCGCGCATGTGATCTGGTTAGCGGACAGGCCTCGACCGGGCCATTTGGGTCACCAGGGTTCACCTGCGCCGGGAAGACCGATTCTCCATCGTCGTCTCATCCTCTCGCAGACCTCGGCGGGTAAGGGTTGTTACGTCATCGATAGCTCCTCACTTCGCACTGTTCCTTTGTTCGTGCCTGGCGGTCGTTCCTTCGTCCCGGCCTGCGTGCGCAGACGCGCCGCGCGCAAGGGGCCGTCAAGGCCGGCCATCGTGCTGTCCTGACGTCTTGCTTTCCTGCTGCCAGGCTGCGCCTTGACGGCCCCGCGCACGGCGCGAGGATCAAGCAGGTCGGGACCCCGTCTGCGCCGTCTTGACGCATGCGAAGGCGCGTTCCTTGTTGAGGACCGCCCAGGCGATCCGGGCGAGCTTGTTGGCGAGCGCAATCGCCAGCACATTGTGGTGCAATCGCTTCTTGGCGGCTTCGATCCAAGAGTTGAGGCCATAGCGCTCCC
>NZ_LBJZ01000064.1:0-628 GCF_028128935.1 Bradyrhizobium sp. CCBAU 11361
CTCGATATGCTCCCCCTGAAACCGTTGACCCCCGCGCTTACTCGCAGTCCTGGTCGGCCGCCGTTACCTTTTGCTGGGAAGGTGCGGACTCGGCCGCACCCGCCGTCGCCTTCTTTGATTGTTCGGTGGGCGCGGGACGGGTCTGCGCGACGGTGCCTGCCGTCCGATCCGGTGACTGCGCAGAGGGTGCGGGGTGGGTCGCCTTTGATTGTTCGGCAGCGGTGGGCTGGCTCTGCATCTGGCGCTGCGCATCTTCCGACGACGTTGCGGTATTCTCCGAGGCTTTGCTCATCGAAGATGTCGGCGGTTGCTGCTTGGAATCAGTTGCTGTGGAACCAGTGGTTTGTCCCGTATAGCCCGGAACGTTCCCTGATCCTGCATCGCGGCTAACCGTGGTGCAGGGACCGGCATAAACGGAGTTGGCGCTGAAGGCGAGCACCGCACTCAAGATCATAAGTCTGTTAGCGATCATAGCCCTTCTCCTTTGAACTCTCTGGACGATTGAACAAAGGAGTGGCGCCTTCCGTTCCGGACGCGCGAGAGTGGCGCCAACATTGACGAGTGGCTGAGTTCGCCAGGGCTAAAATCGCCCACCTAGAATAAGACCGCGATACAGGTTTCCGTTCTG
>NZ_LBJZ01000065.1:0-629 GCF_028128935.1 Bradyrhizobium sp. CCBAU 11361
CGGCGGTGGCGGTCAGAAGACGCTCAAGCGCAGGAACGAAGTCCTCGAAACCGTCCGCGCACATCGCGCGTAGCGGCTCCAGGCGACGGATGTTCTCCATGCGAGCCTTGAAGTCCGCCGAGGCGCGGTGCGCCGCCTGCCCGGCCACATCGGCGGTCTGCTGCAGGAACTTTCTGCCGGTCTTGGCATCGTGCTCGGCGATCGCGGCCGTGAGGCGTTCGATCTCCTTATCGATGGCCTTGACGTCGTCGTCGATGAATTCGAGTTCTTTTGCTGCGGCGTCCCGGCGCGCCATCTCGGTACGCCGCTTGGCCTTGAAGTCCAGGTTTGTCGCGCGCGCCGCGAGCCAAGTCGCGCGTTTTGCGACCCATTCCTCCCTGAACTTGGTCTCGAGCGCCTGTTCAAGCGCGGCGAGGACGCCCCGAAGCGCCCTCAGGGCTTCGAGCCTGAGGCGCATTTTCCGGATGGTCTCGCTGATGTTGCGGTATGTCTGGATCGACTCGCGCAGCTCCTTGATGCCGATCGGAATGTCCTCGAGGATGTAGTTCCGCACGAACTGCGTCGCCGTCTGGTTGTGGTCGAGCGTCATCGCATTGACGATTGATTTCTGCAGGGCGCTGGCGTTCTGC
>NZ_LBJZ01000066.1:0-635 GCF_028128935.1 Bradyrhizobium sp. CCBAU 11361
GCCAGCAGTGAGTGGCCGCCCAGTTCGAAAAAGTGGTCGTGACGTCCGACCCGCTCCAGTCCCAGAAGCTCGGCCCAGATCCCGGCCAGCATCGTCTCGACCTCGCCGCGCGGCGCCTCATAGGCCGCCAGCGCATAGGCCTCATCGGCCGGCGCCGGCAGTGCCTTGCGGTCGAGCTTGCCGTTCACCGTCAGCGGCAGCGCCGCGATCGGCACGAACGCCGTCGGCACCATGTAGTCCGGCAGCCGCGCGCTCAGATGCGCGCGCAAGGCGCCGGCAAGCCCGCCTCCATCGCCCTCGTCCGAGCCGGCCTCGGGCGCGCAGACCACATAGGCAATAAGATGCTTGTCGCCGGCGCGGTTCTGGCGCGCCACCACCACCGCCTCGCGCACCCAGGCGTGCTCGCAAAGCCGCGTGGCGATCTCGCCCGGCTCGATGCGGAAGCCGCGGATCTTCACCTGGTCGTCGTTGCGGCCCAGGAACTCCAGATTGCCGTCCGGCAGATAACGCCCCAGGTCGCCGGTCCGGTACAGCCGATCGCCGTCCACAAACGGACTGGCGATGAACCGCTCGGCTGTCAGCTCGGGGCGGTTCAGGTAGCCCCGGGCCACCCCCGCCCCGCCGATGTAAAGCTC
>NZ_LBJZ01000067.1:0-646 GCF_028128935.1 Bradyrhizobium sp. CCBAU 11361
GCGTGCTCCAGGCGCAGGGCGCCAACCAGCCCTTCCTCGAGACCTTCTCCCTTATCCTGCAGGATGAACTGGACCGTCGTCAGTCCCGTCTTATCGAGCGGCGATACCAGCAATCCGGGCTCGACGAAAAGCTGACGCTCGCCGAGTTCGACTGGTCCTTCAATCCCAAACTGCCACGTCAGACCTGCTTCCAGCTCCACACCCTGGCGTTCATTGCCGCTGGCGAGAACGCTCTGCTTGTCGGCAAACCTGGCACCGGGAAGTCGCACATCGCCAAGGCGATTGCCTATCAGGCGATCCTGCAAAGCCACAAGGTCCAGTATCTTGAGACCGACGACTTCTTCCACCGCTACGCCCTGAACTCTCCGGCACAACGCGAGGTCCGGCTGCGAACCATCATCGACTGCGATCTCCTCGTGCTGGACGATCTATTCCTCGCACGCGCCATCCCCGACGACGCCGGCACTTTGCTGCAGACCCTGATCCATCAGCGCTACAAACTGCGCCGCAGCGTCATCGTCACCTCCAATCGCGTCGTGCAGGATTGGGGGGCATACCTTGGGGACAACACTATGAGCACGACGATCCTCGATCGCCTTATGCATCATTGCCATCTGCTTGAGTTCGACGGACGCAGCTATCGGCT
>NZ_LBJZ01000068.1:0-660 GCF_028128935.1 Bradyrhizobium sp. CCBAU 11361
AAAAGTCCGGTGAGTCCGCCAAGGCACACGAGTATTACAGCAAGGTCGTTGCGATCGCCGATGCTGCGGATAATACCCGGACCGAGGTTACCGACGCGCGCGCGTTTCTGACGAAGCGCTGAGGGGCTGCAGCGATATTACGGGAGCATATCGTGAGAGCATTCTTTCTGCCTATCGTTCTGATTGCTCTCGCGACCCCGGCTGTCGCTCAATCACTTCAGGTCATCGGATACTCCGGCTATCTCGGCGAGTGGGAGTTGACCGCCACCGTCACGGAAACGGCTTCCGGCCCTATAAAGGAATACTCTGGGCCATTAACGATGAAACACGTCGGCGTATGCATTCAAGATGGTCCGGAGGAGAAGACCGGTGAAATGCGTTTTCAGATATCGGCCTCATCACCCCAATTGAATGCGACATTCTCCGTTGCGGGGGTCGAATGCACCTACAGCGGACAACTGTCAGACTCCTATACTGGCACCATGAACTGCTCCGATCGACAGGCAGTTCCTCTCAAGCTGTGGTTGAAATAGCTGCCGTGCCCAGAAACATTCCCTCCTGAAGAACAGGCGCCGTCAGCTGTGGGTCACAAGCCGCCGATCATGCTCAAGGTGGCAGACTTCCGCTTTACGTTGGTACGCCGACGTTTATGAGTACACG
>NZ_LBJZ01000069.1:0-669 GCF_028128935.1 Bradyrhizobium sp. CCBAU 11361
TCGAAGTAATCGTAAAGAAGCTCGCGGACCCGTCGCTCGATCCGGGCGCGCTCGTTGTCGGACGCGTTCGCATCCTTCAAGGCCTTCTCGGCGATGGCCCGGTGTTTCTCCGCGAAGCCCTTTTGGGCTGCGGCATCGAGGCGGTCGCGGTAGACGGCCCTGCCTTTCGCGGTGGAGTAGAGTGGGAAGAACTTGCGGTATATCGACCGGGCGACCCTGAGGTTGAGTTCGGAGCCGGGCACGTTCTCGCCCTCTCCCAGCCTCCTCTCCGCCGACCTGACCTCGCCGTCATGCTCGCCGAACGCCTTCTGCTGTGTCTTTCTCTCCTCCAGCCTCTTCTCCTTCAGCTTTTGCTGCGCCCTCTTTTTGTCGCGAAGCCCGCCGTCCCCCGCGCCGTCGAGGGCATCGAGCCTGGCCTGAGCTTCAGCGACCTCAGTCTGCGCGGCCGCGAAGGCGGCCGCGCAAGCCCCCAGGTCATTACGTCCCTCGCAGATGTTCTTCAGAGCGGCAAAAGCCTGCTCCGCGGCATGGGCCTCCTTCCCCTTGCCGGTCAGGATCCGACCCAGCTCCTCGGCCTGATCCTGCAGGGATCGCAGGGCGTTCGCCTGGGCTGCCTTTCCGATCTTATGCTGCGACGATTCAATCCAGCGATGGCTCCGGACGAGTCCG
>NZ_LBJZ01000070.1:0-670 GCF_028128935.1 Bradyrhizobium sp. CCBAU 11361
GGCGCCCGCGGTCTGTTCCTTCAGCGCCGCGATCAGACCGGGACGGTCGAACTTGGCGACATAGTCGTGGAAGCCGGCCTGACGGCCGCGCTCGATCGCCGCCGGCGACACCAGCGCCGACAGACCGATGATCGGCATCGAGCCCAGATTGTTGTCGGAGCGGATCACTTCGGCGAACTCGAACCCGTTCATGTCGGGCATCTCGATGTCGGTCAGCACCACGTCGAAGCTCTGGGCGCGCAGCGCGGCCAGGCCCTCCTGCGCGGTCGGCGCGGTGCGGACGCGGTAGCCGGCCGCCTTCAGCACCGGCGCCAGCATGTTGCGGAAGAACGCCGAGTCGTCGACCAGCAGCACCGACTGCGAGTGCATCGACGGCTTCATCTCCTTGCGGGTGAACCAGTCGGCGAACGCCATCGGCAGGAAGTGGCCGACGTCGATCACCTCGGTGGCCTGGCCCTTGATCACGGCCGAGCCCAGAATGCCCTGGCTGGAGCCGCCGACCTCGATGTTGAGCCGTTCCTCGACGATGTCGATGATCTCGTCGACGACGAGGCCCATGGAGCGGCCGTCGTCGGCGAACACCAGGATCGGCTGGGCGCCCTGGCTCGCAACGGTGACGCCCTCCATGGCAACCAGCGGCATCAGCTGCTCGCGGTACTGCACCATGTAG
>NZ_LBJZ01000071.1:0-699 GCF_028128935.1 Bradyrhizobium sp. CCBAU 11361
AACGCTTCTGCCACAAAGCCCAGCAGACTTTATGTGGCGAACTTTAGATTCACGTGACTAGGACGCGGACTCATTAAGGCGCAGCCATAGCCTGATTGATGCGAGTTGAACGAATGCGAGGTAGTTGGCGGCGAGCCTATCGTAGCGCGTCGCCACCCGACGACATTGTTTGATCCTGTTGAAGAACCGCTCGACCTGGTTGCGAGCACGATAGAGATAGGGGCTGAAGCAGATCGGATCGCTGCGATTGCTTTTCGGGTCGCTATAGGGGCAAAGAAGACATTGCTTTAGTCGCATCACGCCGCCGGGTTTATGGGTACACGGCCTAGTCTGACCCGCTTGGTACCAGTGACCTCGCTTACCACCACTACTCCGATCTCGCACGCGCTCGCCAGCGTCTCAGGCCGTTATTGCGTGATCGCCGACGCCGATATCGCGGCCACGCGGACAACCAGGCTTTTACAGCCTCTTTTACAGCCTCTTCCAAGAGCAATCATCGGTTAAGCGTGCAACAGAAATAGATCAGCCGGCGAGGCGTGGGACAGGGTGAAATGCGCGCTCTCCATGCCGTGCTGAACGTTGCTGTCAACGTGGAGGTCGTGCAATGCTTGCGCGAACACCTTCGAGCTTGGCACGGGTCCATTCCATAAAGGGATCGCCGCAGATGTGGATCCGGGCTGCGAGGTGATAGCGGAGAAG
>NZ_LBJZ01000072.1:0-712 GCF_028128935.1 Bradyrhizobium sp. CCBAU 11361
GCCATGATACCGACATTCCTGAGTTGGCTAGACCGATCCTACGGCTGCTCGTCGAGCTGTTGCGATCCCTGAACGAGAAGGTGGCGCTGCTCGACCGAGAGCTCGCCCGGCGCGCCAAGGAGGATGCCGAAGCGAAGCGGCTAATGACGATCCCAGGAATTGGGCCGATCACGGCTACGGCGCTCGTTGCCCTGGCGCCGACAGCCCAGGCCTTCAAGAGGGGACGCGACTTTGCGGCATGGCTGGGGCTTACCCCGCTGCAGCGCTCCACCGGAGGCAAGCAGAAGCTCGGCAAGACGTCACGTATGGGCGAACGAACCCTGCGACGACTGCTGATCATCGGCGCGAGCGCGGCCGTGCGCTGGGCAATGCGCAAAGGCTCGACAGCGGATTCTTGGCTTGCGCGCATGCTTGCCCTCAAGCCGCCCATGCTGGTGATCGTCGCCCTCGCTAACAAGATGGCGCGCATCGTCTGGGCATTGATGGCGAGAGGCGGAACCTATCGGGCTCCGGCTGCGGCGAAGTAGTTCCGCGGCAGGGACCGTGAGTGTGAGAAGGTCAACCGGAGAGTATGGCGCACGGTCACGAGACAGGAATGGGAAAACCAGATCATGGATACGCGCCTCGAGCACGCGAAGTTGAATTGGACCCGTTCCGCGAACTCCCATACGGGCCAGCGGCATGTGACAGCCGCAACAAAAGGCCGGACACA
>NZ_LBJZ01000073.1:0-724 GCF_028128935.1 Bradyrhizobium sp. CCBAU 11361
CCGCAAAACTTCCTCGGCTTCGTCCAGCTCGCTTGCCTGCTGATCCTGTTTCGACAATTTTGAGATAGGTTCTAGTCGATCGCGCGGATTGTCACTGCGCCGTTGCGCGAAGTTCAAGACACGTTTCGAGACCTCGCGATCAGGGTGCGCGCTCGCGCGCTCAACATTGCGCTGGCTAGCGGAAGTCGAGATCCCTTGCGGACGCCCAAATCGTGTGTGGCCGCAAGCCCAATCAGCCTCGAGCCGGGATACAAGCAGACTTGGCGGCGCAATCAAAGTTGAAGCGAGCGCTCTGAGCTGCTGCCGGTTTGATGGACACCGAGATTGGGTGTCTTATCAAGCCGGAGGTTGGTCATGCAGAGACGGAAGTTCAGCCGAGAGTTCAAGATCGAAGCGGTCAAGCTTGTCAGGGAGCGCGGGGTGTCCGTGGCGCAAGCCGGCCGCGACCTGGGGGTTCATGAGAACGTACTGCGCAAATGGGTGAAGGAGTTCGGCTCTGACCCGGTGCAGGCCTTTCCCGGCCATGGGCAGATGAAGCCCGAGCAGCAAGAGATCGAGCGGCTGCGCCGCGAGGTCGCCAAGCTGAAGGCCGAGCGGGATATCCTAAAAAACCGTCCAGCGGCGTGGCGCGCCTGTGCGGGGTAGAAACACCTTGTGCTATTTTTGTCGCTTGGAGGGTAGCGGCCGTCAGCTTATTGGAGGCACTGTCCCCGTTAAAAAACGC
>NZ_LBJZ01000074.1:0-754 GCF_028128935.1 Bradyrhizobium sp. CCBAU 11361
TCATATGTGGACGGCCCCCGACTTGCAAGGATTGGCTTTGGCAGCATGCTCGGATCGCTTGCGCTCATATGTCCGGCCTGTTTCGGGTCTTGCGACCACCGGCCAAGATGGGCTTCGCGGACAGTGAGATCCAAACACGAGAGCGGCATTTTCTGCCGGTAAACCGAGCGGAGCATTTCACTGACCGGCTTGCGCCGAACGTACCACCTCTTCCTGTCCTGCAAGTTCCGCCCCCAGCGTCAAACCTGCCGGTCTGGCGCCAAGCTCTGGATTTCGTTCAAGTCTATGTCGGCATCGGCGTCACGCTGCTTGCAGGTCGGTACCGCTCGCCGCTGACCATCAGTTTCCAGGCGATCCGCGCCAGCTTGTTCGCCAACGCTATCGCCACCAGCTTCGGCGGCTTGCGTGCGATCATGTCTTTCAGCCACGGCCAGGAGCGGTTCTCGCGTCGGCGTATATCGGCGATCACAGCTGTCGCGCCAGCCACCAAAACGGTTCGCAACATACCGTCCCCGGCACGGGTGATCACGCCGAGCCGGTTCTTTCCGGCCGTAGAGTGATTCTTTGGTGTCAGGCCAAGCCAGGCGGCAAAGTTTCTTGCCGACTTGAACCCGCGCGCATCCACGACCTTGATCGATAGCAGCGTCGCACCGATCGGACCAACGCCCGGAATAGTCGCCAGTCGTCGGCTCATCTCGTTACTCCGGTGGAGTTGCATGAGCTTCTTATCCAGCTTGGCGATCTGGTCATCGAT
>NZ_LBJZ01000075.1:0-791 GCF_028128935.1 Bradyrhizobium sp. CCBAU 11361
ACGTAGCCTGAACTTCGGAGAGCGTGATCCCCAGCCTGTGTGCGGCGCGTTGGTGCGTCCGGCGGCTTTCAAGGTCGGTCTAATTCGGAGAGCAGCGGACAGACGCTGAATTGACCACGGGTTCTCGGCGCAGCAACCTCTCGGCGTTCGCGGGTAGAGGAGGCGAGCATGACCCTCATATGGCTTGGTGTGCTCCTTGTTTTCGGCGGCGTGCTCCAAATGGCGTTTCAGCCCATCTGGCGAGGCCGACTCAGCGGTGGAAGGTGGCTTCGCTCCAGGCGTGACACGCTGGAGCCTGAAAGACCGGGTAGCGGCTTCGGCATCAAATCGAGCTGGCCTGGACTTGTGATGGTCGCGCTTGGCGGCGCTTTCTTGCTGGCCGGAGCTGCCATCTGAGTTGAAACGAATGTCTCAGGCGTTGCCCGTTATCTGGCCAGGCCAATGCGCTAGAGCCATGTCTCTTCCTGGCCCATCGCGTCATAAGCCACCGCGACGCTCCCAGTACGTCGGCGTCCCATAGTACTGGTGGGTGCGCGTTTCCCAGTCTCGATCCTGCCATGAGTCATCACTGAACTCAGGCGCGTCCCTCAGCTGTTGCTCGGTGATGTTGGTTCGAAAACCACCAAGCGACGCATCATATGTCAGAGCGGCCCACGGAATGGGATAGTGGCTGTGGCCTAAGCCAACAAATCCGCCAAAGCTCATGACAGCATAAGCCACGCGACCTGACACCTTGTCGATGATGAGGTGATCAACCTCACCGATGTTCTTTCCATCTGCTCCATAAACCT
>NZ_LBJZ01000076.1:0-803 GCF_028128935.1 Bradyrhizobium sp. CCBAU 11361
TGCCAATAATCACGATGCGCGGCACGGACCCGCACGCGTGCAAAGCGCGAGGTCAGCTTTTCGCTCGTTCCTTGCCGCCACGTGATGGTGCGCCAAGCTTTGGCCGGCAGGCCGATCGCGAGCGCCTTGACGGCGGCCGGCTGATGCTGACGGTTGCGGCGCATCAGTTTCGGTGGACGGCCGCGGCCCGACCATGGCTTCGGCGGCAAGGCACCGGTGCCGGGCGCCCATACCGTTGTGCTCGACAGAAGACCCGCCACATAGGTCAATCCCAGCGCCGTGATCTCCGTGCGCAGGTCGCTGTTGTTGCCATAGCCCGCGTCCATCAGCACAACACCGCGCGGAAGGCCGCTCGCACAGGCCCACCGCAACTGCTCCAGCGCGATCTCCGGCTTGGTCCGGAAGCCAACTTCGGCAGGAATGCCCACCTTGCGCCGCCGATCGCAGTCCTCAGTGCATTCCTTCGGAAGATAAAGGGGATAGGCGACAGGCAGGCTGGCGTGGTGGTTGGCAATCGACAGTGATACCGCCACCTGACAATTATCCTGCTTGCCGAGCTGCCCGCAATATTGCCGTGCAACTCCAACTGAATGTCGCCCCTGCTTGGGAATCCGGTATCGGCGATGATCCAGGCTTCGATGGGGCCCTGGCGTTCAATCGCCGGCAGGACCATCTCACGTACCTTGCCCAGCACCTTCTCATCCGACCAGGCGCCGCTGCCGACGAAATGCAGCAGCGATTGATGCTGGGCGGCCGTCCGTTCCGGAGCTGTCACCGCCGCCATCGGCTCCACGCTCTTGCGA
>NZ_LBJZ01000077.1:0-805 GCF_028128935.1 Bradyrhizobium sp. CCBAU 11361
GAGAAAGGCCTGGAGGCCGCCCGACGCTATGCCAGGGTCGCGCCAGCGTCAGCGCATGCCCAGCATATGCCGTCGCACATCTTCACGCGCGTCGGCTATTGGAAGGAGTCGATTGCCTCCAACGTCGAATCGTCGCGTGTCGCGAACGCGGACAAAGAGGGTCACGATCAGCTGCACGCCATGGATTACCTAGTCTACGCCTATCTACAACTCGGGCAGGACGAGAAGGCCGCAGCCGTTATCGGGGAGATGAACGCGGTCACCGGGTTCACCGAGACTTTCATCGCTGGGCCATACGCGCTGGCCGCTTCGCCGGCACGCTACGCGGTGGAGCGCGGCGATTGGAAGGCCGCCGCGGCGCTTCAAGTCCGTGCCAGCCCGCTGCCTCACGTGCAGGCGGTCACCCATTTCGCGCGAGCGCTAGGCGCAGCCCGCTCGGGCAATCCTGAAGCCGCTAAGGCAGATATCGCCAAGCTCGCCGAGTTGCGGGACAAGCTGCGAGATGCGAAGGATGCTTATTGGTCGGAGCAGGTAGACATTCAGCGGCAGGTCGCTACCGCCTGGATGCTCTATGCCGAGGGCAAGCGCGACGACGCGCTGAGAGTGATGAGCGCAGCCGCCGATGCTGAAGACAAGACCGAGAAGCATCCGGTGACGCCGGGCGTACCCAAGCCGGCTCGCGAACTCTATGGTATCATGCTGCTCGATAGCGGTAACGCCAGGGACGCGCTCGTCGCCTTTGAAGCGACGCTGAAGAAGGAGCCAAACCGGCTAGGCGCCTACGTGGGCGCGGCGAAGGCCGCCG
>NZ_LBJZ01000078.1:0-874 GCF_028128935.1 Bradyrhizobium sp. CCBAU 11361
AAAAGTCCGGTGAGTCCGCCAAGGCACACGAGTATTACAGCAAGGTCGTTGCGATCGCCGATGCTGCGGATAATACCAGGACCGAGGTTACCGACGCGCGCGCGTTTCTGACGAAGCGCTGAGGGGCTGCAGCGATATTACGGGAGCATATCGTGAGAGCATTCTTTCAGCCTATCGTTCTGATTGCTCTCGCGACCCCGGCTGTCGCTCAATCACTTCAGGTCATCGGATACTCCGGCTATCTCGGCGAGTGGGAGTTGACCGCCACCGTCACGGAAACGGCTTCCGGCCCTATAAAGGAATACTCTGGGCCATTAACGATGAAACACGTCGGCGTATGCATTCAAGATGGTCCGGAGGAGAAGACCGGTGAAATGCGTTTTCAGATATCGGCCTCATCACCCCAATTGAATGCGACATTCTCCGTTGCGGGGGTCGAATGCACCTACAGCGGACAACTGTCAGACTCCTATACTGGCACCATGAACTGCTCCGATCGACAGGCAGTTCCTCTCAAGCTGTGGTTGAAATAGCTGCCGTGCCCAGAAACATTCCCTCCTGGAGAACAGGCGCCGTCAGCTGTGGGTCATTCGCGTCGGTTTAGTCCTCCCGCGATGACTTCCGGTCAGCCCCGATGAGCGGACATCTTCAGTGCCCATCGCAAGGTCTCAAACGGGCCACAAGCCGACGTAGGCTAGGTCACGCGCGAGCGTCGACCAGTCGACACGCCCTTATCCGGTCGGTGCCGCATATGGCTGTCATCAGTTGCAGCCAACGTGCGCCGACTTCACCCTCGGACCAGAAGCGGAAGCAATCGGCACCAGCCCAGCCAACCGGTGCAGACGACCACTTTATCTCAGGCGTTTGGCCAGCC
>NZ_LBJZ01000079.1:0-943 GCF_028128935.1 Bradyrhizobium sp. CCBAU 11361
CGGCACCGCCACCGTCGATCCCGACGGCACCTGGCATTACACCGTGCTCGACAGCGGCGCCGTCGATGCGCTCGCCGTCGGCGAGCATCTCGCCGACAGTTTTACGGTCGAGGTCGACGACCACCATGGCGGCCTCGCCACCCAGGTCGTATCGATCGACATCACCGGCACCAACGACGCGCCGGTGATCACCTCGGCCGCGCAGTCCGGCACCGTGTCGGAAGGCGACGACCTCCCGGCCGCAGCCCAGACCGCCACCGGCCAGGTCACCTTCTCCGACGTCGATGCCAGCGACACCCACACGCTCTCGGTCAGCGTCGCCGCCGCCCACGGCACCGCCACCGTCGATCCCGACGGCACCTGGCATTACACCGTGCTCGACAGCGGCGCCGTCGATGCGCTCGCCGCCGGCGAGCATCTCGCCGACAGCTTCACCGTCCAGGTCGACGACCACCATGGCGGCCTCGCCACGCAGCAGGTCACGATCGACATCACCGGCACCAACGATGCGCCGGTCGCAGTGGCCGACACCAACAGCGGCCTGGAAGACAGCACCATCACCGGCACGGTCGCGGGCAACGACAGCGACATCGATGATGGGGCGGTCCTGACCTATGCGCAGACCGGCGCGGTGGCCGGCCTGACGATCAACCCCGACGGCAGCTACAGTTTTGATGCCGCCAACGCCGCCTACCAGCACCTGGCGCAGGGCGCGACCACCGATGTGGTGGCGAACTACACCGTCACCGACGAGCACGGTGCAACCTCGAACTCGACGCTGACCATCACGCTGACCGGCACCAACGACGCGCCGGTCGCGGTCGCCGACACCAATGCCGGCAGCGAGGACAGCACCATCACCGGCACGGTCGCGGGCAATGACAGCGACGTCGATGACGGCGCCACTCTGAGCTACAGCCTCGATGCGGCGGTCGCCGGCCTG
>NZ_LBJZ01000080.1:0-953 GCF_028128935.1 Bradyrhizobium sp. CCBAU 11361
CGGCAAGGAACGAGCGAAAAGCTGACCTCGCGCTTTGCACGCGTGCGGGTCCGTGCCGCGCATCGTGATTATTGGCAGACCACCCGGCGATTGGAGGAATGGTTGCTGATCGAATGGCCAAAAGGCGAGGACCAGCCTACCAAATACTGGCTCTCGACATTGCCGGAGGATGTGGCATTCCGGACTCTCGTTGAGATGGCTAAATTGCGCTGTCGCATCGAACGTGACTATCAGGAACTCAAGCAGGAGGTCGGGCTCGGCCACTTCGAGGGACGCGGCTGGCGCGGCTTTCATCATCACGCAACAATGTGCATCGCAGCCTACGGATTCCTGATCTCCGAGCGGGAGACGATTCCCCCTCAGGCGCTCGGCGCGCCCGGCCGATCCCGCTCGATCGCATTCCCGCAGATCACAGACCCCGCGGATCTGCCGCTGCGGACCCAACGTCACATTCCAAATTCGATCGCGACGATGCGACGGCGCCTCGAACATGGGCTCGTCCGAACGCTGTCGAGATCTCCTTGTTGTGCGATCAAGTTCGACCACTAGACAGATCATCGTTTGTGACGCAGTAGGACTATCCGGCTTTTGGCAATGCCACGAGCCTTGATGAGATCCGCGGATCGGCGTCCAATTACGTTGGCGAGCTCTGAAGCTCAAGGACGGCCACCGGATGCGCCGCAGCTATCTCAAGGGGCGCGACGGCGACCGCGTCAACGCCGTGCTCGCCGCCGCCGGCTATAACTTCAGCCTGCTCCTGCGATGGTTCGCAAAACTCTTGCGTGCCTTCCTGTTGATCCTCTATCCCAGTCGATCAACGCCAAACCCCAGAAACATTTCTTCACATGGCGTAATCGCGGCTGACGTCTTCTTGAGAACACGAGGATCGGTACGATCGGCGTCAGCAAATCGAAGAGGAGCCGCGCTATGAAGCAGTACGTTGGTCTGGACTC
>NZ_LBJZ01000081.1:0-972 GCF_028128935.1 Bradyrhizobium sp. CCBAU 11361
GGAGGTGGATTCACACTCGAAGTGCAACAGTTGGGAGGAGAAGGCCTCTGCCGGGGTTCTGAAGTCAAGGCATTTGCGCGGGGTGTTGTTGTAGGTGGCAACGGACTGGCGGAAGCGCTTGGTTGGGAGCTTTTCGAGGTCGGTCTTTCGGGGGATGAAGCGGCGCAAGCGGCCGATGGCGTTCTCGATGCCGCCCTTTTGCCACGGCGCGTGGGGGTCGCAGAAGAAGGTCTTCATCAAGAGGCTCTGCAAGGAAAGGTGGGCGGCGAACTCGGTGCCGTTGTCGAAGGTGACGGTACGGCGCAGTGCCTCTGGTACGGCTTTGAACAGGCGTACGAGATGGCTAGCGATACCGGCAGCGAGCTTGCGTTCGATGGGAACGGCGAGCAGCAGGCGCGAGGTGCGCTCGTGGACGGCCAGGATGGCCTGCCGGTATTTGGAGAACATCATCAGGTCGGCTTCCCAGTGGCCCGGGACTTTGCGATCGGCGACCTCGGCAGGCCGTTCTGCCAGCGAAACACGGCCTTCGATGAAGCTTGCGGGGCTCCCGCCTCGTTTGCCGCGGTGGCCTCGCTTGCTCTTGCCACGAGGCAGATAGCGCCGCCAAGTGAAGTCTGTCGTGCGTGTGACCTGGGCGTAGATGAAGCGGTAGATGCTCTCGAAGGAGATCACCTTGCGGCCGCGTTCACGGGCAAGCCGGCCGGCGACCTGTTCGGGCGACCAACCGCGGCTCAAGCCCGCCAAGACCTCGCGGCGCAAGCTGGCGTCCCGCTCGAGGCGAGAGCCCTTCCAGCGCCGCGCCCGGGTCTGCTGCCGAGCATAGCTTGGCTTGTAGCCGACCTGCCTGCCACGGTTCCGCCTCAGCTCCCGAGAGATCGTTGATGGCGGGCGATCCAAAGCTGCCGCGATTTGCCCGACCGAGTTGCCATTGGCCGAAAGGCGGGCAATCTCGCATCGATCGTCAAGGGAGAG
>NZ_LBJZ01000082.1:0-976 GCF_028128935.1 Bradyrhizobium sp. CCBAU 11361
GCTAACTTTGGTGTCTCAGGAGGTTGTCCATCTGGTCTGAACCGAGGAAGCTGAGGTTGCGAAGCTTCAGTGTTCCAAGGAGAGACCAGATGAACGTCCACAAGAATGCGCCTTTGACGCCCAAAGGTCGAGAGGCGATGGTGCGAGGCGTGGTCGAGGGCGGGCTGAGCCAGGCTGACGCGGCAAACCAGTTCAACACGACACCGAAAACCGTGGCCAAATGGGTCAAGCGGTTCCGCGCAGAAGGCGTGGATGGTTTGCGCGACCGCTCGTCGCGACCTCATTCATCGCCGAGCCAAACCCCGCCGGCCACGTGCGCCGTCGTCGAGACGTTGCGCCGGCAGCGCCACACCGGCAAGCAGATTGCTGCCGAGGTCGAGGTGTCACCGGCCACCGTCAGCCGTATCCTTCGCCGCTTGGGATTAAGCCGGATCCGCGATCTGGAGCCCGCCGAGCCGGTGCGCCGGTACGAGCGCGAGCACCCCGGCGAGCTCATCCATATCGACATCAAGAAGCTCGGCAGGTTCGTAAGACCAGGCCACCGCATCACACACGATCGCCAGAAGGGCGAAAGCCGCGGCGCCGGCCACGAGTTCGTCCACGTGGCCATCGACGATGCATCGCGCTTGGCCTTCTCCCAGATCCGGCGGGATCAGAAAAAGGAGAGCGCCATCGCCTTCCTCAAGGAGGCCGTCACTTACTACCGCAGCCTCGGCATGAAGGTCACCGGCATCATGACCGACAACGGCTCCTGCTACCGCGCCAAGGTCTTCGCCAGAGCGTGCAGGAAGCTCGGCCTCAAGCACATCTTCACCAGACCCTACAGACCGCAAACAAACGGCAAGGCCGAACGCTTCATCCAGACCGTGCTGCGCGAATGGGCCTACGCTCGCGCCTATGACACATCAGACCAGCGCGCCAAAAACCTGCCAATCTGGCTTCATCACTACAACTGGCATCGCCCGCACGGCAGCCT
>NZ_LBJZ01000083.1:0-1018 GCF_028128935.1 Bradyrhizobium sp. CCBAU 11361
CCTCGGCAGATGCGGTTCGATACGCGCCCATTGCCTGTCGTTCAGCCAAAACAAACCAGCGCGCATTCTCTCGCCCCGAATCAACACGTAGGCAAGAGAATCACGTGGCGCTATTTAGGTACAGACCCTAGTCCTCAGGAACGCAAGTTCGTCACATTGGTTGATAGCTCGAATCTCTACAGAGGAGAGTGCTCGTGGCGAATGCGGGTGTGCGAGGCCGGCCGATCGCGCCGCTGGTGCTTAGTCCGCAGGAGCGGGCGTACTTGGAGAGGCAGGTTCGTCGTCATCGCGTTGCCCGATCGCTATCTGAGCGTTGCCGCGCGATCCTGCGGTGTGCAGATGGTCTGCCAAGCAAGTCGGTGGCTGCCAAACTTGGCATCCATGAACACACCGTTGGCAAGTGGCGCCGCCGATTCTTGAAGGATCGCTGTGATGGCCTGCTTGACGAAGCCCGCCCTGGCCGCCCTCGAACCATCGACGACGATCAGGTTGCTGAGGTAATCGAGCGGACATTGCGTACGACGCCGCGCGACGGACGCACTGGTCGATCCGCTCGATGGCTGCGGAAACTGACTTTTCTCACACCACGATCCGCCGAAAGTGGACGGCGTTCGGCCTGCAGCCGCACCGCAGCCAGACATTTAAACTGTCGAGCGATCCGCTATTCGTCGATAAGGTCGCGATATTGTCTGGCTTTACCCGAACCGAGCCATTCTCCTCAGCGTCGATGAGACCATTAAGGCACGGTGGATTTGTGAGCAGGCGCATCAGCAGTTGAAGGAGGAGCTTGGACTTGATCACTTCGAAGGGCGATCATGGCAAGGTCTTCATCGCCACGCCCTGATGACAATGATTGCCTACGCCTTCCTGCAACATCATCGCCTCGCATACGCGGGGCGAAAAAAAAGAATCAACGGGCCTCCGCCTCAACGTTTCGCCATCGTCGATCTCATCCTTCGGCCGCCGTCTCAGCAGTGCCCATATTGCCGAAAGCAAATCCTTGAAAGCGCAAACGCAT
>NZ_LBJZ01000084.1:0-1076 GCF_028128935.1 Bradyrhizobium sp. CCBAU 11361
GCCGCGCCGGTGACGAAGGACAGCGCGAAGTGCCTTGTGCGTCGGAAATGTTTTGCGCGAAGGAAGGGATAGGTCACGAACGCTTCTCCTCGCGCTTGGTGGTCGCAGTGTCCTTGACCAGATAGCCCGTCACCGAACGCTTCTTCTCGAGCCATTTTTGCGCAACAGCGCGAACCTGCTCGGCGGTCACCGCGCGAATGCGGTCGGGCCAGCTCCTGATGTCCTCGATCGACAGGCCCGTGGTCAGCGCGCCGCCATACCAGCGCGCCAGCACCGCCTGGTTGTCCTGGGCGTAGATCGCTTCCGCGATGAGCTGGGTCTTGACCCGCTCGAGATCCTCGGCGCGGATCGGGTTCTGCGCGATGTCGGCGATGACGCCGTCGACCGCCTGCTCGACCTCGGCGAAGCCGACGCCGGGTTTCGGCGCGGCCGAGATCGCGAACTGCGTCGGGTCGAGCGAGATGCTGGAATAGCTGGCGTTGGCGGAGACCGCGAGCGGCTTGTCGACGACGAGGGCGCGGTAGAGATAGGAATTGCTGCCGCTGCCCATCAGCTGCGCGAGCACGTCGAGGGCCGCGCTCTCGCCGGCCGCAGCCGTGGTCGCCGAGGGAACGAGATAATAGCGCCGCAGGCTCGGCTGCTCGACGCGCGGGTCGGCCAGCGTGACGCTGCGCGGTGCCGCCGGCTCCGGCTCCTGCGGACGGATGCGGCGTGCCGGGATCGCGGGCTGGGCGGGGATGGAGCCGAAATTGCGCTCGACCAGCGGACGGATGTCGGCGGCTTCGACGTCGCCGGCGATCACCAGGATCGCGTTGTTCGGCGCGTAGAAGCGGCGGTAGAAGGCCAGCGCATCCTCGCGATCGAGCTTCTCGATCTCCTGATGCCAGCCGATCACCGGCCGGCCATAGGGATGGTTGAGATAGAGCGCGGCCATGATCTGCTCGTTGAGCCGCGCGTCCGGATTGTTGGCAACGCGCATGTTGTACTCTTCGAGCACGACGTCGCGCTCGGGCAGCACGTTCTCGTCCTTGAGGATCAGACCGGTCATGCGATCGGCCTCGAACTCCATCATGGTC
>NZ_LBJZ01000085.1:0-1106 GCF_028128935.1 Bradyrhizobium sp. CCBAU 11361
GTATGCGCATCGCGCCTATGAGCCGCCGCAAGGCGAGATCGAGATCACGCTGGCACAGATCTGGGCCGAGCTTCTGGGTGTTGAGCGGGTCGGACGCCACGACCACTTCTTTGCGCTCGGCGGGCACTCGCTGCTGGCGGTGCAACTGATCGAGCGTTTGCGGCGGCGGTCGCTGGGGGTTGAGGTGCGCACGCTGTTCGCCAGGCCGGTGCTGGCCGATCAGGCCGCAAGCCTGGGCAGTCATCAGGAGGTGGCGGTCCCGGCCAATCGGATCACCGAACAGAGTACGGCGATCACGCCAGAGATGTTGCCGCTCATTGAGCTGGCGCAGGGCGAGATCGACCGGATCATCGCCACAGTGCCCGGCGGGGTTGGCAACATCCAGGACATTTATGGCTTGTCGCCGCTGCAGGACGGCATCCTGTTCCATCATCTGTTGGCGACAAAGGGCGATCCGTACCTGCTGGTATCGCAGATGGCGTTTGCCGACCGTGGCGTGTTGGACCGCTATCTTGCCGCGGTCCAGCGGGTGGTGGACCGGCACGACATTCTGCGCACCTCGTTCGTCTGGGAGGGGCTGTCGCGCCCGGCCCAGGTGGTGTGGCGGAACGCGCTGCTGGAGGTGAGCGAGGTCGAGCTGAACGGGTCTGCTGGTCCTGGCGCCGCGCAGCTTAAGGATCGGTTTGATCCGCGCCAGCACCGCATCGATCTTGGCCGAGCGCCGTTGTTGCGGTTTGTGATCGCGCGCGAGCCCGGCAGCGCGCGCTGGCTGCTGTTGGAGCTGCAGCATCATCTGATCGGGGATCACACCACACTGGAGGTGATGCGTGCCGAGGTCCGGGCTGAGCTGGAGGGCCGGGCGCATGAGCTGAGCGCGCCACAGCCGTTCCGCAACCTGGTGGCGCAGGCGCGCCTGGGCGTTGATGCAAAGGCGCATGAAGCGTTCTTCCGGGGGTGGCTGGCAGACATCGACGCGCCGAGCACGCCGTTCGGCTTGCGCGAGGTGCGCGGCGACGGCAGCGGGGTTCGAGAGGCGCAGCGGATGCTGCCGCAGCAGCTGAACGCGCGGCTGCGCAGCCAGGCGCGACGGCTGGGGGTGAGCCTGG
>NZ_LBJZ01000086.1:0-1148 GCF_028128935.1 Bradyrhizobium sp. CCBAU 11361
TCGCTTCCGAGAAGGGCGACAAGGCGCTCGGTCTTGCCCGACAACTGTACGCCCGGCTGCTTGCCTGGGGATGGCTTGAAGAGGAGGAATACGGGCTTCGCGTTACCGTGGACATGGCTATGGGACCGCTGCTCGTGATCCAGCGGCTCGCGAGCCTCAATAAGGATCTCTCGCAGCGATTCGGCGGCTTGATCGTGCAAATCCGCCTCAACCTGGAGGCCGTCGAAAAACTGAGGCCCGAGATCACCGACCGCAAGCAGCGCGAAGCCGCGCTCGCCGTCCGCGAGGCGCGTAATCAGGCCGACCAGTTCACTAAGAGCCTGCGGGCCATTCTGGCCGACCTGAAGCGCGTCCGACGGACCGTCATGGAGTCGAAAACAGTCGCTACCCGGCTGGAAGCCTTTTTCGAGGAGTTCGTCGAACAGCTCCTGCTGAAGGATTTCGAGTCCATCCTCACCGTCAACCATCCGTACCGCTTCCGCGACGCCATCGTCGATCTCGCGCGGAGGATCTCCTACACCCCGCAAACCATGCAGGTCCTCGCCGAGGAGTACACAACTTCCAGCATGGCAGCCGACATCGAGGACGGTCGAATGGCCGCGACCGACGACCTGCTGGCCATCGAAAGCATCTTCGATCAGATCGGGGAGATGTTCGATAGGATCGAGGCCTTCCGCAGGCAGCTCGAAGCCCGGGTCCGCAACACCATTAAGTACGCCGAGCGGGGCGGGCAGGGACTCGTCGGCCGGGCCGGCGACCTGGTGCGGCGCCTGGATGCCTTACTGCGGGACGGCAGACACCACAAGGCGACAATCGAATGGAGCATCGAGCCGCTGCGGTCCCCCTGGTCGGAACACCATCAGGCGACGGCCAGGCAACCACGCCGTCCCGTCGAAGCAAGGGAGCTCGCCGAGCCGCCCTCGGATCCGTTGTATGAACTGCGCAAGAAGCTCCGCCTCGAGTACATCGCTCGCATCGCGCCCCGCCCCGAGGATGTCAGACGATTTCTCGAGGGCCAGGTGCCGCCCTTCGCGACCAGGGAAGCCCGCTTCATGGAAATCGATACCGTGGACGACTTTCTCGCCTTCGATTGCGCCCGCCGATATGCGCTGACGGGCGAGATTCCGGCGCAGGTCGCGGCCGGGTTC
>NZ_LBJZ01000087.1:0-1192 GCF_028128935.1 Bradyrhizobium sp. CCBAU 11361
ATGTCGCAGATGCCCCACCCCGAACCATGGGCTAATCCGATGCCAAACGATCGTCCTGAGGACGCCTTTACGCTGGCGTTCTTGCTGAGAACCACCATTCGTTGCGAGCCCCCAAGACAATCGGCTTCTGCCCGGCAAACCGGAGCGCGATCCCAAGATGGCAGAGTTCGCGAGGCAGGCGCCCGGTTTGGAAAGCGCATCGGGGGACCTCTGCCATCGATCAAGCGGGCATATTTCATCTCAATACTTCAACCGGATGCTGAACGAGCATCATAGTCACAGGTGGTTTCGTCCCATCTTCAAGCAACTGGCATGCCAATGCTGGTTGAGCGTTTTTATGAAGAAACGATGTCGGTTTGCCCGCAGCACGTAGTTGCGGGCGGTGCTGTTGTCGCGCTTGAAACAAATGACGTCCTGAGCGAGACAGCCAAAGCCGCAACCACGAGCGTCCGCGCGCATTTTCTAATGAAACTCTGGCAGGACTGGATCGAGTTCTTCCTGCTCGAGCGTCTTGGCTCCATCTTTCGCCAGGTACGCTGCCAGAGCTGCGATACCGGAGTCCGGTGGACATCGAGCGGGTGCGGATTTTTTGAACGGCACTTGTCCCAAACGCTCGGCAACTTCGACACTCATGAGGTGGGCACGGATCGGTCGGTCGACGGCGCGCTCGATGGTGTGGAAGATCCAGGTGCCGTCCGGATCGATGTCCGACCAATGAAAGATCGGCGTCTGTTCGGATACCAATCCTGCGATCGTCCGCAGCGCCTGCTGGGTGGCAAGCGAGGGGTACCCTCCGACATACATGGTCGTTCCTAATCGGCCGGGGTCCGCCTCGGCGATGTGCCGGTTGAAGCTTGCGAAATTTTCGATCGTTAGCACGTAGGCCGGCGGCTCCCGGAAGCGGACGCGATCTGCTTCCTTGGGAGTGATTCCGAGATACAGCGGAGAGATTCCGGAGAGGTCGGCTCCATCGAGGTCGATCTTGCCCGCGATCAGCAGCGGTGGCGCGAAGCGCTCAAGGCCGATTGCCCGGAGCGCCTCGCGTGGCCGCGCGCCGGGGGGAAACTCCAGGATGCCGCTCAGGAGCCGCACGACCGCGCCTTCGATCCGTTCGAGCGTTTTGCTGTGCCCCACCGTTCGTCTCGAGAAGGTCTTGTAGTCGACGCCAAGATGTTTGTTGGCCAGGATGGCC
>NZ_LBJZ01000088.1:0-1193 GCF_028128935.1 Bradyrhizobium sp. CCBAU 11361
TGACCTGCCACTGAGTTTTCATCCGGTGGCGGTTAGAGTCTCGGGGTTTTGTACGCCAAGTGGCGCGGGTGGAGCAACGGACGATCGGCGGAGCTGGTCGGGGTTGCGCAGCCGGTCGTCCGTTGCGGTGAGGTGGGCGGCATAGGCCGCGGGGGTCAGGTATTTCAGCGACGAGTGAGGCCGCTGGAGATTGTAGTCGGCAACCCAGTTGGCGATCTTGGCGCGAGCATCGTCGAGTTCGAAGAACAAGGTCTCGTTGAGCAGTTCGTCGCGCATCCGGCCGTTGAAGCTCTCGACAAAGCCGTTCTGCATCGGCTTTCCTGGTGCGATGAAGTGCCAGTCGATGGCTGCGTCCTTGCACCAGGCGAGCATGGCGTTGCAGGTGAACTCGGTGCCATGGTCGGACACGATCATTCCTGGCTTGCCGCGCCGCTCGACGATCGCCGTCAGTTCGCGGGCCACGCGCCGCCCCGAGATCGATGTGTCCGGAATGGCGCCCAGGCATTCCTTGGTGACGTCGTCGACGATGTTGAGGATGCGGAAGCGCCGACCGTTGGCGAACTGGTCGTGGACGAAATCCAGCGACCAGCGCGCATTGGGCCTCGCCTCGACCAGGATCGGGGCACGGGTCCCCACGGCCTTGCGGCGAGCCCGCCGCTTGCGGACGGTGAGCCCTTCTTCCCGATAAAGCCGGTAGATCCGGTTGATCCCCGAGGGCTCTCCCTCTCGCCGCAGCAGGACGAACAGCCGGCGGTAGCCAAAACGTCGCCGCTCGGTGGCGAGGTCACGCAGCCGGCCGCGTAGAGCAGCGTCCGGCGGACGGCTGGAGCGGTAACGGACCATCTTCCGATCCGCGCCCACGATCGAGCAGGCCCGCCGTTCCGACAGGCTCATGACGGCCTGCAGATGCGCGACAGCAGCGCGCTTGGCGGCGGGCCCTACCATTTTTTTGAAAGGAGCTCGCGAAGGGCGGCTGCATCGAGCATCTGCTCGGCAAGAAGCTTCTTCAGCTTCCCGTTCTCCTCCTCCAGGGCCCTCAGCCGCTTGGCCTCGGAGACATCCATGCCGCCGAATTTGGCCTTCCAATTGTAGATCGTCGCTTCAGAGATCCCGTGCCTGCGAGCCAGATCGGCCGTCTTCGCCCCGGCCTCATGCTCCTTCAACACTGCGATAATCTGCTCTTCCGTAAACCT
>NZ_LBJZ01000089.1:0-1248 GCF_028128935.1 Bradyrhizobium sp. CCBAU 11361
AACTGCTGACGTATATCCGGCTTCTTGATGCGGCTGGACAACGTCTCCGCCGCGAGCCTCGATGGTTTTCGCCCGCTTCCACCTCAACGGCCCCGAGACATCGGCGCAAGCCGTGCCGGTCCACACATCAGGTTCGGGAAGCGACGGGGGTGACCGTTTCGCCATCTCCTGCCATTTGTTGCAATTGCCGGGTGAGACCTCCTTTCCTTGATTGCCGCTTCGCTTCAGGCCGCCTTCACCGACAGCGCCGGCTCATAAGCCGCGTCGCCTGTGAGCATAGCCCACACGATCCGCGCATTCTTGTTGGCAAGAGCCACGGCCACGACATTGGGATGGCGCCGTTGCCGCATCTTGCCGAGCCAGAGGCTTCGCGGATCCTGCTTGCCAGTAGCCCGGCTTAAAGCGGCGCGAGCTCCGTGAATCATCAGCGTCCGCAGGTATCGATCGCCGCGTTTGCTGATGCCGAACAAGCGGGCCCGCCCTCCACTGGATCGCTGCTTTGGCACCAGGCCAAGCCAAGCCGCGAACTGTCGGCCGTTCTTGAAACAGCTTCTATCGCCCACGGCGGCGATCAAGGCTGTTGCCGTCACAGGTCCGACGCCTTCGATTTTGCCGAGCCGTTGGCACTGCTCACTCGTACGGAAGATTTCCCTTATCCGCCGGTCATGGGCTGCAATGCGGGTATCAAGCTCGGATAACTCCTCTTGCAATTCCCTCATGAGCGCTCGGAGCATCTCGCCGAGGCCGTCATTGATGCTCCCTACAATGACAGCGAGGCCGCGCCGCAGCTGCGCGATGTCACGGGCAATGACAATCCCATGCTCGGACAGCAGACCGCGAATCTGGTTGACGAGCCTGACCCGGTCGGCGACCAGGCGCCGGCGAATGCGGTGGACGGCCTGTACCGCCAGCTGATCGGTTGATTTCGGTGGTACGAAGCGCATGGACGGACGGCCGACCGCTTCGCAAATGGCTTCCGCATCGTTCTGGTCGTTCTTGTTCGACTTGACGTATGGCGTCACGAACTGAGGGCTGATCAGTCGGACCTGATGGCCAAGCTCCGTGAGCACGCGAGCCCAATAGTGTGCCCCGTTGGAAGCCTCCATGCCGACCAGGCAGGCCGGTAAATTGGCGAAAAAGCCGGCCACCGCATCGCGACGCAACCTCTTTCGCACGACGACTTTCCCGTGGTTGTCGACGCCGTGAACTTCGAAGACATACTTCGCCAGATCTAGACCTATGCGAACG
>NZ_LBJZ01000090.1:0-1259 GCF_028128935.1 Bradyrhizobium sp. CCBAU 11361
GATCTGGAGCCGCGCCCAGACACGCCGCCCCACGACAGCGAATGGCTTCGGTGTGCGAACTTCGTGGTCAGGCGATCGGGCGCACTCCGGAAGGCGAGGGCGGCTCATGCTCAGTGAATTCGAAAACGTCGAGCGCTCCTTCGGCGCGGAAAAGGCAGTCGACCTCCGCAAAGCGCTGCACTTCCTGCTACGGCGGCAGTTCGTGTTCGCGGGAGACCCCCGGACCGGAACAGTCTACAACACGATCATGGACGGCCGCTTCCGCGACGTGGTCGACGGCTTCTTCGATAGTTGCGGATACCGCGTCCATCGCGATCCGGAGGCGCAGTGGGCCGGCATCGTCGCCATGGACGAGGACGTGCCGCTGCCCCGGATGAAGCTCGACGAAACCATCGTCATGCTGGTGCTGGCGGCATATTGGCAGCAGGAGGTGAACGTCGGAGCAGTCGAGGACCGGGCCGTCGTAGTGGCCACTTTGAACGACCTGTTCGATCGCTACCGCGAGATGGCGCAACACGGCGGCGGTGGCGCGATCTCGCCCGCCCGCTTCCGGGACATCCTGCGCGAGGCCGCCCAACGTAGTTTGGTCGAGATCGGTGATTTTGACGACGAGCAGCAGGACTGCGAGATCAGGATCCGCCCGATGATTAAGCTGATCAGTGGCGGCGATGCCCTCCAACGGCTCGAGCGCTACGTCCGTAGCGAGGAGGCGCGGTTTCCGCAGCCCACAGGAGGCGAGGCATGATGGAGCTACGCCACCTGACGATGGTGAACTGGCACCTGTTCGACGTCGCCGACATCGACGTGACAGGACACGTCGGGGTCCTGGGCGAGAACCGGTCCGGCAAATCGACAATCCTCGACATGGCACAGGTCGTTCTCACCGGCGGGAGCCGGCGGTTCTTGCGCCTAAACGCGGTCGCCGGCGATAGCGGAAAATCGCGCAGCGGCTCGAAGCGCAGCGTCGTCGATTACTGCCTTGGGACGCTCGGCGAAGATCAGCGCCGGCGCGACGAGGCGCGCACCTACATCGCGCTCGGTTTCGAAGACACGGAAGGCGCCCGGCCACCGGTCACGATCGGCATGGCGCTCGAGGCGCGCAAGTCCGACAGCAGGGAGACCGTGCTGGCACTCTTCGTCGCCGTCGGGACCGTTTTGAGCTCCAAGGACTTCATCGAGCAACGAGGAAAGTCGCAATTCCCGGCGCAATGGGAGGACGTGCGCGCCCGGATCGCCGCGGCGTCGGTGGAGGCAACTTT
>NZ_LBJZ01000091.1:0-1260 GCF_028128935.1 Bradyrhizobium sp. CCBAU 11361
GATCTGGAGCCGCGCCCAGACACGCCGCCCCACGACAGCGAATGGCTTCGGTGTGCGAACTTCGTGGTCAGGCGATCCGGCCCCCTCCGGAAAGCAGAGGCAGCCCATGCTCAGTGAGTTCGAAAACGTCGAGCGCTCCTTCGGCGCGGAAAAGGCAGCCGACCTCCGCAAAGCGCTGCACTTCCTGCTACGGCGGCAGTTCGTGTTCGCGGGAGACCCCCGGACCGGGACAGTCTACAACACGATCATGGATGGCCGCTTCCGCGACGTGGTCGACGGCTTCTTCGATAGTTGCGGATACCGCGTCCATCGCGATCCGGAGGCGCAGTGGGCCGGCATCGTCGCCATGGACGAGGACGTGCCGCTGCCCCGGATGAAGCTCGATGAAACAATCGTCATGCTGGTGCTGGCGGCATACTGGCAGCAGGAGGTGAACGTCGGAGCAGTCGAGGACCGGGCCGTCGTAGTGGCCACTTTGAACGACCTGTTCGATCGCTACCGCGAGATGGCGCAACACGGCGGCGGAGGCGCGATCTCGCCCGCCCGCTTCCGGGACATCCTGCGCGAGGCTGCCCAACGCAGTTTGGTCGAGATCAGTGATTTTGACGACGAGCAGCAGGACTGCGAGATCAGGATCCGCCCGATGATTAAGCTGATCAGTGGCAGCGATGCCCTCCAACGGCTCGAGCGCTACGTCCGTAGCGAGGAGGCGCGGTTTCCGCAGCCCGCAGGAGACGAGGCATGATGGAACTACGCCACCTGACGATGGTGAACTGGCACCTGTTCGACGTCGCCGACATCGACGTGACAGGACACGTCGGGGTCCTGGGCGAGAACCGGTCCGGCAAATCGACAATCCTCGACATGGCACAGGTCGTTCTCACCGGCGCGAGCCGGCGGTTCTTGCGCCTGAACGCGGTCGCCGGCGATAGCGGAAAATCGCGCAGCGGCTCGAAGCGCAGCGTTGTCGATTACTGCCTTGGGACGCTCGGCGAAGATCAGCGCCGGCGCGACGAGGCGCGCACCTACATCGCGCTCGGTTTCGAAGACACGGAAGGCGCCCGGCCACCGGTCACGATCGGCATGGCGCTTGAAGCGCGCAAGTCCGACAGCAGGGAGACCGTGCTGGCACTGTTCGTCGCCGTCGGAACCGTTCTGAGCTCCAAGGACTTCATCGAGCAGCGAGGAAAGTCGCAATTCCCGGCGCAATGGGAGGACGTGCGCGCCCGGATCGTCGCGGCGGTCGGCGAAGGCAACTTC
>NZ_LBJZ01000092.1:0-1300 GCF_028128935.1 Bradyrhizobium sp. CCBAU 11361
TACTCATCTGTGGACGCCCCGCGAGATGCAAGCGATTTTTGAAGAAGATCGGCACGTAGTCGGATGCTGCCATCTGTCCGGCCTCTGATGGTGCAGCGATGAAGCTGCGGGCCCGTATGGGAGTTCGCAGACCGGAACCAAATCATAAAAGCGTGCTCTAGGCACGATGAGTACGCCTGGTTCTTCCGGCCTCGTCTCGCCGACTGTTGCGCCATACTCTCCTTCGACCGACTACACCTCCGACGACCTCAGGTCCGCCAGGATCACGCCTTGGCTGCGACCGGAGCCCTGTAATTCTCCTGCTTGATAAGTAGCGCCCAGACAATCCGCGCCATCTTGTTGGCGAGTGCGACCGTTACCAGCATGCGTGGTTTGCGAGCCAGCATCTGTTCGAGCCACGAACCCTTTGGCGCACCGCGTTTGCTCGCCTGTTGCACGACCGCGCTGCTGCCAACGATGAGAAGGCGCCTGAGCGTGCGTTCGCCCATTTTGGATGTTGCACCGAGCTTCTGCTTGCCGCCTGTAGATCTTTGAAGAGGCGTGAGACCGAGCCATGCTGCGAAGTCACGACCCTTGGCGAAGGTCTCGGCCGGCGGCGCCAGAGCAGCGATCGCGGTGGCGGAGATTGGGCCAATGCCAGGAATGGTCATCAGCCTGCGCGATACCTCGTCTTCGCGAGCGCGTCGCGCGATTTCCTGGTCGAGATCTGCGATCTTGCCATTCAGCTCAGCGAGCAGGTCTAGCATCACTCGTAACATGGGGCGGGCCGCTTCAGGAAGTGAGCTGGCCATAGCGTCCTCTTCGATGAGATCGCTAAGTTTCGCCACGTGCGATGGCCCCTTGGGCGCGATCCAGCCATACTCCGTGAGGTGTCCTCGGATCGCGTTGATGAGCTGGGTTCGTTGCCGCACTAACAGGTCACGGGTTCGAAACACTAGACCCGCAGCCTGTTGCTCTTCACTCTTAACGGCAACGAACCGCATGCTCGGTCGCTGCGCAGCCTCGCAGATCGCCTCGGCATCAATCGCGTCGTTCTTTTGCCGCTTTACAAAGGGCTTTACATAAGCTGGCGGGATCAACCGAACATTATGGCCAAGCTGCGCGAGCTGCCGGGCCCAGTGATGAGCTCCTCCACATGCCTCTAAGGCTACTGTGCAAATTGGCTGGGCCGCAAAGAAATCCAGCAGCTTTCCCCGGCTGATCCGTTTGCTGAATAAAGCCCGTCCTTTCCCGTCCGCGCCATGAACGTGGAAAACATGCTTGGCGATATCTAGACCGATTATGCTAACCTCTGCCACGG
>NZ_LBJZ01000093.1:0-1354 GCF_028128935.1 Bradyrhizobium sp. CCBAU 11361
CTAGCATTACAGTTGCAATTTTTTCCTGAGGTGGGCTTTGCGCGCGTTGGCCTGATGGGCCCTACGCCAGGACGACCATGCGAGGATATGGGCGTGCGGGATGCGCCGCTGCGCAAGCTTCATGGCGAGGCGACGGATTTCCTGGATCGACCAGCGGACCAAGAACGATGCTTCGGTCGAGGCCGCGGTCGTGTTTTTTTAAGCAACGACCCGGTGTTGGCCCGATGACGGATGACGGCCATCATGGCGAAGGCAAGCATGACGAGTGCGACATGGCGATGCCAGCCATGCCAGGAGCGGGTTTCGTTGTGATCAAGGCCGAGCTCGTTCTTGGCGGTTTCGAAGCTGTCCTCGATGGCCCAGCGATGGCCTTCCACCGACACCAGCTTCTGCATGGAGGTGCCATTGGGGCACCATGTGGAGAAGAAGGCCAAGCTGCCGTCGACGATGTTGCGGCGGATCAGAAGACCCCGCGTCCATTCCCCGGCGAGGTCGTCGTTGTATTCACTGGCGTCGAGATCGGCCAGCTCGAGATAGGCCCAGTCGTGCCAGCGCGGCCCTTTGGTCCCCTCGCCGGACGCCAGGCGGCGCCAGGCCTTCTTGGGAAGGCTCTGCGCGATCGCGGAGCCGGTGCCGGCGACAGGCTGCGGCTTGCCCCAGGAACGGAACACATGATTGGACGCAACACCCAGAACATAGCCTTTGCCCGCCTTGCGTAGCAGGGTTTCGATCTCACCCGTGCCATACACGCTGTCCGCGGCCACGAACGAGAACGGCACCTGTGCGGCGATCGCGCGAGCGATCATGTGACGCGCGATCTTGGGCTTCGTCGCAAAGCCCGCATCGCTCGGGACATGCGCGGCCTTCAGGCGAGCGGGGTCGTCCGTCCAGTCCTTTGGCAGGTAGAGTGCCCGGTCGATGAAGGCATGGCCATGCCGCGACACGTAGGCGGCGAACACTCCGATCTGGCAATTGGTGATCTTGCCCGCCGAGCCGGTGTACTGGCGCGCGACGCCGCATGAGGCCTTGCCCTGTTTCAAAAAGCCGGTCTCATCGATGACCAGAACCGCGTCCGCATCGCCGAGCGTTTCCAGCGCGTATTCACGGACAATATCGCGCAGCGCATCGGCGTCCCACTGCCCCCGACCCAGGATCGCTTGCTGGCGCCACGGGCCTGGATCGCCGGCCGCTTCCGCCCGCATCCAACCCGTCTTGCGCGGCTCGTTGCCCAATAGTCCGTCGAGAAACTGCCCCGCCGCGGCCGCGACCCGCTCCTGCGTAAACAGCGGACGGATGCGTTGCTTGATATCTCGCAACGACGAAGCCCACAGCGTCAGCGTAACTTCAACCGACG
>NZ_LBJZ01000094.1:0-1465 GCF_028128935.1 Bradyrhizobium sp. CCBAU 11361
AGTCCTCCGTGAAGAACGCGGGCGCGCGCTGATTTAAGCGATCTTTTGAGCCGGGCCAGTTTCGGCGAATGTCCGGATGATGGCACGCAAGAGTGCTGCGAGCCATCGCAGGAGCAGGCCGAAGTTGTAGCCTGCAGCGGCGAGGACAGCGTTGATGCGGTCCCCGACGCGGCCCTTAAGATAGTTGCGGTCCATGCGGTGCTCGGCCTTGACGTGGCCGATGACAGGCTCGACAGCCGCGCGACGCTTCATCTCGCGACGGATGGAAGCCGTGACGCGGCGGACCTGACCCGAGATCCAGACCCTGAACCGGTGCGGGTGGTTGTGGCCGCGGTACCCTTTGTCGACGTGGATGCGGCGAGCCTCCACGCCGGTGAGCTTCTCCATGTCGGCGATTACGGGGCCGAGCGTGTGCCCGTCGAAGGGATTGCCATGCAGGGCCTTGGCATGGAGCACGAACTGTCCGCCCTTCGGGGACGTCACGGGGGTGGCGATGCTGACCTTGCAGCCAAACTCGTAAGGCGCGCGGGCCTTCCCCTTACCGATGCACTCGACCTCCGGGGCATGTAACGCATAGACCTTGGGGCCGCGCTGATGCTGATCCTGGGTGCGCACCCGCTGCGCCAGATCGAGCAGCGGGCCGAAGCGAGCTTCCAGCGCCGCATCGCCATCAATCTTGCGGCGGATGTCGCGGATGATCCGGCCAAGCCGCGTCCGCAGGAACTTGAGCTGGCGCCGGGCGCGTTTGAACTGGTGGGCGTGGGTATAGCGGCCGACCATGATGGCGGCGCGCTTCGCCAGGCGCAGGTAACTCTGGCGCAGCGATACGCGGTTGCGCTTGGCGAGCCCGACGAGCTTGGTGATGGCCCGATGCATCAGCCGCGCATCGGTCGGATGCGCAACGGCCTTGGGCTGCACTGTGGTATCGACCACCACCCGTTCCAGGTCCTTAGGGCCGATGGCGCCAGTCTTGTGCGCCACCGACAGACTTTCCTGGATCAGCGCGACGAGCTGTTCCTCGCCGAGCCGCTGGCGCCAGCGCGTCATCGACGATCGATCGAACGGCAGCCGGTGGCAAAAGCTTAACTCGCCGCAGAAGTATTGGTAATAGGGGTTCTCGATCCAGCGGTCGCACAGCACCTCATCCGAGAGATTGTGCATGTGCTTCAGAATGAACAGGCCGGCGACAAGCCGCGTCGGCAGACCAGGCTGCCCCGGACCGCCTTGGCACACCGAACCAAAGCGGTCATCCAGAAACTTCCAGTCGATCAGCGCCGCTAACCGCACCAGCGGGTGGCCCATGTCGATGATTTGATCGAGCGCCGGAAGCAGCAGGTCTTTCTGGCGATCATCCCGCGGTTTGCTCATCGCGTTCCCCAATGCCGACGATCCGCCGTCAGGGAATCACGAATCGCTCAAAAGCAAAATCCCAAAACGCAAGAAAGCGAGGTCCAACACTCCGCTT
>NZ_LBJZ01000095.1:0-1476 GCF_028128935.1 Bradyrhizobium sp. CCBAU 11361
ACATCGGCCAAATCGCCCGCGGCGGTCCCCTGCGCAGTCCCGGTAACCAGATCGACCGTAACCCCGGCAAGCGCGTTATAGAAGGCGATCCGCGTGTTGCCGTTGCCGGTGATAGCGTCGTTACCGCCCATCCCCTGGATCTCGTTGAATGTGCCCAGGCTCCCGATATTGGCCCCGCTCACTCCGAAGTTCGTTGCGTCAAACGTGTCGTTGAAGTCCGTGCCCTGAATGCCTTCGATCGCTCGCAGCGTATCGGTCCCGATCGATGCATCGCCCGTCACCGTACCTACAGCCAATTGGACAAGGATGCCGCCCGTGGCGTAGGTGAAATTGCCATACTGCGCGACGTCGAAGCCGCCCTTGCCATCGATGAAATCATTGCCGGCGAGGCCCATGAAATTCTCGTTGGCAGCGCTGCCCGAGAATGTGTCGCCGAACATGGAGCCCATCACGGCATTGACGCCGCTGAAGTGATCGGTTCCGATCGAAGCATCGCCAACCGCGGTTCCGGCAACGAAATCGACCGTCACTGCGCCCGTTGAATTCGTGTACTGAATTCGCGTATTGCCGTTGCCGATGATGACATCATCGCCGCCCTGGCCATCAAAGTTGTTGAAGGTGCCGTTTGACCCAGCGTTGACGCTGCTCCCACTGAATCCAGTCGCGTCGTACGTATCGATGAAGTTCGTGCCGCGCACGGCCTCCACGGAGCGCAGCGTATCAGTACCGATCGTGCCATCGCCCGTAACAGTTCCTGCTGCAAGGTTGACGGTGATGCCGGAGCTCGTGGCTGGATCATTATTATAGACAGCGAAATCGTAACCACCGCGGCCATCGACCAGGTCGTTGCCGGCACGGCCATCATATTGCTCGTACGTGCCGTTGGGATTGTCGCTGCCCCTGAGGGTGTCGCCAAAGCTCGAGCCGACTACCCCGACGACGTTCGAAAACGTGTCGCTGCCAACCGAAACGTTGCCACTGGCGGTGCCCGCAGCGAAATCAACAGTCACAGCTCCAGTTGCGCTGGCGTAGGAAATGCGCGTCGATACCTGCCCTGACGCATTGACCGTGCCAACGATGGTGTCGTCGCCCCCCATACCTTCGAACGTGTTGAAGCCAATAGGCGAACCGGGAATTCCGGCATCGCCGGAAAAGCCTATGGCCGAATAATGGTCTGCAAAGTTGCCGCCCTGGATAGCTTCGATACCGGTTAGCGCATCTGTGCCAACGCCTGCGCCTGACACGGTTCCGGCCGTTAGATCGATGGTAAGAGCACCCGTTGCGTCGATGTAGATTGCGCGATCGGCCCCAAGGAGGCCAATGATCGTGTCGTCGCCACCAAACCCCTGGAACACATCATTTCCATTGGTTCCGGTTAGGGTATTGTTATTCGCATCGCCAAGGATTGCTCCAGGAACTGGCACGAAGCTAACGCTTCCGCTGAACACGTTACTGAGATGATTGAGCGCACCACCG
>NZ_LBJZ01000096.1:0-1613 GCF_028128935.1 Bradyrhizobium sp. CCBAU 11361
ATTGCTCGTCCGTCAGCCGAATCATCTTTCCTTTATAGCCGATCGACGCTGATCTTCAATTTTGAGATAGGTTCTAGGCAAACAAGCGTATCGATTCCATCGAATTTGGAATATCGCGCGACGTCGTTGATCAGCTGATCCGTGACTTCCTCTTGACCAAGGCTGCTTCTCGTCATCTTGGCCTCGACCAGGATACGTTCGGCAGGGAGGTAAAAGTCGACCCTTGAGGCATTTCCGGCGAAACTCGGGGTGTGCTCCTCAGGCCGGACATCATCAAAGTGGAGTTTAAGAATTGCGTGCAGAAGATCGTCGTTCACTTCAAACGGTATACCTTTGCACGCGAGCCGCTGATGGCGTGGTGCGAGGACAACCACGTGGATTATCTGTTCGGGTTCGCCCGCAACACGCGGCTGCTCGCCATGATCGCGGACGAACTGACGGCGGCCCGGGCTACAGCCGAGAAGACCGATCAACCGTCACGCCGCTTCAAGGACTTTCAGTGGAGCTTCAAAACGAACGCCTTCTGGGCGCCCGAAAACTTCGAGCCTTCATCGTTCTTCGCTCCTCCCGGCCGGGGAAATCGCGAAAAACTCTAACCAAAAATGGTCCAGTTCGCCGGCGGCCTCAGATCACGTCGGTGAGCTATTTAAGGCTCTTGATAACGAGCGTGCCAGGACTTTGCGGTTTTCTGGAGCGTTCATCATCGTCGCGTGATTGCCTGGAATCGGTGTGGTATCAATGGCCGCTGCACTCAAAACCCTGTCCCAGCCTCGCATCGGCGAGCTCATCTCTGGAGCTATTGAGCTCTTGTCTAGTCGTGCGCGACAACTTACGGAAGAATCCGTCGCGTAAAACTGATGTACCTCAATTGGCAGCGACGGAGCCCGATATAGCTGCAGCGCCCTTTGAAACTGCTCAATTCTCTCGTACATCAAAGCATCATTGTGATCCGGAGGTATAGCTCCTATTTGATGAGCCTTCTCAAGTAGTTGAGCAATTGAACTGTGCCGTGCAAAGCGCTTTAATAGTTTAAAGTGCTCGTCCTCTAGGGGTTCAAGAGTTTCCAGCACCACTTCGCATACCGTCTGGGTGGGCGTCATGCCGGCTGGCATTGCGGGTAGCGTAACATCAATGAACGCCATAAATGAGACAGTTTCATTGAGGCTCAGTAAGTGCTCGGCTATGGCGTAAGCCAATATTCCGCCTGATGAGTATCCAGCAAATCGATATGGACCCCGGGACCGTATCTCCCTGATCGCCGGAATGACTTGCGAGGCTATCGCTTCAAGAGTTGGTGAACAAACTTCACTGAAAGAAGGCCACGGTAGACCATAGATTGGACAGTCCGCGTCCATTTCCTCCACCAAGTTGAGGATATAGGAACAATCTCCTAAGCCTGTGGGAACAAAGAACAGGGGCGGCTGCGATCCGGTTGCGCGAACACAAATCACTCCCGGACTACCGGGCTGTGGCTCCAAATGAACCTTCAATGCAAGTTCCTTCAGAACTGGGGCTTGGAAGAGATCGGCGGCGGTAAACTTGAACCCGGCATCGAGCGCTCGACTGAGAAGCCGCACCGCTAGCAGTGAGTGCCCGCCCAGTTCGAAGAAGTC
>NZ_LBJZ01000097.1:0-1785 GCF_028128935.1 Bradyrhizobium sp. CCBAU 11361
TTGATCTGGTAGCTGACGAGCGGTTTGGACGAGCAATCGGACGGATCGAAGCCTCGTGACAAAGGTCGCTTTAGGCGGCCGAGCAATCCAGCGGGCCGTAACGTGAGTGAAGCCTGAGCACGCCTCGAAAGTTACGATGTGAATGCCGATCCGATCGTATGGCGGGGAAGGCCGTGCGGACAGGGAAGCAATCGACGCACGCACCTGTCTGGTTCACCGGGGTAATGGGCACGGCACGTTGGAAAGGTAGTACGGGTAATCGGGGGAGACCCGTCTTGGTCGAAGGTCGCGCCTTCAGCATTGAGTAGTCGATGGACCGGACGGGAGTCGGACAGGGTCAAAGGTACCGATGAAACCGGGTAATTCCGGCGGAGGAAAGGACCCTGACTTCAGGTGCGCTTTTGAAGATGGCGAGGGAAAGGGTAGATTGGCGATGAGCCTTGAAACGCCCGATAAGATCAGGAGCCTTCAGAGAAAGCTTTATTGCAAAGCGAAGGCGGAGCCTGCCTTCCGCTTCTATGTGCTGTACGACAAGATCTGCCGCGAGGACATTCTGAGCCATGCCTACAAGCTGGCCCGCGCCAACGCGGGTGCGCCGGGAGTGGACGAAATAACTTTCGAACAGATCGACGCGTCGGGACTCGAAGCATGGTTGGCTGGCCTGCGCGATGAACTCGTCACGAAGACCTATCGGCCCGATCCGGTGCGGCGGGTGATGATCCCGAAGCCCGGCGGCGGCGAACGTCCGCTCGGTATCCCAACAATCCGGGACCGGGTCGTCCAAGCTGCTGCAAAGATCGTGCTGGAACCGATCTTCGAGGCGGATTTTGAGGACGGAGCTTATGGATATCGCCCGCGCCGCAGCGCGGTCGATGCCGTCAAGGAAGTGCACCGGCTTATGTGCCGGGGCTACACAGATGTTGTTGACGCCGATTTGTCGAAATACTTCGACACGATACCGCACTCGGACCTCCTCAAATCGGTGGCCCGACGCATCGTCGACCGGAATGTGCTGCGGCTGATTAAGTTATGGCTGCGAGTACCGGTCGAGGAGCGGGATAGCAACGGGAAACGGCGCATGAGCGGCGGTAAGAGCAACAAGTGTGGCACGCCACAGGGCGGTGTCATCAGTCCGCTGCTCTCCGTCATCTACATGAACCGGTTCCTGAAGCATTGGCGTCTCAGCGGTCGGCGTGAAGCATTCCATGGCCAGATTATCTCCTATGCCGACGACTTCGTCATTCTCAGCCGCGGCCACGCGGAAGACGCATTGACGTGGACGAAAGCGGTGATGACCAAGCTTGGGCTGACACTCAACGAGACTAAAACCTCGGTGAAGAATGCCCGATTGGAAAGCTTTGACTTCCTTGGGTACACGCTCGGACCCCGCCACTTCCGCAATGGGGGGCGGTGGTATCTTGGCGCGGCTCCGTCGAAGAAAAGCGTGCTGCGGATCAAGAGGAAGGTCAGCGAACTGCTGACGCCGGGCAACAAGGGCGCTTGGCCCGAAGTACAAGCACGACTGAACCGCCTTCTGCGCGGCTGGTCCGCTTACTTCAGCTATGGCTCGCTTGCTACGGCTCATCAGGCCGTTGATCGACACGTCTTTGACCGCGTGCTCGCCTTTCTGCGCAGACGACATAAGACGCCAGGACGTGGCGTCAGACGGTTCTCTGATCAGATCTATGGGAACCCTGGCGTACTTGTGCTGAACCGCGTGCGCAAAGTGTCGCCGACGTGCGCCTTGTGACGAAACCTGTCGGAAAGCCGGATGCGGGAAAACCG
>NZ_LBJZ01000098.1:0-1904 GCF_028128935.1 Bradyrhizobium sp. CCBAU 11361
GAGGTCATCTTCCGCCAGACCCACGAACCCGGTCAGCGCGGCCTGTCCGACTTCACCGACATGGGCGAATTGGGTGTCACGATCGCGGGCGTACCGCTCGACCATCGTCTCTATCACTTCCGGCTGGCCTATTCCGGGTTTGAGCACGCCCATGTCGTGCTCGGCGGTGAGAGCTTCGTCGCTCTGGCCGAAGGCCTGCAGAATGCCTTGTGGTCACTCGGTGGGGCGCCACGGGAGCATCGCACCGACAGCCTGTCGGCCGCCTTTTGCAATCTCGACCGCGACGCCAAAGACGATCTGACGCGGCGATACGAAGACCTCTGTGCCCATTACGGCATGCGGCCTTCCCGCAACAATCGTGGCATCGCCCACGAGAACGGGGCGATCGAGAGTTCGCATGGTCATCTCAAGCGAGCGATCGGCGACGCGCTGTTGCTGCGTGGCACCGCCGACTTCGACGATCTGGCTGCCTATCGTGGCTTCATCGATGAGATCGCCAGCCGCCGCAATGCCCGCAACGCCAAGCGGATCGACAGTGAACGTAGCGCACTTCAGGATCTGCCGGACCGCCGCACGTCGGACTATGAAGAGGTGATCGTCCACGTGACGTCGTCCGGCGGCTTCACCTTGCGCAAGGTGTTCTACACGGTGCCGTCGCGCTTGATCGGCCATCGGCTGCGGGTGCGCCTGTATGACGATCACCTCGACGTGTTTGTCGGCGGCACGCATCTCCTCACCTTGCCGCGCGGGCGGCCGCATCCCAATGGCAAGCACGATCAGGTCGTCGATTATCGGCACGTGATCCATTCCTTGCGGCGCAAGCCGATGGCGCTCCTCAACCTGGTCTACCGCGACCAGCTGTTCCCCCGGGAAGCTTACCGCCGAGCCTTCGACGTCTTGCGCAAACGCTTGCCGGACAAGAAGGCCTGCCGGATCATGGTCGATCTCCTCGCACTCGCCCATGAGCGCGGTTGCGAGGCCGAACTCGCCAATCAGCTCACGGCCGACCTGAACGACGGCCGGCTGCCCGACCTCAACCGGCTACGTACTCACTTCGCCCCGGATCCCGCCCAGGTGCCGAACGTCGTGGTACGCCTCGCACCGCTCGCCACCTATGAATGCCTCATCGGTACCGCCGAGATCGGAGGCGCCGCATGAGCACAACCAACGTAGTCGACACCGCGCGCCTCAATCTGTTGCTCAACGAGCTGCGGCTGCCCGCCATCAAGGCGCTGTGGCCGCAATTTGCCGAGCAATCCGATAAAGAAGGCTGGCCGGCGGCGCGCTTCCTCGCCACCATTGCCGAGCACGAGATCGCTGAGCGCGGCCGCCGCCGCATCGAGCGCCATCTCGTCGAGGCGCGGCTGCCTACCGGAAAGACCTTTGACAGCTTCGACTTCGAGGCCGTGCCGATGATCTCCAAGGCGCAAATGACCGCGCTCGCCGCCGGCGACGGCTGGCTCGGCAAGGGCGCCAATCTGCTGCTGTTTGGTCCGCCCGGTGGAGGCAAGAGCCACTTGGCGGCAGCAATCGGCTTGGCCCTCATCGAGAACGGATGGCGCGTCCTGTTCACCCGCACCACCGATCTCGTGCAGAAGCTCCAGGTGGCTCGCCGCGAGCTCAACCTCGAGGGCGCCATCAACCGCCTCGATCGCTTCGATCTCGTCATCTTGGACGATCTTGCCTATGTCACCAAGGACCAGGCCGAGACCAGTGTGCTGTTCGAGCTCATCAGCGCACGCTACGAGCGACGCTCTTTGCTGATCACCGCCAATCAGCCCTTTGGAGAATGGAACAAGGTCTTTCCGGACCCAGCTATGACCCTCGCGGCGATCGATCGCCTTGTTCACCACGCCACCATCGTCGAGATGAACGTCGAGAGCTATCGCAGGCGGACTGCCCTC
>NZ_LBJZ01000099.1:0-1919 GCF_028128935.1 Bradyrhizobium sp. CCBAU 11361
ACATCGGCCAAATCGCCCGCGGCGGTCCCCTGCGCAGTCCCGGTAACCAGATCGACCGTAACCCCGGCAAGCGCGTTGTAGAAGGCGATCCGCGTGTTGCCGTTGCCGGTGATAGCGTCGTTACCGCCCATCCCCTGGATCTCGTTGAATGTTCCCAGGCTGCCCTGGTTGGTGCTTGAGCCGGAGAATCCGACCGCGTTATAGGTGTCGGCAAAACGGGTCCCCTGCACTGCTTCGATGGAGTTGATAGTGTCAGTTCCAACCGAGGCATTGCCGACGACTGTTCCAGCGGCCAAATTGATGATGATACCGCCAGTTACCGGATCGTTGCCACTCGACCAATATTGGACACGATCGAAGCCGCCGCGCCCATCAACCGTGTCATTGCCCCGACTGGTGGTGAAGACCTCAACGCCCGTGGCATTGTTGCTGCCGGACAGGAAGTCGTTGAAGCTCGACCCCCGAACATTGTTCACTCCGGTGAAGGTGTCGGTGCTCACATCGGCATTGTCGGCAACTGTGCTGTGACCGGTCCCGGCCTGGATGTCGACGGTCACTGATGCGAGGGCGAAGTTGTAGTCGATCCGCGTGTTGCCGTTGCCGGTGATCGTGTCGTCACCTTCCATGCCCTCAAAGCTATTGAAGGTGCCGCCGCTGCCGGCATTGGTACTGCCGCTTCCAAATCCGGTCGCAACATAGGTGTCGTTGAATTGTGTGCCGCGAACGAGTTCGATCGACCGCAACGTGTCAGTTCCGATCGAGGCATCGCCGGTCACGGTACCGGCAGCCAGGTTGACAGTAACGCCGCCCGTGACACTGCCTGGATTGAGCAGGCTGGAGTAGGCGACGAAGTCGTATCCTCCCTTGCCATCGATGAAGTCATCACCCTTTCCGCCCAGAAACACGTCGACAAAGCCGTACTGGTCGTTAACCGAATCATTGCGCCCGATCAGGGTGTCATTGAAGTCCGAACCGACGACGCCGGTGACATTGACCAAGGTGTCGACGCCGATCTGCGCAGCATCGCTGCCAGCAGTGCTCGTTGCCGTTCCCGCTCCCAGGTCGACCGTAACAGCCGCTGCGGCGTGGGCATAAGACACCTGTGTGCCGGCCAGCCCGGCGATGAACGCGGCCTGGGTCAGCGCGTTGCCGGTGATCGTGTCGTTGCCACCGCCGCCTTCAAAGGTGTTGTTGATGCTCGACTGGATCTGAATATCCAGCGAGTTGTTCGTGCTGGCCGGTCCAAAGCCGACCGCGGTGTAGGTGTCGGCGAAATTTGTGCCGCGAACATACTCGATCGAGCGCAGCACATCGCTGCCAACCGAGGCGTCGCCGGTTACCGTGCCGTTCGCCAGGTCGACGGAAATGGCGCCGGGCGCCTGATGGTAATCCGCGACATCCCGGCCCGTACCACCATCGATGTAATCGTTGCCGCCAAAACCTTCGATCACGTCATTGCCGGCCAGACCGGAGATCGCTTCCGATGAGCTGGTGCCCTGGATCACAGGATTTGCAGTGCCGTTGTCGTCGCCGGCCGTCCCGCTGATGCTGGCTGCAAAGATGAAGTCGCTCGCCTGCAGAGTTCCAACGATCACGCTGGTCAGCGTCAGCGTGTTGCCTGCGCTGAACGTGATGAAGGTGTTGCCGCCAGCCGCGGCCGCCCTGGCCTGGATGTCGGCAAATGAAAGCACCCCGGCGACGCCGCTGACGTCGATGACATCGCCCTCGATGCGGTTGAAGTCGGTGATCAAGTCTGCGCCATACCCGTCGGCATAAACATACTTGTCGGCGCCTATGCCACCCGTCAGCGTATCGTTACCGGCGCCACCATCGAGCGTGTCATTACCGGCCAGGCCCTCCAGCGTGTTGGCTGCCGAATTGCCTTTGATGGAATCGGCCGAGTTGGATCCGCGGACCGC
>NZ_LBJZ01000100.1:0-1931 GCF_028128935.1 Bradyrhizobium sp. CCBAU 11361
CGCGGCGGCAGGGTTTGCGGCGTGCCGCCGGGCTGCGTGCCTGGTCCGGTGCGCGGTGCGCCGGCCGGCCGGCCCGCACCCTGCTGCTGACCGTGTTGCTGCTGGCCCGCGCGCGGCGTACCCGGCTGGACCGCGCCGCCTTGTCCTTGTTGTCCCTGGCCCTGCCGCTGCGGCGGCTGTGCGCCTTGCCGGTTTGGCGTGCCCGGCTGCTGCTGACCCGGACGGTTGTTCTGGCCGGGCTGACCGATGGGCCGCTGCGGCTGTTGGCCGGGCGCCGTCGTCGGCCGCAATTGTTGCTGCTGCGGCGCCTGCGCCGGCCGCGGAATGCGGCTGATCGCGGTCGGATTGGCGCGGCGGAAGTCGCGCTGCTCGGTGACGATCTGGCGGCCCGTGGTCTGTGCCAGATGCACCTGGCTGACGAAGCCACGGTCGCGTGCAATCTGCTGCGGGGCAATAGTGATCGGCACGGCTGCAAAGCGCATGCCGCCGGCGCCGCCCGTGCCGGGGCGAATCGCAAAGCCGCTCGCGCCTTGCGTCAGCGCGCCGAGCCGCGTGCCGCTGCTGCGGTCGTTGACCTCGATGTGCCCGACCCGGCCGTCGGCGTCGGGATAGAGCTTGATGTTGACGTTGCTGGCGCGGCTCGCGGCCGCGCCCTCGGGCACGTCGACGACGCCGGTTGTGCCGCGGATGCCCAGCGTCGCGGTCGGCGTCGCGATCTTCATGTCGCCGGTCTTCGCCACCGCCGCCGCAACGAAGGCAACCGTGCCCTTGCCGATGTCGAAGATCGCCGAATTCTGCTTGCCGCCATCCTCATAGACGTAGTTGTCGATGGTGATTTTGGCGCTGGCGGAGAGGTTGAACGTGGTCGTATCGTTGAAGGTGATGCCGAGCGAGGAGTTCGACGAGGTCTGCACGACGTCGTTGAGATAGATGTCGTCGCGCACGCGCAGCGGATAGGAATTCTTGTCCCGGATCACGGTCGCGATTCCCGTCACGGTCGCGACGTTGCCGATCGGCTCGACGGCGGCGGATTGCGCGTCGGTGGCCGGTGTCGGCGAGGCTGCGGGCGTCGGCGAGGCTGCGGGCGCCGGGGAGGGAGCGGGCGCCGGCTGTGCCTGCGGCTGCGTCTGTGCGAGTTCGATTGCGTCGGACGCGAACGCCCCGCTCGCGCCGGCCAGCGGCAAGGCCAGCAGCGGAAGCGCAAACACGAAGCGGCGCCAAGCCACCAATGAAGTCACGAAGAGGTCCCGGTGAGAAACGCGAGGTGAGAGCGGCTGATTTCAGCCGGGGCTAGCTGAATGGCGGATGAACATCTGTTGCATGGACGTGGCGAACATTCAAACGGTGTTCTCTCCCCTCACGGTGAGGAGCGCGCCCTTGCGCGCGTCTCGAACCATAGAGGCCCGGCTGCCGATCCGGGCCTCGCCCTTCGAGACGCCTGCTGCGCAGGCTCCTCAGGGTGAGGGGATAAAGTGTGCCCGCCGCGCGGCACTAAGAACGTGGATGCCCGGGCCTTCGCCGCGCCGAAGTGGCTTCGGCCGCGCAGGCGGGACAAGCCCGGGCATGACGAACGGTGGTGCTTGGAGCGCGAGATCCCGGGTTCGATGCTTCGCATCGCCCCGGGATGACGCGCTCCGCGCGTCAGCCCACGCGCTTCCAGGTCTGGCCGCCGCAGAACATGCCGCCGAAGGCGCAGCCCTGCACGCGCATCGCATTCGGGCCCTTCATCGCGATCGTCGAGTCGTAGTTGCGGCCGGAGTCGGGATCGTGGATGCGGCCGCTCCACTTCGAGCCTTCGGGCTTCATGTTGATCAGGATGCGCTCATTGGTCTTCTGCGCGTAGCCGCACAGATTGGCGCCGCACTGCTCGACACGGACGTTGCCCTTGTTCTCTTCGGTCGCCCAGATGCCGATCGGCGTGTTGGCGACCG
>NZ_LBJZ01000101.1:0-2109 GCF_028128935.1 Bradyrhizobium sp. CCBAU 11361
CGGCAAGGAACGAGCGAAAAGCTGACCTCGCGCTTTGCACGCGTGCGGGTCCGTGCCGCGCATCGTGATTATTGGCAAACCACCCGGCGATTGGAGGAATGGTTGCTGATCGAATGGCCAAAAGGCGAGGACCAGCCTGCCAAATACTGGCTCTCGACATTGCCGGAGGATGTGGCATTCCGGACTCTCGTTGAGATGGCTAAATTGCGCTGTCGCATCGAACGCGACTATCAGGAACTCAAGCAGGAGGTCGGGCTCGGCCACTTCGAGGGACGCGGCTGGCGCGGCTTTCATCATCACGCAACAATGTGCATCGCAGGCTACGGATTCCTGATCTCCGAGCGGGAGACGATTCCCCCCTCAGGCGCGCGGCGCGCCCGGCCGATCCCGCTCGATCGCATTCCCGCAGATTACAGACCCCGCGGATCTGCCGCTGCGGACCCAACGTCACGTTCCAAATTCGATCGCGACGATGCGACGGCGCCTCGAACATGGGCTCGTCCGAACGCTGTCGAGATCTCCTTGTTGTGCGATCAAGTTCGACCACCAGACAGATCATCGTTTGTGACGCAGTAGGACTAAGCCGCCGGTCCAAAATCCGAGGCCGCTTCACCTCAGCGACCGCGAGTACTCACCTCGATGTCAGGGTCCAATTATTGAAGTTAAAGTTCATCCCACCTGGAGAGGAGGTGATCTCAACGCCGTATTGGACGTTGCCGACGTTTATCTCCCCAAAGTACCCTTTCGACTTGATCCACAGCAGGACACTCTTGATATCCACCGTCCCAGTGTTGGTCTTCGAAGTGCGCAGAAATGAGATGACCTTATGGTGATTTTCTCCTTGAAATACGTTCCAAGTCGCTCCGCCTACATCGACATTTGTGTAGATCGGTATCGCGGCCCCGGAAGAAGCGTACTTGTAAGAAATAGGCTTGACGTTGCCGCCACCATCAGGATTGCCGGTGTAATTCGTCCAGAGCATTATCTCATACTGATTTGAGCTGTCCCAGATATCGTAGGCGACGTCCCAGGCGCCGCTAGTCGGAACGTCCTGATTGAAGGTCGAGATCAGAGTGTTGATCGAACTGAGCGGTTTACCGACATTGAAACCCTCGTGGGGATAGCTCTTGATTCCGCCAGCATCAGGCTGGTTCGACCACACCCCCCACTGGTTGACAGCACTCACCGAGATAGTCTGGGGCCCTGCGCCCCTGCCCCATACGTCGTTATTCCAACTGTAGCCATCGATTGAAAAGCTCCCGTATTGAGCACTCGAACTCCATATCGGAGCTTTTGCCGATGCCGCGAGAAGCGCACCCTTGGCAGCAATCAGGACCACAAGCACCTTTAGCTTCGACACGCTCGCCATTCTCAATCTCCAACCTTTGCCCGCTCGCCCCTCGCAAGAGTTGGGCCATAATGGGCAGAGTCAGACGTCGCTATTTTTCTCGCGCTTCCGGTCGCGTTCCCGACAGGCTGGCGGATTTCAGACCAGGGCCCCTCGCGATTGGTTGGAACTGAAAGCGGCGTAGTCTCCGAGGTGATCAACCTCGAATCATCCGCCGTTTGGAGCGCCGGATCGGAGATCCATGCCATGACCAGCAACATCACAAAGATGCATTTCCCCACCGCGTGAAAGAGAGACGGCTCCGCAGCTTTTCGAAATTGATTCGATCCGGTCGAAACGGCGCTGCGGGAACGAGCGCGGGAATTGATTAGAAGAATTGCTCCGCAGCGAGCTCGATCCGGCCCTTGCGCGGCCGCGCTACGGACGCGGCGTGAAGGCCGGCCATGAGGGAACGCCCCGTTACGGGCATCGACCCGGCAGCCGGCTGCGGTCGCTGACCGGTAGCTTCGGTTCGATTAAAATCGCGGCCCGCGTGCCCGGCTTGACACCCGCGATGGGGGACGACCGAATGGAAGAGCCAATTGCTGCGGGCCTGCAAGGATCGCCTCAGCCCTGCCGAGGTAGACATCGACAGGAGTAGGTTGTCGATGCTCTCATGACAGCGGACGTGATTGTAGTGTTCGACGAACCGGGACGAAGCGCATGGTATTGCAGCCTCGCTGATCGCCTCTGCGTCGGCAGCATTAGTCTTCCCGCGCTTG
>NZ_LBJZ01000102.1:0-2302 GCF_028128935.1 Bradyrhizobium sp. CCBAU 11361
GCATCAGAACACCCATCTGGCTATGTGATTGAAGAGAAGAGATTTTGTTGAGCGGGATGCGATCCCGCGGGGTATTTTGGGTTCTGTCGCGCTCGTTCGGCGATAGATTGAGCGGCAGTTGTCATCAGCCAGGTGTGGGCGAAGATCCAAGGACCATCCGGCAGAGGATGGATGGATTCGATCTCGCCGGCTTCAGCGGCCAGCCGGAGCGTCTTGGGCGCGATCTTCAGGAGCTTTGCGGCGTTGCCAAGATTGAGCCATGGCTCGATCCCGTCCTCGGCAGGCTTGAACACCGGGATGTGGTAGTTCGAGCGCATTGATGTGACGCGCTCGCGGGTCCAGCGATTGCCGTTACCGGTCTTGAGGCCGTTGCGATTGAGGAGGCCGGCAATCAGATCGTCGCTGGCGATCAGCACCAGTTGACGCACGGCCTGGACGATATCGGCAGAGGTGCTGTTGCGCTGTCCGCGACGGCGCTTCGGCAAGCGCAACTCGCTGTGGGCGCCCCCCACCCAATGGACGATGAGAACGATCTCCGAGGCCGCGTCGTCGATATCGGCCACGACCTCATGGATGAGGGTGCGCACAATGCGCTTCTTGAGGCGAGCATCCGTCGTCGGCGCATCCCAGACCGTTTTGAGGTTCGAGGCCAGAACGCCGAACGAGGCTGGATCGGCAATGGGTGCGGGCGCTGCCGCATCATGCATGGCGATCTTGGCCTCAACCTCCGCCGCGTGAGCGAGCGCTCTGTTCCAGCGGGCTTCCAGCTCACTGGCCACCATCCGGTTCGCGGGATCAGCGGCATCGTATTGCCGGAAAGCCCTGTCGGCGGCATAGCGCGCCGCTTCGAGGTCGCGACTGAGGGCATCGCGTACCTGATCGCGCCGTTCCCTGGCCCCCTTGGCGGCAGCGGTTGCGGCAGCGACAGCGCCCGGACCGACGACTCCAAGCAGTGCTTCCTCGATGGCGTCATCGACGCGCAGTCCGCCGAAGGCGATGCAGTGGGCCCCGCCATTGTCCATCCAGGCGCGGCTGCAGCTGTAGCGCGGGATATGGTTTTCCATGCCGGAGTACCGGATTGTGAGCTTGCGACCGCAGCGCTTGCAGCGGATCAGACCGGCCAGCAGCGCGTCACCATGCTTGGGCGCGCCGTGATGCCGACTGGTGGGAACATTGCTGCTGATCATGGTGCGAATCGCCTCGAACTTCTCCCAGCTCACATACCCTTCGTGAGTGTTGGGCTTCAGCGTCAGCCATTCGTTCCGCGCCTTGCGGCGGATCTTCACGCTCACGCCCGCGGTGCTGTATCCCGCCGCCACAGCTGTCTTACCATAGGCATAGGCGCCGCCGTAGACCGGGTTCTCAATGATCCGGTGGATGGCAGAGTAGTTTGGTCGCCGCCAGGCCGTGTCGCCGTTGGACTGCTTCACCGGCAGATCGAGATTGTACTCGTGGAGCCAGCAGAGCGCCTGTCGCGCGCTGCCCAGTTCCTCGACCTTGTCGAACACCAGCTTGATCGCTTCCTGGACGCGCCGATCCGGATCTTTCTCGTAACGGTCGCCGGCCTTCACGAAGCCGACCGGCGCTGTCACAACCAACTCGCCCCGGCGCGCCTTCTCGTAGCGGGCCGAGAGCGAGCGCTGGCGCAACAGATCCAGCTCGTACTCGTTGAGGCTGCCCTTGAGCCCGAGCAGCAGGCGGTCGTTGCCGTGCCTTGGCGCATAGATGGTCTCTTGATCGACCAGAACGGTATCGACCACGCGGCACATCTCGATGAGTTGCTGCCAATCCCGGCTGTTGCGGGCGAAGCGCGAAACCTCGCGGGCGCAAACCGCACCAACCTTGCCGAGGCAGACCTCCGCCACCATTCGCTCGAATCCGGCGCGTTGTATGCCGCCGGCGGCTGAACGACCGAGATCATCATCGATCACTTCAATTTCTGACCACCCGAGTGCCGTCAGCCGGTCTCGCATGGCGTATTGGAGCGCGCTGCTCTCGCGATTGTGCAACACCTGATGGGCCGAAGACTGACGCACATAAAGAATCGCCTTGCGCTCCAGATGATGAGGCCTGACCTTGTCAGAGATCATGATCGACCTCCTTCGCGGGCGGCGTCGCTGTCATCGCTGCATGGTCGAGGATCAACTGCGTCATCAGGCTCGTGAGCGCTGCCCGCGCTTCTGCGGGCAGATCCAGCCATGTGGGCGCGCCGATGGCGCCGTTCGACAGGCCACTCCCAAACAGATCCATCTGCTGCTGCGGCCGCGGTTGTCGATTGTGTCGGTATCCGCTCGCTGGCACT
>NZ_LBJZ01000103.1:0-2349 GCF_028128935.1 Bradyrhizobium sp. CCBAU 11361
ATCTTGGCTTCCGTCAAACGCTTCTGCCACAAAGCCCAGCAGACTTTATGTGGCGAACTTTAGATTCACGTGACTAGATCGGAAGCAAGCGCGGGCAACCGATCATAGTGCGCGTCCGCCCTTCGGTATTCAATCGTGACGTTCTGTCCATCGACGTAACCAAGCTCCTTTAGCCCGGTATGGAATTCCGCGGTGAGGCTCGTCGGGGAGGTCGCGGATCCGCTTTCGAGGACACCGATGACCGGCATCGTCGACTTCTGCGCGTGAGCCGCGAGGGGCCAAGCCGCCGCCGCTCCGCCGACAAGCGTCATGAACTCGCGCCGCTGCATTGCCGATCATGCCCCGATGCTCTGAGCCTGAGCGTAACCAGTTTTTACCATACGGTCCAAGCGATCCAATGTCCGTTCAGGGTCAAAAGCAGCGGTGGACGCCAAGTTGGATCGGCGTCCGGTTTGACCCTGACTGCCGACATGACACGCGCTCAATCGACCTTCGGCTAAGGGGCCAGTTGCAGACGTCAAACCATTTTACTCCGCCGCATTTTGTCAATCAGGCGTTTGTCTTTAGCTTCCGTGTTTCTTGGGTAGCTCTGTTCTTCGATACAGGCCTGCCGCAATTTGTCCCCATTGTAGCAAAGGCTCCGTTGATCGCCGCTGGTGGGGCACGCTCGCGGAAGGATTTCTAGAGATCCCCTCTTAGGATTTTCCTGCCCGCCGCGGTCTGGGACATCGCATCCTTGCAGGGATCTCTCAACTCAGCCATGTGCAATTTTATGCAGGCCCTGATACCGCCGGTGCCCGGCACAATACCGGCGCACAGCTTCGCAACGTCGGCCTTGCACACCTTTCCGGCCACGGCAACCGTGAGCAAGCGTTCCTCGCAGGCTGGTGACAGGTCGGTCAAATGCGACTTTATGCAGGACTTGATCCTGCCTTCGCCGGGCTGAATGCCGGCGCACAGTGTCTTGATATCGCTGGCGCAGGGCTTGCCCGCTTGCTGTGCCACGGCGGCAGAGCCTGACCAAAGCAGCGCTGTCAATATAACAAGCCCGGATCGCGTTCCTGCCATCTTAGATTCCTCTGGGATACAAAAAGGGCAGATTGGGGATGATATCCGAAAGTCGGCCGCAAGGCGATTCGTTCCGGAGGACGGATCAGCGTAGTCGGCTATCTGGGCGGGACGGAGGGCCGCGTCAATCCGCTCGACGTCTTCCGCAAGCAGGCCATGGGTCAAACTGGGAAGTCCGGGCGCTCAGCCGGCAGGTCAGCTTTGCCCCCAACTCCAGACAAGCCGCTGCATCGGACCAACTGACGCGATGGGCCACAAGCGGCCGTGCCGCTTCAGGTTGCGTCAGAGACCCTAGGTGCTGCCCTCGACGCCGCATGTTATCGTGGTCACCGGCGTCCCCAGGAGAACCGCACCATGAAGAGCGTTGGGATAATTGTCGCTGGCTCAGCCTATCCAATGGATGGCTTCAAATTGGGACTTCGGGACCTTGGATGGATCGAAGACGAAGGAATCCGCTTCGAACTTCGAGCAGCCGAGGGACAATTGCATCTGTTGCCCAAGTTCGCCCTTGAAATGGTCAGCCTCGGCGTCGATCTCATCGCCGTCATCGGGGCGGTCACAGTGCGAGCGGTTCGGCAAGCCACCTCGACGATTCCCATTGTGTTTGCGGTCGTTGTCGAGCCGATCGGCGACGGATTAGCGTCCAACTTAAGGCTCCCCGGCGGGAACGTCACGGGAGTAACCACCTTTGATCCGGGGCAGGCCACGGAGCAACTGCAGCTCCTCAAGGCGCTAAATCCCAGCCTTGAGCGGGTCGCTATATTGAGTGACCTCGGCGTTTCAGACTGCATGTCGACTTCGAACCGAGATGCGGCTCATCGCCTGCGAATCCAGCCACAAGTCATTCGCGTCGAAGCTCCTTCTCCCGAGTATGAAAAAGCCTTTGAGGCTATGGAGCGTGAACGCGCGCAGGCCCTGGTCGTGCTGGAAGAGCCGATCAATCAAGCCTGCAGAAAGCGGATCGCCGAGCTAGCTATAGCTTACCGGTTACCATCGGTTTTTCCTGTATCAATGCTCGACGCCGGAGGCCTTATTGCTTATGGGACCAGTCTTCGCGAAGCTGCGCGGCAGATGGCGCAATACGCCGATACAATCTTGCGCGGTGGCAATCCAGGCGAGTTGCCCATCCGGGCGGCCTTGTCGCACGAACTTGTGCTCAACCTCCAGACCGCTGGGCAGCTTGGTATAACCGTTCCATCCGAAGTGCTTGCGAGGACCAACCAAGTTATCCGGTGATTCTTGAAAAGCGCCGACGGTCGATGATCCGTTGGCGGACTCGAA
>NZ_LBJZ01000104.1:0-2626 GCF_028128935.1 Bradyrhizobium sp. CCBAU 11361
TGGGCCGAGCTTCTGGGACTGGAGCGGGTCGGACGTCACGACCACTTTTTCGAACTGGGCGGCCACTCACTGCTGGCCGTGCAGCTGATAGAGCGGCTGCGGCGGCTGTCGCTCGGGGTGGAGGTGCGCACCCTGTTCGCCAGGCCGGTGCTTTGCGATCTGGCCGCAAGCCTTGGCAGCCAGCGCGAGGTGGCGGTGCCCGCCAACCTGATCGACGAGCACAGCACGGCGATCATGCCGCGGATGCTGCCGCTCATCGAGCTGACGCAGGAAGAGATCGACCGGATCGTCACCACGGTGCCGGGCGGGGTCGCCAACATCCAGGACATCTATGGCCTGTCGCCGCTGCAGGACGGCATTCTGTTCCATCATCTTCTGGCCAGCCGGGGCGATCCCTATCTGCTGGTCAGTCAAATGGCGTTTGCCAAGCGTGAGCTGTTGGATGGCTATCTTGGTGCGGTTCAAGAGGTGGTGGATCGCCACGACATTCTGCGCACGGCCTTTGTCTGGGAGGGTCTGTCGAGCCCGGCGCAGGTGGTGTGGCGCAAGGCGGCCTTGGATGTGCTCGAGGTCGAGCTGGACGAGAATGGCGGTTCCGGTCACGAGCAGCTGAAGCGGCGGTTCGATCCGCGTCAGTACCGCATCGATCTTGGTCGGGCGCCCTTGATGCGCTTCGTGATCGCGCGCGAGCCGGGCAGCGGGCGCTGGCTGCTGCTGGAGTTGCTGCATCATCTGATAGGGGATCACACGACGCTGGAAGTGATGCATGCCGAGGTGCGGGCCGTGCTGGCAGGGCGGGCCTATGAACTGGCCGTACCGCAGCCGTTCCGCAATCTGGTGGCGCAGGCGCGGCTTGGCATGGATGCCAAGGCGCATGAAGCGTTCTTCCAGGAGATGCTGGGCGACATTGACGAGCCAACGCTGCCGTTCGGGCTTCGCGAGGTGCATGGCGACGGCAGCGGGATCGGCGAGGTGCATCGGATGCTTCCGCGGGCGCTCAACGATCGGCTGCGCGCTCAGGCGCGGCGGCTCAGGGTGAGCCTTGCGAGCCTGTGCCATCTGGCCTGGGGGCAAGTGGTGGCGCTGAGCAGCGGCCGAGAGCAGGTGGTGTTCGGCACGGTGCTGTTTGGCCGCATGCATGCGGGTGCGGGTGCCGACCGTGCGATGGGCCTGTTCATCAACACCCTGCCTGTGCGGCTCGACCTCGACGGAGCCGGAGTCGAGGCGAGCGTGCAGGCCACGCATGCGCGGCTTTCCGAGCTGCTGGCGCACGAGCATGCCTCGCTTGCGCTGGCGCAACGCTGCAGCGGCGTTGCGGCGCCGGCGCCGCTGTTCAGCGCGCTGCTGAACTACCGCCACAACACGCCGGCGGCCAAATCCGGTTCTGGAACGGATGATGTCCTGGCCGGCATCGAACGGCTGAGCGGGGAAGAGCGCACCAATTATCCGTTGACGCTATCGGTTGAGGATTTTGGCGAGGCGCTCGGCCTGACGGCGCAGGTGGCGGAGCCAATCTCTGCGGATCGGGTCTGCGGCTACATGCAGCGGGCGCTCGAGCAGCTGGCAGATGCATTGGAGCAGGCTCCCGACAGACCGGTGTGGGAGCTGGACATCTTGCCGGCCGACGAACGCAGCTATCTGCTGGAGGAGCTGAACCGGACGGCGGCGGCCTATCCGTCGCAGCGGTGCATCCACGAACTGTTCGAGCAACAGGTGCAAAAGGCGCCGGATGCGGTGGCGGTAGTCTGCGAGGACGAGCGCCTGAGCTATGGCGAGCTCAATGCGCGGGCCAACCGCCTAGCGCATCATCTGATCGCCTTCGGGGTCAAGCCGGACCAGCCGGTGGCGATCTGCCTGGAGCGCAGCCCGGCGATGGTGGTGGGAGTTTTGGCGATCCTCAAGGCGGGAGGGGCCTATCTGCCGCTGGACCCGGCCTATCCCAGCGCGCGGCTGCGGCAGGTGCTCGAGGATGCGGCGCCGCGGCTGCTGCTTTGCGATGCATCCGGCCGCGCCGCGCTGGGCGCCGAGGCGCTGGCCGATGTCGGCGTGGTCGATCTGGATATGGCCACCCCGGCCTGGGCGGAACGGCCGGCTTCGGACCCGAACCCGCGCGCGCTGGGCCTCACCTCACGTCATCTCGCCTATGTCATCTATACCTCAGGCTCAACCGGCACCCCAAAGGGCGTCATGGTCGAGCATCGGGGATTGGTCAATCTGGTGTTGGCTCAGGTCGGTCTTTTTGGCGCTTCTTCCAAAAGCCGAGTGGTGCAGTTCGCCTCCGTTGGGTTTGATGCAAGCGCTTGGGAGCTTCTTATGGCGTTTGGCTCTGGAGCCGCATTGCACTTGCCTGCGGACGAGATCCGTCAAGCGAGTAACAAGCTATCGGATTATCTCCGAAGCGAAGACATCACCCATGCGACGTTACCCCCAGCCTTGCTTCAGGCAAGCAAGACGCTGGAATGTTTGGCTTCGCAAGTTCTCATTCTTGCTGGAGAACTGCCGAAAGCTGAACTCATCCGAAGTCTGGCCTCGGCAGCAATTGTCAACGCTTATGGCCCGACCGAAGCAACTGTCTGCGCGACGGTCTGGAATTGCCCGGCTGATTTTAATGGGTCAGTGGTCCCGA
>NZ_LBJZ01000105.1:0-2654 GCF_028128935.1 Bradyrhizobium sp. CCBAU 11361
CGACCGCCACGGGCGGCGGCTGGTTCGGCGGCGCGGCGCTGGAGCCCGGCGGCGGCGCCAGAGGCTGGGTCTCCACCGGCCCGGGCATGACATTGCCCTGACGCCCGGGAGGCGGCGCCATCGGACGCGACGGCAGCACGCGGCCCTGCGGCGGCAGCTCGGGGACTTCCTCGTCGTCGTCAGGCACCTGCGGCTGCGGCTGTCCGCGCGGAATGCTACCGGGCGGCCGCAGCGGCGGCGGATCGGAGAAGATCGTGCCGATCTGCGCCTGCGAGGGCGTCGCAGCCGTGAGCGCAGTGGCGGCCAGAAGCGCCGCAAGACCTGTCAGGGTAAGGGTTCGAACCATCTTCTCGCGCGGCTTCAACAGCGAATCGGGCTTGCTGGACATTCTACAGGGGATACCGCCGCTCGCAGGCCATCCGGTTAACACGCCGAATACGGCGGGGAAAGGGCGGCATTCCTGCCCAGCCCGGCGCCGGCTGGCCAGACCGCCGGCCGAATGGGATAGTCGGAGGACCCTTCCTTGGGGCCCGAGGCGGGCCCCGCCCCCCGAACGCGCCGTCCAACGATAACTGGAAGCCCCAAGGTCGCCCCCATGCCCGTTGTGCTCGATCCCGATGCCGCCGCCGTCTACAAGGCGTTCCAGGAGGCCGGCCGCCCCGCCTACGAGACGCTGACCGCGCCGGAGGCGCGCGCCTATTACGCGCAAGCGCGCTTTGCCACCAACCCCGAGCCGCCGGAACTTGCACGTGTCGCGCCGCTGGCGATCCCGGCGCCGCACGGGGTGATCCCCGCCCGCATCTACGTGCCGAAGGACCCGCGCCGGCAGAACGGCCTGTCGCCGGCGCTGGTGTTCTTCCATGGCGGCGGCTGGGTGATCGGCGATCTCGACTCCCATGACGTCGTCTGCCGCCAGCTCGCGGTCGAAGCCGCGCTGATCGTGATCTCGGTCGACTATCGCCTCGCGCCCGAGCACAAGTTTCCCGCGGCCACCGAGGACGCCATCGCCGCGACCAAATGGGTCGCAGCGAATGCGCGCGAGCTCGGCATCGACGCCGCCCGTCTCTCGATCGGCGGCGACAGCGCCGGCGGCAATCTCACCGCGGTCGTCGCGCTCGCCGCGCGCGACTGCAACGGCCCCGCGATCGCGGGCCAGGTGTTGATCTATCCGGCGACCGATTTCGCCATGACGCACCGCTCCCACAGCGAACCCGAGACCAGCGTGCTGCTGACGCATTCGGTGATCCGCTGGTTTCGCGATCACTATCTGGGTGCCGCCGCCGACATCCACGACTGGCGTGCCTCGCCGGCTCGCGCGGAAAACCTTGCCGGCCTGCCGCCCGCCTATGTGCTGACCGCCGGCGCCGATCCGCTGCGCGATGAAGGCGACGAATTTGCCGCGCGCCTGAAGCAGGCCGGCGTGCCCGTCACGTACAAGCACTTTCCCGGCCAATTCCACGGCTTCTTCACTATGGGCAAGCTGTTGCCACAGGCCAATATCGCCGTCAGCGAGATCGGCGCGTGGTTGAAGGGATTGGGCTGACAACGCCGTTGCGCATGGCTTCCAATCTTCAAACGATCTTCGCCATTCCCCTGCGCGGGCTGACATGGCTCGGCGACCAGGGCACGCGCGCCGTTGCGGCGATCGCCTTCATCGCGGTTGCGGTGCCGCCGCTCGGTGCGCTGCTGCGCCCCTACGTCACCGAGGCAATTTTCCTTCTGCTCTGCATCTCCTTCATGCGGGTCGACCTGACGGCGCTCTACGGACATCTGCGCCGGCCGGCGCTGGTTGCGGCCGCCACCGCCTGGACCACGATCGGCGTGCCGCTGATTGTCGGGCTGATTGCTCGTGCAACCGGGCTCAGCGACAGCTCGCCCGGCCTTGCTCTCGCGCTGATGCTCCAGGGCATGGCCTCGCCGATGATGGCTGCGCCGGCGCTCGCAGCGCTGATGGGCCTCGATGCCACGCTGGTGCTGGTCACGCTGGTGACCTCGACCGCGCTCGTCCCCTTCACCGCCTCGTTGTTTGCCAGCCTGTTTCTCGGCGGCATGCTCAACATCTCGCCGCTCACGCTCGGCCTGAAGCTGCTCGGAATCCTCACGGCATCGCTGCTTGCGGCGACCGTCATCCGCCGCCTGTTCGGCAGCGAGGCGATCCAGCGCCACAAGCGTCCGATCGACGGCATCAACATCGTCATCCTGCTTGTGTTCGCCTCGGCGGTGATGGGCGACGTCGCAACCGACTTCCTCGCCGCCCCCCTGTTCACGATCGGCGTCGCGCTGCTCGCCTTTGCCGTCTATTTCACCCTGCTCGCCGTCACGACGCTGATCTTCCGGCGCGTCGGCCATGAGCGCGCCTTCGCAATCGGCCTGATGGTGTCACAGCGCAATCTCGGGCTGATGCTGGCCGCGACCGCGGGCGTGCTGCCGGCGACGACCTGGCTCTACTTCGCGCTGACGCAGTTTCCGATTCATCTCGCGCCCTATCTGCTGACGCCGATCGCGCGGCGATTGACAGCACGTGCAGGTACCTCCGGCCGGGCCGCTACAGATAGCGCGACCTAAGGCATATGCTCATAAATCCGGGGATGTCTGCTTTCGCGGTAGACCGGACAGGCTGGTCCCACTCTCGGAATTTCACACCCTCTGACCCA
>NZ_LBJZ01000106.1:0-2790 GCF_028128935.1 Bradyrhizobium sp. CCBAU 11361
CGTAAGCGGTGTGTCTCCCGCACCTTGTTCGGCGTGAGCTGATCGGCAACATGCGAGCCGTCATATACAGTAAGGTTCGCATATATGGTTGACCCTATAGTTGACGCTTCAGAGCCACGGGGCCGGGTGGATATCCAGGTCGGAGCGGGGCGTCGGCGGCGGTGGAGCGCCGCGGTCAAGGGGCGGATCGTGGCGGAGTTATATGCGCCGGGCACAGTTGTGTCCGAGGTGGCGCGCCGGCACGACCTCTCACCGCAACACCTGTTTGCTTGGCGCAAGGCCGCGCGTGCCGGTCTGCTGAGCTTGCCGGCGGAGGATGCACCGCTCTTCGTTCCGGTGGTGTCGGAGCTTCGCCCCGCTGGGATGTGCGTGGAAGCGGCAACGCGGAACGGGATAACGATCAGCATCGAGATTGGTGATGCGGTAGTTCGCGCAGCGGCGGGGGTCGATCCGGCCTGGCTGCGCGATGTGCTGCGGGCCGTGAGGGCGACGACATGATCGCGGCTTCGGCGGGCGTGAAGATCATGGTCGCGACGCGGCCGGTCGACTTTCGTAAAGGTGCCGATGGTCTCGCCGCGCTGGTGCGCGAGCAACTCCACCATGATCCGTTCGCGGGAACGATTTTCGTCTTCCGTTCAAAGCGAGCGGACCGTTTGAAGATTTTTGCCTGGGACGGGTCCGGGCTCGTGCTGCTGTGGAAGCGGCTGGAGCATAGCGCGTTCCGCTGGCCGCCGATCAGCGATGGCGTGATGCGTCTGTCTGCCTCACAGCTCGCCGCGCTGATGGACGGCCTGGATTGGTCGCGCCTGCATGCCCGCGACATTGGTCAGCCGAGCGCAACGTCGTGAACCCTGTGACCAATTGAATCATGTCGGCTGCAGTCTTCCACAAGGGCCCGCGAATCAGCTTGAGTACCGGGCGTGAGCGAGACCACGGATCAACTTCCGACCGATATCGAGGCGCTGCAGGCGCTGGTTGCGGCGGCACGCGCGGAGCGCGACGCGGCGATCGCAAAGTGCGACGCGGCGATCGTCGAACGCGATCAGGCGCTGTCGCAAATGGATCGCCTTCAGCATCTCTTGCGCCAGCTGCAACGCGCGCAGTTCGGTCGCCGCTCGGAGAAGCTCGACCCTGAGCAGTTGCAGCTGGCGATCGAGGACATCGAGCAGGCCATTGCCGGCGATGAAGCGGTCCAGGACAGGAAGGACACGGCAGGCGCACGCCAGCGTGCTGAACGGCGCCGCGCCAGCCGTGGTGCACTTCCGGCCCATCTGCCGCATATCGACGTCACGATTGCCCCGGAGGATACCAACTGTCCGTGCTGCCGCACGCCTCTGCATGTGATCGGTGAGGAGACCTCACGGCGGCTCGACGTCGTCCCGGCACAGTTCCGCGTGATCGTCACCCATCGTCCCAAATATGCCTGTCGGGCCTGCACGGATGGCGTGGTTCAGGCGCCGGCACCAGAGCGGCTGATCAAGGGCGGCTTGCCGACCGAGGCGATGGTCGCCCATGTTCTGGTCGCCAAATATGCCTGGCACCTGCCGCTGTATCGGCAGGCTCAGATGCTGCTGGCGCAGGGTATCGACATCAAGCGCTCGGTTTTGGCGTTCTGGGTGGGCTATGCAGGCGCAGAGCTTCGTCCGCTCTGGCTCAGGCTGCGCGAGATCATTTTGACCGCGAACAAGATCGCGGTGGACGAGACCACAGCGCCTGTGCTCGATCCCGGCCGCGGCCGCACCAAGAAAGGCTTCTTCTGGGCGATCGCGCGCGACGATCGGCCGTGGGGCGGGGCCGATCCGCCGGCAGTGGCCTACACTTATGCGCCTGGTCGCGGCGCCGTCCACGCGCTCAAGCTGCTCGACGGTTATCGCGGCATCGTGCAATGCGACGGCTACACCGTCTACAAGACCATTGCCGACACCGCGCCTGACGCGGCGATCACGCTCGCCTTCTGCTGGGCTCATCTGCGGCGGCGCTTCTTCGACGTTGTCCAGGACGGTCCTGCTCCGATAGCGAGCGAAGCGCTCGAGCGTATTGCCGCTCTCTATGCGATCGAGAAGACGATCAGGGGCCGCAGCGCCGATGAGCGTCGTGCCATCCGCCAGGAGCGCAGCAAGCCGCTGGTGCTGGCGCTCAAGGCCTGGTTCGAGCAGCAACTCACCCGCGTCTCGGGCAAAGCGACAATCGCCGAGCACATCCGTTACGCCTTGAACCACTGGGTTGGCCTGATGCGCTTCCTTGACGACGGCCGCATCGAGCTCGACACAAATATTGTCGAGCGAAGCATCCGTCCTCTTATCCTCAACCGCAAGAACGCACTGTTCGCGGGGCATGATGAGGGCGCGGAGAACTGGGCCTGCATCGCTTCGCTGATTGAGACCTGCAAGCTCTGCGGCGTGGAGCCGCAGGCCTATCTGACCGATGTCCTCACCAGACTCGTCAACCTCTGGCCGGCCTCGCGTCTGGACGAACTCATGCCCTGGGCGTGGAGCGCCGAGCAAGCTAAAAGCCTCGCCGCTTGATGAACTCGCTTCCTGGATCGCGACCGCTCCAGCCGGCCTCGTCGCCGCCGGCTCCGTGTGTTCCGACAACGTCAACAACCCGTCGCGCACGGCCTTGCGCCAGGTCGACAAATGCTGCGGCGATAGACCGTGGCGCCGCGCGATGTCCGAGACGATCGCGCCGGGAACAAAGGATTCCGCGACGATCCGTCCCTTGACCTCGCCGCTCCACCGCCGCCGAACCCGTAGCTCCGATGCGTCGACAACACGCTCGATCATATATGCA
>NZ_LBJZ01000107.1:0-2807 GCF_028128935.1 Bradyrhizobium sp. CCBAU 11361
TTTTGATCATGATCCAGCTCCAGGCAAGAATTAAAAATTCCCTGAGCATTGCGCAGATTAGACCTATTTCTTGACGTGGGCTATGTCACCCGCCTCCAAATTCGAAATGCGAAGAGTGGTGATAGCTCCGATCCTCCTTTTCTGCGGCGCGTCAGCGGACCTGACATTTGCGAATACAGGAGCGACGACGATTGTCTCCTTGTGGCCCGTCTCGACAAATGTAGGAGGTCTTGCTGAGGTCTCCTATCGAAGGCAGAGCCGACTTGATTTGCTCACCGCACGGCTCGTGACGCGCAACGGACATTAGGTGGGAGGTCCCGCTCAAGGCATGGGGCGGCGGCCTGATCGGCCCGAAGGGATCCGCTATCCAGCACCGTCTTCGCCGACTTCACCGGCCGCGCCGAAGCGGCTACATCGCCCGTTTCATTTACTGCGTCGGCAGAACCAAAACGCGAGATTGGGTTGCATTCATAGAGAAGATCCCCTCGATTTCGAGACGCATGGTGTCGCGGCATTCGCACGCCAGCGCTGCAAGCCGCGAAGGGTCGATCTCGATTTCGCCTCGCCGTTCAGATATGATCGCTCCGGAAGCGCGCAGATTCCGCATCAGGAGCGTCACCGTCGTTCGTCGCACACCCAGTATTTGCGAAAGCGCCTCCTGGGTGAGCGGGAGGACGTCGTGGTCGACGCGGTCGCGAAGATGGAGCAGCCAGCGCGCCATGCGGGCTTGGACCGGATGCAGCGCATTGCAGGCCCCGCCGATTTGTAGCTGTATCAGCATCGCCTTGAAGTGAATCTGGACTGCGTGACGGATCGCGGGGCTCCGGCTGAAAGCGGCGTGGAATCGCGATGCGGGGATCCGCGAGGCGGTGCCCGCGGCACGAACGATGGCGGTAACGGCCGCAGGAGACGGCCCGAGCACGGAAAGAGTGCCTACTGCTCCCTCGCGCCCTATTGCGGCGCTGGCGACCGTCTGCCCGTTCGCCATGTTGATCATCACAGAAATGGCGCCACTATGAGGGAAGAGGACGTGCTCGGTCTGGTCACCCGCCCGCGAGACGACCGCGTCCCGATCGAGCGCAACCATCTCTAGGTCGGGTGCCAGCAGATCGAGATCCGCCGCCGGTAGTGCTGCCAAAAGTCGGTTACCAATCCCGCTGGGAAGCGTCACTCTAGCCCGCCGCGAATCATCCGCCGCATCGCATTTCGAGCGGCATAGGGCGGCAACCTCGAACTTTGTTTGAATCCGCCTACGCTTCGCACCCCGAAATCCAATTCAGCTGCGGAAGCTCTCAATGTCAAAAATTGAACTCCAAACACACGCGATCGCGAGGCGAATTTTTGTCTCGCAGGATCATTGAGGACTTAGATTCCAGCGTTACGCGGCACAATTGCAAAATGCGTATGGGTAACATCATAGGGAGTTCCAATTTCCGGGGCGCGGCAAACGCCGCGGCGGTGTCGGAAGAGTGTGCGCGAACCATGCCCCGGACCGCGATCGGCACCTTTCTTGGACCTCGCGCTATGTCCGCATTGCGTCCGTGATGCGCAGCAAAGCGGACACTAGCGGTCCATTTGATCTCCGCCTTCCCTTGATGGACTGCAGATCAATCCGTCAGCAGATCATAGTCCCGGCGCAAAACAGTTTGGACGTGAGTCGCGGCGCGCGCGGCGGTATTGGCATCTGCCGCGCCCGCTACGATCACACAGAGCGACCAGTTATTTTCAGCGTGCTTTGTAACGCGATTGATCGCTATTTCCAGGACGTTATGACAGCCAGGCTGCTTTCTCACTTCTAACAACGCTCGACGCTGCAATTCCTGGATTGAAACGCGGATCTTGGGCATAGGACTCGCTCGGAAATCTTACTGGTTGGGGGCCGCGCGCCCTATACCTAACAGAACAAGCGCAATTCGGGTTCCACTTGCGAGAGGCACGAACCTTCGATCGCAGCTTGGCACCCGATATCCTGCTGCAGCTGACACTCGCGATGTCAGCTCATCGGGGTAAAGTGGACTTCGCAACAGAGCGTGCCCAAGCCCGAAAATGACCCGTTGCGGACCTAGATCGATCTGAAAGCTCTCTCAGGCCGGTTGCGTGGTGCGAGCGTTAACGGCTAACGGGGATGAGTGTCACCCTCATGCTTCGGCACTGCGCGGAACGTGGCGTTCGCCCGAGCGATTACACTGTCGTCGGCCTTGATTAGACTTTGCGCGAAGCAGATCGTTCTGCCGGTTTTGATCACCTCACTGTCCACGGTGAGCCATTGCCCAATCTGCGCGATGCCGGTGAAGTCGACCACAAGAGTGATCGTCGCCAGCGACGATGCCCAGCCAATCGCCTGCGCGCAGCTATAGCCCATCGCGTTGTCAGCAAGCGCGGAGATCAGCCCGCCATGAACGTTGCCACGTGCATTGGTGTGCGGCTTGGCCAGCCGTAATCCGATGATCACGGCTTTGTCCGTCCGCTTCGAATAGAGCGGTTCCCAAGGATCGGTGAAAGGGCTCTTACGGAAGTGCGGTTCGAAACCTTCGGGGATACCGGTGCTGTTCATGGTCATGCGCGAGCTCCTTTCTTGGCGAAAACCTGTGCCATTCGCTGAGGATCCGCAAGAAACAATCGTACCCGTGGTTCGGCATCCAAGTGCCGCCCAAGACAAGGTGGTTTCCACTGCCGACGAGGTGATCAAACAAAGCGTAGCTCGCTGCGGTGCATAAGTCCGGAATTGGCCCATCTCGGACTTAGGGTGAGGTGCGCCAACGCGCCGCTATCAGAGGCAGAGCGGACCTCTACGAAGTTCAGCCCGG
>NZ_LBJZ01000108.1:0-3590 GCF_028128935.1 Bradyrhizobium sp. CCBAU 11361
AGCGGGCGAAAACCATCGAGGCTCGCGGCGGAGACGTTGTCCAGCCGCATCAAGAAGCCGGATATACGTCAGCAGTTCTGACCGTCGATCCTGATCAAGCCGGTCGTTGCAATCGGGCGGGGTCCATATACGTCCACATATGAACCGAGCCGCAAGGCGTCTCTCGGCTTCGATCCCTCGCGCGATCGTGAGTCGCTCGCCGGAGGCACTCGCGTTAGGGGCCGCCGTCATTTCATGCCGGCGCCGCTATCGCTGCCCCGAACGCGGGTGCCTTGTTAACCGGTCTTCTCTAACCGGGGTTGGAGCGTCAAGTAGCAAATTGCATGGTCACTGTGCCTTCCGAACCTCCCGTGGCGTCAAGCTATCCGGCGATCGCGCTTCTCTTCGAGGTCGGGATCTCCGCCTCATGATGATGTTCGTGAAGAAGTGGCGGGACCATCTCGGGAGCGCAGTCGCGATCAGCTCGCGCTGCAGACCGGTTATCACCCTCGCCATTCCTCGTCCTGCCGGACTCCTTGACAGCCTTTCGGCCGTGTTCTGTTGATCAGTGCGTTCAGGTATCAAGCGGCCGCTGCGCCCTCCGATCTTTCCCACCGGAAGTCGGTGCCGTCGCACCACATACGGTGCAGGATGATGGATATCTTGCGGGCCACCGCGACCAGCGCATTTTTCATGGAACTGCGTTTAGCGATGCGGATGCCCCATGCCTTTAATGAGCACCACCGTCTGGTGTTGACCATCAAAGAGTGAGCGGCTTCAAAGAGGTGCTCTCGAGCAAAGGCATCGCCGCACCGGGTGATGCGCCCGTTGTAGTCGATTTCTCCGGACGCGTATTTGCCTGGGGTCAGTCCAAGATGGACGCCAACATGCCGTGATTTACGGAAGCGGCCTGGGTCATCGATGGTTGTCTTGAATGCCAAAGCTGTCAGGGGGCCAACGCCAGGAACTGTCATGAACCGGCGGCAAGTAGCATCGCTGCGAACCAGGCGCTCAATTAGGCGCGTCAACACGCGTGCTTGTTCGCCGAGCATGCGCCGGGCTTCGAGCAATGGAATGACGAGGGCTTGTAAATCTCCATCAGCCACGATCAGCTCGCGTACGCGTTCTTCAAACCGGCTTTGGCCGATAAGGCCCATTTTGAATCCGAACGTTCGAAGTGCGGCCCGAATATGATTATTGAGGTCACGTTGCTTGTCGATCAGGCACCGGCGACTGCCCATCAACGCCCGTAGCTTTTGGCTGTCTTCAGATTTGACGTGAACCGCCTTAAACCACCCTGTTCGCATCATTTGCGCAAGTGCACGAGCATCGTTGCGGTCGGTCTTGACAGTTTGAGCTTGCATCACGCTCTTTGCGTGTCGGGTCTCAACACAAACGACGGGTAGCCCACCTTCCGAAAGCCCCTTGTGCAACCAGGACGAACACTGTCCGGCTTCTAGCCCGATGCGTTGCAAAGCGAGGCGGGTATTTCTCAGCCAGGAAATGAGTGCCTCGGGTTCGGTATCCGTCACTCCTTCCCGGACGATATTTCCATCTCGATCAACGATGCAGATCGCTGTGCGCTTGAGAGACACGTCGAGTCCAGCGAAGTAATTCATCAGGAGCTCCAGCTCATCTTGTTGGACGAATCGGTCGACGCATTATGCGCCCGGGAGGTCGGTGCCCGGTTACTTCATCTCGCGACTGCACTCGGTCGCGGGTCCGCCGTCATTTCATTCCGGCGTCGCTATCACTGCCCCGCGCCGGGTGCCTTTGCCTTCCCTTCGCTCCGCGCTCTTCGGGCTTCCATCACTTTTGCGAAGGAAGGCTGCGCTGCCGCGAAAACCATTCTCTCGGAGAATTCGTGACGTCACCGTCGCTGGAAGTGGCGTATCGATCCTACATACCCCTCGCCGGGCAGAAACGAAAAACCGGACCTTTATGCAGTAGCTAGCTGCACAAAGGGCCGGCCTTATGTTGCCTTGCCGCGCTAGAGAAACGGCTGCAAAGATCAGATCCTTTGGACAGGTTCGCTTTGCGTCCGGGTTGCGGCGACCCGCAGGCGGCAATCTCTCAGTCGCGGATACGATTACTTCTTTTTCTTTGAAGTCTTCTTTGCCACCTTCTTGGTGGCTGCCTTGGCGGTCTTCTTTGCCTTCTTCGCTTTCTTGGCCATGTCGTCCTCTGTAAAAAACTGGCTCAGTGAACATGCGCACGCCGTGAATCGACATGCGCAACATTGAGACGATATCACAAATGCAAAATTGATACCAACGAGTGGTGAGATCGCTCTTGAGCCGCTCGCCGGGCTTTCATCGCTAACGCCAAAACGCCGCGCGACCGCGAATCCGCTTCTCAAAGAGCTCGTGGCGTCGCCGTCACTGAGAGTGAGAGTGCGGGCCGGGTCTGCCGCGACGGGTTGAAGATCGGAGGAGAGGCTTCCGGTGCCCGTCGCGGAGAACCGCGATGCCTGGACATACCACCCGAGTTCGCGCCGGCAAAGACCGCGCGAGCCTTTACACCGAAATCACAGACAAGATCATCGCCGAGCTGGAGGCTGGCCGTATCCCGTGGGTGCAGCCTTGGGGGACGGCGGTGATCAAGGCGCCGCTCGCGATGCCGCGCAACGCGTCGACGCAGCGCGGATATTCCGGGATTAATGTGCTGATCCTGTGGGGTGCGGTCATCGAGCACGGCTTTTCCGGACAGAGCTGGCTCACTTTTCGCCAGGCGCTCGGGCTTGGCGGCCATGTCAGGAAGGGCGAACGGGGAACGACTGTCGTCTATGCCGATCGTTTCACCCCGGACGACGAACGTCGGCGCGCCGCAGAGGCCGGTGAAGAGCCGGGCGCCATCCCGTTTCTCAAGCGTTTTACGGTCTTCAACACGGACCAGTGCGATGGCTTGCCGGAGAGGGTCGCTGCCTCGGTCGTCCCGCCGCCACCAGATCAGATTGAGCCCCGAGCCGAGGCGTTGATTGCCGCCACCGGCGCGGATTTCCGCATCGGGGGCGCGCGCGCCTACTACAACACGATGGACGATTTCGTGCAGGTGCCGCCGCCGGCTGCATATTTCGAGCCGATCAATTGGCACCGGACCGCATTCCATGAGCTCGGTCATTGGACCGGCCAGGCGTCCCGCCTCAACCGCGACCACTCGGGCTCGTTCGGCTCAAAATCGTACGCGCGCGAAGAGCTAGTCGCCGAAATGGCGGGTGCCTTCGTTTGTGCCTCGCTCGGTATCGTCCCGACCGTGCGCCACGCCGACTACATCGGTTCCTGGCTGGAGGTGCTGCGCGAGGATAATCGCGCCGTGGTGCGCGCCGCGAGTGCGGCATCGAAGGCCGCCGATTTCCTGCTCGCCTTTCTGCCGCCCGCGATCGAGTCCGTCGTCGAGGGCAAAGAGGAGGCTGCGTGATGCATCAGCACGCTGTGCCAGGGGCAGTCCCGAGTTGGTGCTGCGCGTCAGAGAGTGAGAGGCGCGCCAGCTTGTCTGTGACGGGTAGGAGGTCGAGAGAGAGTCTTTCGGCCGCCCGTCGTGGAGAAACCGACATGGCAAGCGCCGTTCAGAAAATCAAACTCAGTCCCTCCCGCGATATTCCCTTCAACAAG
>NZ_LBJZ01000109.1:0-3744 GCF_028128935.1 Bradyrhizobium sp. CCBAU 11361
TCGGCGACCAAACCAGGGATGATGTCGATAAAGAACCTCGCGAAGAACGATCCTGTGGGCGTTCTTGAGCCTTGTTGTACAACGAGGAGCGGCCACATAGCGCGATCGGCAACAAGGCGCCGATATCGCTGTTGAATGGCTCATCGGCGCCCCCGCCGGCATGAGCCTAACCCCGGAAAATTCCAGCCTCAGCTGGCCTAGTTTCGGGGAGCACTTCAACCACCAGCCAGAGCGAACTCAGGACCGGATAAAACTTGGGGGCAAGGTCACCGGCGTTGGGAAGCTGGAGTGCACCCCAAAAGTGAGACATGGGAAATTAGGGACAGTTCTCTAATGGAGAACGTATACCCAACAAATCACCCCGTGTTTTCAGCCGAGAGTTCAAGCTCGAGGCGGTCCGTCGCATTCTGGCGGGTGAGCGCATAAGGGCTCTTTCCCAGGAGCTGAATGTGCTGCGTAAGGACCTCTATGCATGGCGCGATCTTTTTCGAGCCGCCGGGGCGCAGGCGCTGCGGCCGACCGGTCGGCCGCCCAAAAGCGATGCGGTTGCGCGAGCGTGAAGGAGCGGGCACGCGATGTTGCAGCTACCGACCCTGGTGCGCCGGAACCCATTGCCGAACTCGAGCGGCCAGCAGCAGATTGAACTGGATTTTTTTCGGCAAGCCTTGCGGCGGGTCAAGGAAGCAAGCCGGCCGAGCACCGGGCCTGGCGTGACGGGGCCTACGCGGTCAGGCGATGACGATGCCCCCGCGGCAAGGCGAGCTGACGATCGAGCGGATGTGCGTGCTGGCCGGCGTCAGTCGGGTCGGCTATTACCGGCATTGGGCGGCGTCCGCCCCGCTACCGAAGAAACCGGCGTACGAGACGCAATCCAGCGGTTGGCGCTGACGCATCGGCATTACGGCTATCGCCCGATCTCCGCGCAACTGCGGCGTGAGGGCTTTGCGGTGAATGGCAAACGCGTGCTGCGCCTGATGCGAGAGGACAATCTGCTGTGATTGCGGCAGCGGCCGTTCGTGCCTGTGACGACAGACTCGCGCCACCCTTGGCGCGTGGTGTCGAACCTGGCCCGCGGCATGGTGCCTGATGGCCTCGACCAGCTCTGGGTGACGGACATCACCTACATCCGCCTGCAGGAGGAGTTCGCCTATCTCGCCATCATGCTCGACGCCTTCAGCCGGCGTGTGGTCGGCTGGGTCTCTGGAGACGCACCTGGAGGCGCGTCTGGCGGTCGCCGCGCTCTCGATGGCGCTGGCGGCGCGCCAGCCGACGCCCGGCAGCCTAATCCACCCCTCCGATCGCGGTATCCAGTACGCCTGCGGCGACTACACAGACCTGCTTCAGCGGCACGACATTGCCCGAGCATGAGCCGGGTCGGCAATCCCTATGACAATGCCAAGGCGGAGAGCTTCGTGAAGACCCTCAAACAGGAGGAGGCCAACGGCCAGACTTACCGCGATGCGCAGCATGCCAAAAATGCAATCGGCGCCTTCATCGAGGACGTGTACAATCGCCAACGGCTGCACTCGGCTCTGGCCTACCGGCCGTGTGCGATGCGGGGCTGCTGCGCAGCAGCCCCGCATCGTGGCCGTAACCCATCAACCCGCCCAGCCGCCCCAGGCGCTCGGCTCCTGTCCCTGATTACCGTGTCTCACATCAGGGGTGCAGTTCAAGCCGCCGCTCCTCATTTCCTCGACACTGGCCGGCCGACGCCCTGATCGTCGGGCTACAGGATGGCAACTTCCACAGCAAATAGAGAAGCCCAGCAATGGCTCCCCAGAAAAGTATGCCGCGGACAATGAAAGCGAGCGCCATGTTAATCGCCGTCTCGCTCAAGCCGCCGCGCCGCGCCGGACGGACAGCAGAACGTTGCGTGGGCCGATATGTGCTGGCGATCCAGGACACGACTGTGCTGCGCTCGGAACGCGGCAGGGGTGAGTGTCTGCATGCCGTATTGGCTCTGGCTTAAGGCTTCGACATCGAAGCCGTGCAAATAGGATAAAGCGCCCCGTAACCGACTGAAAACTGCGACGTTGATCGCGGCTGTGTGTATCCAGCAACTGGTGCACGCCCGTGATGGTGGTCCGGGACCTCTGCGGCCGCTAAGCGATGCATTCGAACCTGAGGACATTCCACTGCTCGAAGCCTGCTGTGCTCAGCTCGAAGGCAAGACTGAGCGGCAGAAGAACCCTCATCCGAACAGGTCGCTCGCTCATGCAGCCTGGTTCTGCGCGCGTCTCGGTGGATGGACCGGCTATTACGGCAAGCCGGGTCCGATCGTCATGCTTCAGGGATGGATCGAGTTCGAAGCCATGAAGCGCGGCACCAACCTCATGATGCATCACTGAAAGACCGAAGCGATGTGTGAATCGAGTAGCCCAGAGCGCAGCGTGCCGTGTGTTAGCGAGGAGCGCTATCGCTACTACGGCAGTTCAGTTCGCCTTCGGCGCCGTGGCCGCGGGTTGCGCGGCGGCCTGCGGGGTGCGGCCGACGACGACCGTCAGCAGGCCTTGGCCCCAGAGCCGCTTGGCGGCGGCCTTGGCGTCGTCCAGCGTCACCGCGTCGACGATGGCGTTGCGCTTCTCGATATAGTCGATCGGAAGCTTGTCCTGCTGATATTGCAGCAGCGCCTGGGCGAGCTTCGAGGACGTATCCAGCGCCAGCATCTGCGAGCCCTTGAGGTAGGACTTGGCCTCGTCGAGCTCCTTCTGCGTCGGGCCCTCCTCGGCGATCCGGCGCACCTCCTTCTCGATGGCGTCGATGGTGTCGCTGGCGCGGTCGGCGCGGGTGCCGGTATTGCCGATGAAGACCGCCGAATGCTCCATCCAGAGCAGGGATTCGAACACCGAATAGGCCAGCCCGCGCTTCTCGCGGACCTCGCGATAGAGCCGGGAGGACAGTCCGCCGCCGCCAAGGATGTGGTTGACGACATAGGCCGCCATGAAGTTCGGGTCGCTGCGCTTCACGCCGGGGCCGCCGAAGGTGATGACGGTCTGCGGCACGTCGAGCGGCACGAAGGCGCGCTGCGGCGGCTTGGCCGCCTCGATGTCGGGGACCGGCACGAGATTGGCCTTGCCGGGCAGGCTGCCGAAGGTGTGGTCGAGCAGCTTGCCGAGGGTCGCCGGATCGACGTCGCCGACGACTGCGACCTTCAAGGTGTCCTTGGCGAGCACGCGGCCGACATAGTCCTTCATGTCGGCGGCGGTGACGGTCGGCACGCTGTCCAGCGTGCCGTTGGTCTGCCGGCCGTAGGGATGATCGCCGTAGGCGACTTCCAGGAATTTGCGGCTCGCCAGCGACGACGGATTGGTGGTCTCGCGGCGCAGGCCCGAGATCACCTGCGAGCGGATGCGCTCGACGTCGGCGGTGTCGAAATGCGGCGAGGTCAGTGCCATCCGCAACAGGTCGAAGGCTTCGTCCTTGTTGTCGCGCAGCATGCGCAGACTGCCGCGGAAGGTGTCGCGGGTGGCGCTGAAGGAGAGCTCGATGGCGCGGCGGTCGAGCCGCTCGTGGAAGGTCTTGGAGTCGAGATCGCCGGAGCCTTCATCGAGCAGGTTGCCGACCAGATTGGCGACGCCCGACTTGTCCTTGGGATCCTGCGCCGAGCCGCCGGCAAAGGAATATTCCATGGCGATCAGCGGCACGGTCGCATCCTGCACGAACCAGGCTTCGATGCCGCCCGGCGAAGTCAGGTGTTGGATCTTTGCGGCCGCCTGTGACAGCGAGACCGTAGCCAGCGCGAGT
>NZ_LBJZ01000110.1:0-4562 GCF_028128935.1 Bradyrhizobium sp. CCBAU 11361
GATGGCAGCATCCGACTACGTGCCGATCTTCTTCAAAAATCGCTTGCATCTCGCGGGGCGTCCACAGATGAGTACACACCCTAGTACACGTCCTAGACCATGCGGATGCCGGAGGAACTTTGGCTAACGGTTTCGTAGTCTGGTTCAATAAGTTTAAGGGTTACGGCTTCATAAGGCCCGACGGCGGAGGCAAGGATGTATTCGTTCATATGTCCGCCGTCGAGGAAGCCGGCATTTCGACGTTGATTGAAGGGCAAAGAGTGAGCTACGAGCCCGCTTCCGTTGCAGGCAAGGTAACAGCCAGTCAGCTGCGAGTCGGTATCCATGAATCTAAACAGGAACCTAGTCAGCTGATCAGCCGATAGACCTTCGCGGCTTTCTTCCGCGCGGTCGCCGGCGGCGGCTTGCCGGTGCCCGGTAATCGCGCGTTGCGTACGCTTGGTTAGAGAAAATTGAGCGTTGCTGTGCAAACGTTGGCCGCAAGCTGGATTAGGCCCGCTCGCTCTTCGCGGAAAGCCGACTGCCCTCTGTGGTCTAAATGTTGCCTGCGGCACCCTGTCGCGGTGCTTCCGCCTCGCTTTAATGCCGACGAGCCTGTGGTGTTGTCGGATGTCAAGTACGGTCGCCGAAAGTCTCTAAATTGCCGCCGCAATTTGCGGGGACGATCGTTTGGAGTGGGCAGGCCATACGCGTGCGTGGACGCTTGAGACTGGCGCCAAGGTGTGGCTGAGGACCAGCTCTGTACGTCGCACTTTTCCACCCAAAGGCATCGACTTACCAATCCTTCTGGGAGATGCAACGGTTATCAGCAGTACGGTTGTGAGCTCCTCGCCGACGCGAATTGTCATTGAATTGGACAGCGGTCACCTCAGGTGCCTGACGCCAGGAGTATCAGGCTTGTCGCCCCGCGGATTCCCCGGCTCGGAATGGATCGTGCGGTTGCGCGTATGATCTATCGCAGATGGGTCTGTTCGTGTCTTTCCACTCGAGACAAGGCCTGATATCGATCGATCTGATTGGCGAGCCGAACCCAGCTTTGAGATAGAGATTTAAGGAGTCTGGCTTCGGTCTCGCTCTGCGCCGACTGCATTAAACGGAGGCATTCAGCTGCTTTGGCCTGGCACTGCTTCGCAGTCTCCAACGGATTCCTCCACAATTGAACTATTGCATTAACCCCCACCAGCTTCTCCTACCTCCGTGGGCAAGTCTATGCGCTAATTCACATCATTTGAGTAAGGCAACGCGTCCTGCGGAGCGCGCCAGGGACGCGCGGAAGGAAAACGCCGACGGCTTGGCTTGCCAGGCATGGAAGCGCCCGCATGCTCGGCTTCCAGGGCCCGCGCCCGTCGGCCTGGTGGCCAGGGGAACGAGAGGACATGACGCAACGCGGCTGGGTGCGGCCATCCGAACGTATAGCTACCCTCGTGATGCGAGGAACTGGCATAACTCGCCTCATGAGAAATGAAGCGGCTTGGATCGTTGTCCCGGCTATCGCCTTGGTGCTGCTTCTAGCCGCAATCCTGCTGCTGCTCGGCGGATAATCCGACCGCCGTCATAAATCCGTAATCTTGTGGCAGTGAACCTTCCCGTGACTCAAATCCTTCTGTATCTGCACCGTCAGACGGGAGTAAGTGATGACGGAACCCACACAGCCAGTAATGACGCCGCGCGATCGCCTGCTGGAGGCGGCCAAGGAGGAGATGGCCGCTTTCGAGCGGCGAGAGATTGAGTTTCGGAAGAAGGATCGAAAGGAGCGCGCTGCGGCGCTGAACCTCCCTTTGGATAAGATCAACGTCCACTGATCCGCGCCGACAATTTCACATGGCTGTCATGGCACGTTCCTAGCGTTGTCATGCGACGGGGGTCCGGCGCGCAACTCCCCGTCCATCATTGGCCTAGACCACCAGACCGGGCGGGGAGCTTGCCGAGCCGCCTCAGTTGGCAGCCTCTTTCACTTGACGGCGAATCGCATGTCGCTTTCTGGCCCTTAGCCGAAGGTCGATTGAGCGCGTGTCGCGTCGGTTGTCAGGGGCAAACCGGACGCCGATCCAACTTGGCGTCCACCGCTGCTTTTGACCCGTATGTATGGTCCGGCCGTGCGTAGCAAGAGGTTCGTCGATCAGGTGGTGAGTGGTCTTGCATCAATGTATCCGGCCTTTGATTGGAGCAGTTTCTCCGGGCCATCATGGATATCAGCGCGCGTGCGTTCTCATTAGCGGACAGGCCTCGATTGGGCCATTTGGGTCACCAGTGTTCGCATGCGCCGGGAAGACCGAACCTCCATCTCGTCTCATCCTCTCGCAGACCTCGGCTGGAACCTGCTGATGGAGTTACGTCATCGCTTGCTCCTCCTACCTCGCAGTTCCTGTGTTCGAGCCAGGGGCCGTTCCTTCGTCCCGGCCCGCAGGACGTGCGTCGCGTCGCGCGCACGGGCGGTCAAGGCCGGCCGTTGCGCTTGGCTTGCGGTTGGCTCCGGCGTTGCCAGGCCGCGCCTTGACCGCGCCGAGCACGGCGCGAGGATCAAGCGGGTCGGACGTCTGCATCGTTGGTCCTTGTCAGCTCGAAGGCGCGTCCTTTAGCCAGCACCGCCCAGGCGATGCGGGCAAGCTTGTTGGCGAGCGCGATCGCCAGCACGTTGTGGTGCAATCGCTTCTTGGCGGCTTCGATCCAAGATCTGAGTCCGTAACGTTCCCAGTTCTTGATCCTGACCAGCACAACCCATGCCGCCTGCACGAACAGAACGCGCAGGTAGCGATTGCCGCGCCTTGAGATTTTGCCGAGGATCGTGCGGTCTCCCGTCGAGATCTGCTTGGGCACCAGTCCGAGCCACGCGCCGAAGTCACGGCCTTTGGAGAAGACCTCTCCAGTGCCGATCGCGGCCACCATGGCGCTCGAAATGATCGGCCCGATGCCAGGCACCGTCATCAGGCGCGAACATGCCTGATCTTGACGGGCCAGTGCTTCGATCTCGTCGGAGAGGCTATCGATGCGCTGATCCAGCCGACGCCAGTCGCCTGCCAACTCCTCGATGACACGCAACATGCGTGGCGACAGGGCATCGGTGCGCGTCGCAAGGATGGTGGGCAGTCCTGTGCGCAGGAAGCCGATACCCTGGCGCACCGCGATCCCGCGTTCCAGCATGAAGGCGCGAATCTGGTTGATGATGCCGGTGCGTTGCGACACCAGCCGCTCGCGCACCCGATGCAGCGCCTGCAGATCCAGTTGCTCCGCGGTCTTGGTCGCCACGAACTTCATCGTCGGGCGCTGCACGGCTTCGGCAATCGCTTCGGCGTCATTGAAGTCGTTCTTCGGTCCTTTGCTATAAGGGCGGACATATTTGGCCCGGCATCAACCTGGCATCGTGACCTAACGATGCGAGTTTGCGGCTCAAATGATGTGCGCCGACGCAGGCTTCCATGCCGATCAGGCAAGGCGGCATATTGGCGAGCCGCGCCTCGACCTGGCCACGCGACCACTTTTGCCGCAGCACGACGGTGCCGCGCGTATCGTGGCCCACGACGTGGAACGAGTTTTTGCCGATATCGATGCCGATCACGGCGATCGCGGTACTGGGTGTCTGGGACATGGCGTGCTCCTTGTCTTGGCGCCCCTGGCCAGCTTATCGCTGGCGGGGCAGGAGCACGGCCGGACCATCCCATTAGCGGAAATTGTGCTGCTGGTGAGCAGTCGATGTCTGCCTCGCAAAATAATTCAGTGCCGCGAGAGATCCTTTGCCATAAGAACCAAGTCGTAGTAGCGGCCGGCTTGCTTCAGAGCGTTCTTCTCCACGCCGTACTCCAGGAAGCCCAATCTCGCGTAAAGACTCCGCGCCTGTTCATTGTCCACCACCACGCCGAGCTGGATCAGCTCAACCTGCTGACGGGCGTGATTGCATACCGCTTCGACCAAGCGCCGACCGACCTTGGCATTCCTTGCGACGGGTCGAACGTACATTCCCCAAAGCGCGCCTTTGTGAGCTTCTTTCTTGCCCTGTTGGACAGCAAAGCCGACAATGCCGACGAGCTCTGTGTCGCGGAACGCGCCGAGCACTGTAGAGCTGCCGAGCCGATCCGAGAAGAAACTCAGCGGCTGAGCATCTTCAACCTCGAAGGTGCTACCGAACGCTTCCGGGTTGGCTTGGAGAGCCTCCAGTCGAATGTCTCGATAAAGGACTGCGTCCTCCCGAGCGAGGCGACGTATCTCAATGTCGTCGTCGGTCATCTTTCGTCTTCACCAGCAGGCAGGGAATATTCCTAGTGAGTTGCACAAGATAACTTCTGCGATACCGCAAATCCAGAGAAGCTCGACTTCTGATATTGGCCCATCGCTTCCGTTGACGCGGTGCAGCCACATGTCGGTTGATGGGGGCGAACCGGAAGTTTGCAAGTGAGCGCCAAACCGACGCTTTTGAGGCAAGGTGGACAGCGGCGGTCTGCGTACGCCTCTCCCAAGGCTCGCGTTCAACAAAGTCCGACCAACGTAATCAAGGTTGCGGACCCGACAGACCCGGCTCGCGCTCGGCCCGGAAAACATTACTATAAAGACTTGCGATCCATTGCCGA
>NZ_LBJZ01000111.1:0-4610 GCF_028128935.1 Bradyrhizobium sp. CCBAU 11361
CATTGATGCAAGACCGTATCCACCGGATCGTCGAAATCTTCTTGCACCCCACGGCCGGACCATACATTCGGGTCAAAAGCAGCGATGGACGCCAAGTTGGATCGGCGCCCGGTTTGCCCCTGACAACCGACGTGACACGCGCTCAATCGACCGTCGGCTAAGGACCCAACAGCCGACATCGCGCCTGTGCCGGAATGACGAAAGAGGCCGCCGATTGAGGTAGCCTCTTTATATGCTTCGGCGCTTCGTTTTTACTTCTTGCGCGGATCGTCGGCTGGATCGATGAACACGATGCCCCCCGGCCCGGTGAATACAATTTGGACCATCGTTTCTTCGTTTGTCGTCCAAACATAATGGGGGTGCTTCGCCGGCAGCGCGAAGACGGAGCCCGGCTTCAAAATCTCGCCTTTCGAGGGATCAAACTTTTCCCCCATGGCGTTCCCAAAGCTGCCACTCATCACGGTGACGACCTCGGCATAGGGATGAGTGTGCGGCGGAACTTTATAATTCGGCGGGAATTTCACCCGCTGGACGATCGTCTCGGCCCTTGTTGGGTCACCGATCAAGATGGCGGTTTGCACACCCCTGAAGACCGGATGCTCTATCCACGTCAGCCCATCGGGCTTGACCACCTTCATCGCATCTTGAGCCATCGCAGAACTTGCCAACGCGATCAAAGCGGCGGCGACAAAGGGCTTGTTCATCCTAACCTCCTCCCAAATGTTGCGGAGCTGGAAGGCCCGATAGGATACAGCAAAAAATTCAGACTGAAGCGCTTAAATTCATTCTCGGATCGGCTTGAACCGTCCATCGCGAACCAAGTCCGAATTGGGTCATTCGCGACGTTTGGAGCCGACGCTTATGACGTCCCTTCTTTCCTTACCAGCGGACGTTTCCAGGGGGCGGCGACCTCAAAAGATGCCAGGAGTTAGCCCTCCCCCGCAGTGATCACGTGACCTTTTATCGCGCCCTCGCTCAAACTGTTTTGCAGTAAGCTGACGCACTTTAGTAGAGACGAGAGCCGGGAGTAGCCCATGGACGTCACAGCTTGGCTGTGTGGTCTGGGGCTGGGACAGTACGCACAGGCGTTCCGCGAGAACGACATCGATGCCGAGGTCCTCCTGGACCTCACGGCCGAGGATTTGATCGGGCTCGGCGTCGCCTCGATCGGCCATCGCCGCAAGCTGCTCGCCGCCATTGCCGTCCTGCGCGCCGGCTCAATGTCAGTGACCGCCCCTGCTACGGCCGCACCCGCCGCCATCTCCGCCAGCGTCTCACTTGCATCCGAGGCCGAGCGCCGCCAGCTCACTGTGATGTTTGTCGATCTGGTCGACTCGACCGCGCTCGCGGCGCGGCTCGATCCGGAGGAAATGGCCGAAGTGCTGCGCAGCTATCACAGCGCAGTGGCGGGTGCGATCGCGCGGTTCGAAGGGCATGTGGCGAAGTACATGGGGGATGGTGTACTGGCCTATTTCGGCTACCCGCGCGCCCATGAGGATGAGGCCGAACGCGCGGTGCGGGCCGGCCTCGCCGCGGTCGTGGCGGTGCAGAGCCTGGGATCGGGGCACGGCGAGACGTTGGCGGCCCGTGTCGGCATCGCGACCGGGTCGGTGGTTGTCGGCGAGTTGATCGGCGAAGGCGCGGCGCGTGAGGAGACGGTGGTCGGCGATACGCCGAATCTCGCAGCGCGGCTGCAAGCCCTCGCCGAGCCGGGTACGGTGATGATCTCCGCCCGCACCCGCGAGCTCGTTGGTGGGCTGTTCGAACTCGCCGAGTTCGGCCTGCAGATCTTAAAGGGGTTTCCCGTTCCGGTGCGGGCGTGGCGCGTGGTCGGAGAAGGCGCCGCCGAGAGCCGGTTCGAGGCACTGCACGGGGCAGGTCTGACGCCGCTTGTCGGGCGCGAGCATGAGATCGGCCTGCTGCTCGAGCAGTGGGAGCGCGCCAAGGAGGGGGAGGGCCAGGTGGTGCTGCTGGCGGGCGAGCCGGGCATCGGCAAGTCGCGCCTCCTGCGGGCGCTGCGCGGGCGACTTGAAGATGAGGCGCATACGGCCCTGAGCCACTACTGCTCACCGCACCATCAGACCAGCCCGCTGCATCCGGTGATCGGGCTTTTGGAGCGGGCGGCGGGCTTCGCCGCGGATGACCCCGCCGCAACGAGGCTCGACAAGCTCGAGGCGCTGCTTGCGCTCTCGAGCAATGATGTCACCGGGGTGGCCCCGCTGCTCGCGGCATTGCTGTCGCTCGAGACCGGTGCGCGCTACCCGCCGCTCGACGAGAGCCCGCATCGGCAGAAGGAGCGGACGCTCGAGGTGCTGATCGATCAGGTCCTGGGCCTCGCAGCCCACCAGCCCGTCCTCGCCCTGTACGAGGACGTGCACTGGGCCGATCCGACCTCGCTCGAGCTGCTCGATCTCCTGATCGACCGGGTGCAAGGCGCCCCCGTGCTGGTCCTCATCACCTTCCGGCCGGAGTTCGAGCCGTCCTGGACGCATTATGCCCATGTCACCGCGCTGACCCTCAGCCGGTTGAGCCGCCGGCAGGGGGCGGCCATGGTCGCGCGGCTGAGCGGCGGTAAGGCGCTCCCCCCCGCGGTGCTCGACCAGATCGTGGCCAAGACGGACGGCGTGCCGCTGTTCGTCGAGGAGCTGACGCGGACCGTGCTGGAGACAAATCTGCTCCGGGATGAGGGCGACCACTACGCGCTCGCCGGACCGCTGCCGCCCATGGCGATCCCGGCCACGCTCCAGGAGTCGCTGCTGGCCCGCCTCGACCGGCTGGCTCCGGCCCGTGAGGTCGCCCAGGTCGCGGCCGCGATTGGCCGGGAGTTCTCGCATGAGCTGCTCGCTATTGCGGCGGCGCTACCGGAGAGCGAACTGCAGGCGGCGTTGGACGACCTCGTCGGCTCGGGCCTGGTGTTCCGGCGCGGGATGCCACCTCAAGCGACCTACAGCTTCAAGCACGCGCTCGTGCAGGACGCCGCATATGCGACCCTGGTGCGTGCGACGCGCCAGCGCCTGCACGCCCGCATCGCCGCCGCGCTCGAGCAGCATTTTCCAGAGACCGTGCAGGCGCAGCCCGAACTTCTGGCCCACCATTACATGAAGGCCGGGCTGGCCGAACCGGCGATCGACTATTGGCTGAAAGCGGGACAAGCAGAGATCGCGCGCTCGGCCACAGCAGAGGCGATCGCGCAACTGAGCAAAGGGCTGGAGCTGATCACTGCTCTCCCCGACGATGCCGCACGATGGCGACGAGAGCTGGAACTGCAAGTCGCCCTCGGCGTCGCCCTGATGGCTGCGAAGGGCTGGGCCGCCCCAGAGGTTGGACAGGCCAACGCACGGGCTCGAGACTTGTGCGAACGGCTCGGCGAGACTCCGTGGCTCTTCCCTGTCCTCTATGGGGAATGGGTTTTTCATGTCGTGAGGGCGGAGCTCGAGTCCGGTCGAAGTGCAGGCGAGGATTTGCTCCGCCGCGCGCAGGAACAGAACGACGCTGCCGCCGAAACCGTTGGCAACCGCATCGTCGGAACCGCTGCATTGCTTCGCGGCGAGCCTGGGATTGCCCGCGCCCATCTGGAGCGGACGCTCGCTCTCTACGATCCGGCCGCCCATCGGTCGCTTGCCTTTCTGGTCGCGCAGGATCCACGCGTGTCGGGACTGTCCGTTCTATCCTGGTCACTGTTCGCCCTCGGCTACCCCGAGCAGGCACGGGCGAGGAGCGAAGAGGCATTGACAGACGCGAAGGAGTTGTCTCATCGCAACACCCTCGGCTATGCCCTGCTTTACGGCTGCATCCTGTCGCAACTCCGCCGAGACCGAGACGAGGCCCAAGGTCGAGCGAATTCGCTGATCGCGCTTGCAGCCGACCAGGGATCCCCACACTTCCTTGCGGCTGGCAATGTCATTCGCAGCTGGATCCTGGGCGCGACCGGGGAGCTTGATGCTGGTATCACGCAGCTCCGAGATGGGCTGACGAGATGGCAGGCTACTGGAGCGGGTTTCCTGGTGCCCTATTTCCTAAGCCTGCTCGCTGAGCTCCACGGCCGTGCCGGCGCAGTTGAGGAAGGCTTGGATTTGATTGCAAAGGCGCTGGACCGGGTGGCGGAAACCGGCGAGCGGTGGTTCGAGGCCGAGCTCCATCGGATGAAGGGCGAGCTGATGCTGCGGCTGCGGAAGGCCGATCCGACCGCTGCGGAAGCGCGGTTTCGGCAAGCGGCCTCAGTTGCGCGACAGCAGAGCGCCAAGCTGTGGGAGTTGCGCGCAGCGACAGGACTTGCACGATTGTGGAGAGAACAGGGTCGGCGCGGCGAGGCGCACGACCTGCTCAGTCCGCTCTATAGCCAGTTCACCGAGGGCTTTGGGACACCGGATCTACAGGCTGCAAGAGCAATGCTTCGAGAGATCATTGCCAGCTCCGAGTCGAACATTAAACGCCAGTAGTTGATTGGGCAAACGAACACGGCTCTTCGCCAAGTTGCTTGGACAAGAATTTCGCCGGCTTTCATTGGGTCGTGGCATGAAGCCGCCCGCCTCTGAATGGCGGCTCAGCGGCATTCGCGTCGTTTGACCGTGCGGCCGGCGAGCCATTAATAGCACTGGTCGCCACTGATT
>NZ_LBJZ01000112.1:0-6084 GCF_028128935.1 Bradyrhizobium sp. CCBAU 11361
ACCTGCATGACATCCTCCTTCACTGCAGTTGACGTTCGAGATTCCACCGCAGCAAGGGCGGGGTCCATACCATTGGCTCCAGGTTGGCAAGAAGAAACTTCACGTCGCAGCATTGGTCGGAGCAGCCATGTGTTCGGCCTACTTACGCGGTTCACATGACCGCTGGCCATAATGCCCTCCGCGGATCAGGTCCCGGTCAATACCTCGCATTCGACGATGCTATGGCCCATGTGGGTTGTCCTGATCGCCGGATCGACCGGCACTGCATTACGTGCTGTTCGCCTTCCCAACCGTTACGTCACGCCGGGCTTTCCCGTGTGATCTCATTCACGCCGCGAGAGCGGCGGGTTGCTTGTAGCGTTCGTTCCGGGCCATCATCGCCCAAGCCATCCGGGCGAGTTTGTTGGCGAGTGCGATAGCGGCAACCTTGGTGGGGCGCCGGGCCAACAATCGAGTGAGCCAGGGCCGATGATCGGTGCCATGGATCTTGGCATAGCGGATGACGGCGAGCGCGCCAGACGTGAACAGGCTGCGCAAATAGCGATCGCCTTGCTTGCTGATACTGCCAAGCTTGTCCTTGCCCCCGCTCGAGTTCTGCTTCGGCACGAGTCCCACCCAGGCCGAGAAGTCCCGTCCCGATCTGAAAGCCTTGGGATCCGCAATGCTGGCGACCAAGGCTGTTGCCAACGCTGGCCCGACGGCGGGGATCGCGTCCAGCCGTTTGCTCGTCGCGCTTGATCGATGCCAGGCGATGATGCGTCGGTCGAACTCCAGGATTTGAGCCTTCAATGCCCGCAACTGACTGCCGAGAGCAGCAAGACACGTACGGGCGACCTCGGGGAGCCGGTGGTCGGCTGTATCGGCGGCGACTTCCAGCAGTTGCTCGACACCCCTGCGCCCGACAGGGGCGACAATCCCGAACTCGCTGAGATAGGCGCGGATTGAGTTGATCACGACCGTCTGCTGGCGGATGAGGAGATGGCGCGCCCGGTGAAGCATCAGACAGCTCTGTTGCTCGACGTCTTGGTCGGCACGAACCGCATATTGGGTCGCGTGACCGCCTCGCAAATCGCCTCCGCGTCGGTGCTGTCGTTCTTCTGCCGCTTGACGTAGGGCTTCACATAGGCCGGAGGGCATCAATCGCACCGTATGCCCCAGCCCCTGCAGCTCGCGGGACCAATGGTGCGATGATGCGCAAGCTTCGATCCCCACCAGGCATGGCGGCAGCTTCTGGAAAAACGCCAGGACGTACCTGCGCCGCAACTGAGGGCGTACGACCACCTGGCCGGCTGCATCAACGCCATGCACTTGAAAGACCGACTTCGCGATATCCAGGCCGACTGTCGAAATTGACTGCATAGGCTGCTCCTCCGAATCGTGGGAGCCTCAGACGGCGCCCACTCCTTGGCACTCTCGTGCCGGTGGAGGAGCCGTGTACAGCATCAACTCCGGACTCATGCACCGCAGGAAGCAGCCTCATTCGATCATTACATCGGCACTGGAGAGCCCCTTTTGGGGGAGGGCACTTCTATGCAGAATCCGGGCTGCGATTGCTTCTTGCGCGGATCGTCTCCAGGGTCGACGTAATCGGTGCCCCCGACGAACTGAACTTGGAGAATTCCCCCTCATTTCCAATCCAAGCGTAGTGAGGGTGCTTGTCGGATATACCCATAAGGAGCCCGGCTCAGTCATTGCGCCTGCCCAACTCGCGGGAGGAATAGCATAAGGGGAACTTGCCGGGTCCGTTCGCGTTTTCGTCTGAGGCGGAGCAAAATGCCTAGTTTGCCGACAGCCCCAAGGGATCTACCAACCCAAGTCCGTGGGGATTCGGTCGCGTCTCGCGACTTGGATATTGTGAAAGTTTCGGCCGCGCTTGTGACGGCCGCGATCCTCCTTGCCGGCCTGTATTACGGCCGCGATATACTCATACCGCTCGCGATCGCCTTCCTGATCACCTTCGCACTGAGCCCGCCGGTTACCTGGTTGGTTCGACGAGGCCTCCCCAGACTGCTCGCGACGAGTCTCGTCATGGTGACCGTCGTGTGCGCCTTGGTGGGACTAGGCGCCATTCTCGGCGCCCAGGTCCGCTCGATCGCAGTCGAATTGCCGGCCTATCAATCGACAATACTGACGAAGCTGTCGGATCTGCGCCAGAATCTCAAAGCACCAGGCTTGTTCGACGGCGTCCTGAAAACCTTTGAACGCGTACAAAAGGAGGTCGAGTCAAAGGACGACAAACCGGTGGATGGTCCCGTCCCACAGCGAGTCGAAATTGTCCCTACACCGCAAACGCCGTTCGAGCAGGTATTTGCCTGGCTTGTCCGGTCAGCGGAACCGCTGGCCACCGCCGGCATCATCCTGATCTTCGTCTTTCTGGCGCTGCTGGATATTGGCGACCTCCGCGACCGGCTTCTGCGCCTTTTGGGAGGCAGCTTTCATCGCTCGACCGATGCGATGCAAGAAGCTGGCACACGTATCAGCAAATACCTATTGATGCAGCTACTCGTAAACGCCTGTTACGGCGTGCCGCTAGCTGCCGGCCTCTGGATCATCGGCGTACCCGGCGCCCTGCTATGGGGCGCCGTCGGCGCGGTCACGCGCTTCGTCCCGTATGTCGGCCCGCTGATTGCTGCGATCTTTCCAATCGCGCTGGCCTTTGCCGTCGACGGCGGCTGGAGCATGCTGCTGTGGACCGTTGCGCTGATCGTCGTCCTGGAATTGATAAGCAACAATATTGTCGAGCCGCTGCTGTATGGTTCCAGCACCGGTCTGTCGGCCATGGCGCTGATTGCCGCGGCGATATTGTGGACAGCGCTTTGGGGACCCGTGGGGCTGATCCTCTCCACTCCACTCACGGTTTGTCTGCTGGTCCTCGGGCGCAATCTGCCGCAGCTGCGCTTCCTCGAAACGATGCTCGGCTCGGCGCCTGCACTGGATCTTCCGGACCGCATCTATCAGCGGCTGATTGCAGACGATGCCGACGAAGCTGTCGAGATCGCAAGCACCGAGATCGAAAAATCTCCGGTCGTATCCTTCTACGACGCAATCGGTATTGAGGTCCTTCGCCTGGCAAGCGAGGAATATCTCCGGAACGCAAGCGCCGAACACCGCCTGCGGCTGGCAAGCGGAATGGACTCGCTGCTCGACGACCTGAAAGATCAATATCCCTCGTCCCTGAGTCCGGACTCAGGGCCCAGGGTCCTGTGCATCGGAGGAAAATGGGAGATCGATGCCCTCGCCGGCGAAATGCTGACCCATGCGCTTGCGTTCGAAGGGATCGCCACAACTTCCCAACCCGCTGCAAGCGTCACTGCCGACTATCTGGCCAAGCTCGACCTGAAGGGCGCAGACATTGTCTGCCTCAGTTACTTTACGCCGAATCCAGCCATTCCCGCTCGCCACGCCTGCCGGCGTCTGCGAAGACGATGGCCGAATATGCGCATCGTCCTGGCGCTATGGAACGCGCCGCCGGAACTGTTGACTGACGAATCCCTCGCAGCACTCAAAGCGGATGCTGTCGTGACTTCGGTTGCTGAGGCGGTTCGTCGCATTCATCGCATCGTCGCCCCTGAAGAAGCCAAGGCAGCGCAGCAAGCCCCCGTACCTGACAACGATGCAGAGCGTGTCAACGCGCTCGAAGCGACCGGGGTCCTGGAGGGTGACAAACGTGAAGCGCTGGATGCGCTGGCTAAACGTGCAGCCGACGTATTCAATACCAAAGTTGCCGTGATCACCACTATCGACAAGGACCGCGAATACTTCGTCGGACAAAGTGGAAAATTGCCGAATGCCATCACCGATGATACAGGCATGCTGCTGCCGATGGACCGGGAACATGCGATCTGCAATTACGTTGTGGCTAACGACGATACGCTGGTGATTTCGGATATCGAGCGCGATCCGCGCTTTGCCGATAACGACACGATCAAGCAATGGGACATGCGCTTTTACGCAGGCGCGCCGCTACGCGCAGCCGACGGTCTGGTAATCGGAGCGCTTTGCATTCTCGACTCCGAACCCCATACCCTGGCAGAAACCGAGGTCGCCTTGCTTGAAACGATGGCCCGCGATGTCGTCGCCACCATTACAACAAGTGATGCGACCGAAAAACCGTCGGTGAAATCTACCCCTGCCTCCTTATCGGCGACGGTCGGGCAGATGGTGCCCGAGTAGCCTGAGCGGCGACCACACGGGTCCGGCAATGCCGCCATGTCTGCTAAGCGCTGCCATAAGCGGAAGTTCGCACTCTGTCGAGGTAGTGGCCGAAATAACCATTTCGACCAATCAAAACAGCCGGCAACGGATCGTTTGGAACTTAACGACTTCAGTCCCATTCAACGTTGTTACTCCTTTCAAAGGAATACCTAATGGCCAACAACAAAAACCCAAATGAGAAGCAGCCCGGCGAGAACCCAGAAGGTAAATACCACTTCAATCCCGGCAATATGGCCGGAAAAGAGCCCGGGGATCCGGAGCAGACTGCCGAAAACCGTGGCGAGCCACATGAGAACAAAGAAGAGCCCGCCGGTTAGGACTGGTTAATGAGGCCGCCCCCGCAATTTCCTTGCTGAAGGTGATCCTTAACGACAATCCGCCTCAGGCGGTGGTCCATGACGTCCGTTCGGAAGATCGGCCAACCGTCTACTCGCCGAGCCGACAATTCAGACCCGCGCGGAGTTCGCATTCGGGCCCAGCAAAAGACTTTCATTTTTCGATCGGCGCAATTGTTTGCTATGGTTCTGCCAGAAGTCGGAGTTGCTTGCGCTAGGGCTATCCATGCAGCCAGTAACGCAGTACGCCAGGAGTGGCAACGTTCACATTGCCTACCAGGTGTTTGGCGATGGTCCGATCAATGTGGTCCTGGTCCCCGGGTTCGTGTCAAACGTCGAGAACTACTGGGACGAGCCTAATTTCGCTCGCTTTCTGAGGCGACTGGCCAGTTACGCCCGCGTAGTGACCTTCGATAAGCGCGGCACCGGCATGTCAGATCGAGTCGCTGAACTTCCTGGTCTCGACCAGCGCATGGACGACCTCCGCGCGGTCATGGATGCCGTCGGCATGGAGCAAGCTGCGCTGCTCGGGATTTCCGAAGGCGCCCCGTTGTCGATTTTATTTGCGGCAACCTATCCGCACCGTTGCAGAGCGCTGGTGCTCTACGGCAGCTTCTCGCGCTTTTCATACTGGTTCCCGACCGACGAGGCGCTCGCGGCCTTCTTCGGCTATGTCGAGCAGGCGTGGGGGACGGGCGGCAGCGTGCAAACGTTTGCGCCCTCGCGTGCAAATGACGCAGCATTCCAGCACTGGTGGGGACGGAACGAGCGGCTCGGCGCCAGCCCGGCCGCCGTAACCGCTCTTATGCGCATGAATAGTCAGATCGAAATCAGCGGGATTCTGCCGGCGGTTCGGGTACCATCCCTCGTGATCCACCGGACCGGAGACAGGGCCGTCAATGTCGAAGGGGGACGCGATGTAGCGGCACATATTCCCGGCGCTCGCCTCATCGAGTTCCCGGGTATCGACCACCTTTTATGCGTTGGTGAGAGCGCCGACCAAATAGCCGATGCAATCGAAGAATTTCTGACCGGATCGCGGGCTCCGGTCCCAATCGATCGTGTCCTGGCCACGGTCCTCTTCACCGATATCGTCGGTTCCACCGAGAAGGCTGCCGCACTCAACGACACGCGCTGGCGAGATCTCCTTGACAATCATCACGCCACGATCCGTCGAAATCTCGCACGCTTTCGCGGCCGTGAGGTTAAAACGATTGGCGATGGATTTCTCGCCGTCTTTGACGGTCCAGCTCGCGGTGTTCGCTGCGCCTGTGCTATCGCCGAGGAAATTCGGCTGCTCGGCATTGAAATCCGTGCCGGGCTTCATACAGGCGAGTGTGAAGTGATCGGTGAAGATGTCGGCGGTATCGCCGTCCACATAGGGGCGCGCGTTGCGGCGCTCGCTGGTGCAAGCGAGGTCTTGGTCTCAAGCACCGTTAAGGACCTGGTCGCCGGCTCTGGCTTGCGGTTCGGAGACCGCGGTATCCAATCCCTGAAGGGTATCCCGGGCGAATGGCGTCTATTCGCAGCCGAA
>NZ_LBJZ01000113.1:0-6127 GCF_028128935.1 Bradyrhizobium sp. CCBAU 11361
ATTCGCCACGAGCTCTCTCCTGTGTAGAGATTCGAGCTATCAACTAATGTGACGAACTTGCGTTCCAGATGACTAGATAGATCACGCGGTATGGGTCCCGGCCTTCGCCGGGACGACACCGAATGTAAGGCTATAGCACCCAATCTCACGCATTCCCGCGATCTTCGCGGAACAAATCCAGCTTCTGCTGCACCGGGCGGTCCGAGAAGCTGAACAGCACGGCATCGTCATCGGCCTCGTGCGTCGCCCATTGCCAGCTCGGCACCACGAACAGGTCGCGCGGGCCCCATTCGAATACGGCATCGCCGATGCGGGTGCGGCCCTTGCCTTCGATCGGACAGAAGACCGTCGCGTCCGTCGAACGATAGCGCGCGGTCTTGAAACCCTTCGGCAGCAACTGGATGAAGGTGCCAATGGTGGGCATCGCGAAATCGCCGGTCTCGGGATTGCTGAACTTCAGCTTCAGCCCGTGGCAGGCGTCCCATTCCTGGCTCGCGCGAGCCTTCTCCAGCGCCTCGCGGGTGTAGGCATAGGGATAGCTGAAGATCGGCGAGGTCTTCGAACTCCGCTTCACGTCGACCGGCAGCAGATTGTGGCCGTAGCGCGCAAAGCTGTCGCCAGCGGGCTTCGTGATCCTCTGCTGGTCCACGTTCGAGCCTTCCGCAAAGGAGCAGTCGAAGAACTGCACCAGCGGGATATCGAGGCCGTCGAGCCAGAACATCGGCTCGTCAGTCTCGTTGGAGTGGTCGTGCCAGGTCATCGACGGCGTGATGATGAAATCGCCGGGCTCCATCGCCGTGCGCTCGCCGTCGACGGCGGTGTGGGCGCCCTTGCCTTCGAGCACGAAGCGCAGCGCCGACTGGCTGTGCCGGTGGGCGGGGGCGACGTCGCCGGGCACCACCATCTGCACGCCGGCATAGAGCGAGGTCGTGATCTTGGACTGGCCGCGCAGGCCCGGGTTCTCCAGCACCAGCACGCGCCGCTCGGCTTCCTTGGCGGTGATCAGCTTGCCGGCTTCCGTCATGTAGTCGCGGATGATTTCGAATTTCCAGAGGTGCGGCCGGCAGGCGCTCTTCGGCTCCGGCGTGATCAAATCGCCCATCACCGTCCACAGCGCGGTGAGATTTTCGCCGTCGATCTTCTTGTAGAACGCCTCGCGTTCCGGCGTCTTGGTCACGGCTTCCATGGTGGCGCTCCCGTCGTTTTGTTGATTGACAGTATACTGACGATCTAGGTAGCGTCAATGTGACGAACGGCTGCCTAGGGCTGTCGTTCCGGGGCACGCGAAGCGTGAACCCGGAACCTCGAGATTCTCAGGTGCGCAAATGTGCACCATAGTTCGATGCTGACGCATCGCCCCGGAATGACGGGGAAAAATTAAAAGGGGGGGTTCCGATGAAGCTGCACGGCTATTTCCGCTCCAGTGCCGCCTATCGGGTGCGGATCGCGCTGAATCTGAAGGGCCTCGGCGCCGAGCACCTGCCGCATCATCTTCGCAAGGGCGAGCAATGCGCGCCCGCCTATCTCGCCATCAACCCGCAAGGGCTGGTGCCGGCGCTGGAGAACGATGGCGGTGCGGTGCTGACCCAATCGGTCGCGATCATCGAATGGCTCGACGACACGCACCCCAATCCGCCGCTGCTGCCGAAGGATCCGCTGCGGCGCGCCAAGGTGAGGGCGTTTGCGCTGGCGATCGCCTGCGACACCCATCCGGTGCAGAACCTGAAGGTGCTGGCGCGGCTGCGCGAGCTGGGGCTTGCCGAGGAGAAGGTCCAGGAATGGGCCGCCTGGGTCAACCGCGAGGGCCTGTCGGCCTGCGAAACCCTGATCAGGGACGAGCCGGGCCCGTTCTGCTTTGGCGATGCGCCGACGCTGGCCGATCTCTGCCTCGTGCCGCAGCTTGCCAATGCGCGCCGCTTCGGCGTCGATGTCTCGGCCTATCCGCGCCTTCTCAAGGCAGAAGCCGCCGCCAAGGCGTTGCCGGCGTTCGCCAATGCGGCACCGGAGAAGCAGCCCGATGCCGAGTAAGCCTCCTCCTCCGATCACGATGGACGCGGTCTATGCCGCGCCGGGCTATCTGTTCCGGCGCATGCAGCAGATCGCGGTCTCGATCTTCATGGAGGAATGCAAGGCGTTCGATCTCACGCCGGTGCAATATGGGGCGCTGATCGCGATCCACACCCATCCCGGCATCGATGCGACGCGGCTGTCGGCGGTGATCGCGTTCGACCGCTCCACCCTCGGCAGCGTGATCGAGCGGCTCCAGGCCAAGGACTATATCGAGCGCAAGCCCGCGCCCGAGGACAAGCGGATCAAGCTGCTCTATCTGACCAAGTCGGGCGCCGCGATCCTGCGCGAGATCATCCCCGCCGTCGAACGCGCCCAGGCGCGCATGCTGGAGCCGCTGAAGCCCGCTGAGCGCAAGACGCTGATGGGGCTTCTGGTGCAGCTCGTCGATCTCAACAACGAAGTCTCGCGCGTGCCGCTGCGGGCCGAGGACGCGCTGGAGCATCTGGGGAAGGGCGGGTGAGGGATTTGCCGAGATAGCAGCGCAGAATTCAACTGTCGTCCCGGACAAGCGAAGCGCAGATCCGGGACCCATACCCGCAGGGAGAAGTTTGGCGAAGACTCGTGGTGACCTGTCTCGCGTTGCAACCACTCCCTGGGGTTATGGGTCCCTGCGTTCGCAGGGACGACATCGAGAGCGTGGCTGCGCCGTCCCCTCACATCCGCAGCAGCGCCTGCCGGTCGATCTTCCCCGTTCCCGTCTTCGGCAGTTCGTCGATGAAGATCACCTCGCGCGGGTATTTGTAGGGAAGCAGCTTGCCCTTGACGTAATCCTGTAGCCGTCGCGTCGCTTCGCTTTGGTCGGTGGCACGGCTGTTCATCACCACCACCGCCTTCAGCGTCATGCGACGATCGGGCAATTCAGCAGCGAACACCGCGCATTCGCGGATGTCGGGGTGGTCGGCGAGGCACAGCTCGACCTCGAGCGGATAGACCCATTGGCCGGAGATCTTGATGAGATCGTCGGCGCGGCCGCGGAAGAAGTGGAAGCCGTCGGCATCGCGCACGAAGCGGTCGCCGGTGTAGATCCAGCCGCCCTCGCGGATGGTCTCGGCGGATTTGTCCGGCCGGTTCCAGTACAGCGGCGTGTTGGAATCGCCGCGCACCCACAGGATGCCTTCCTCGTCGTCGCCGACCTCCCTTCCGTCCTTGTCGCGCAGGGCGACCTCGTAGCCGGGCACGCGCAGGCCGGCGGCGCCGAGCTTTTTCTGCTCGGGGCGATTGGAGAGATAGATGTGCAGCACCTCGGTCGAGCCGAGGCCTTCGACGATTTCGAGGCCGGTGAGAGTCTTCCAGCCGTTGAAGACGTCGGCCGAGAGCACTTCCGCCGCGGAGAGCGCCATGCGCAGCGACGAGAAGTTCGTCTGTTGCGCGCCCTCGGCCTTGGTCAGCGAGGTGTAGAGCGTCGGCAGGCCGAAGAAGACCGTCGGCCTGTACTGCTCGATCGCCGCGAAGATCGTTGCCGGCTTCGGCTGGCCCGGCAGCAGCAGCGTCGTCGCGCCGACCGAGAACGGGAAGGTGACGGAGTTGCCGAAGCCGTAAGCGAAGAAGATCTTCGGCACCGAGAAGCAGATGTCGTCGGGCGTCAGCTTCAGCATGTTCTGGGCGAAGGCCATCTCGCTATAGGCCATGTCGTGCTGGAGATGCACGATGCCCTTGGGCCGGCCGGTCGAGCCGGAGGAGTACATCCAGAACGCCATCTCGTTGCGATTTGTGTCCGCCTCCGCCAGCTCGGCCGGGAATTGCGCAAGCCAGCCTGCTGCCGCGACCGCCGCAGGCGCGGCATGTTCGCCCGTTTCGCCATTGACGACGATCAGCGTGCGCAGGTTCGTGTCCTTGCACGCCTCCGCATTGAAGCGTGCGCAGAATTCGGCCTCGGCCACGGCGACGGTCGCGCCGGAATCGGCGAGATAGAATTGCAGCAGATCCGGCGGCGTCAGTGTGTTGATCAGGAGCGGCACGAAGCCGGCGCGCACCGCGCCGAAGAAGGCGGCGGGATAGGCCGGCGTATCGTCGAGGAACAACAGCACGCGGTCGCCGCGTTTCAGCCCGAGTGAGACGAAGCCGTTGCCCCAGCGGCAAGCCTCCGCGCAGAGCTCGGCATATGTGCGCGTGCCCGCCGCACCGATCAGCGCGAGCTTGTCGCCATATCCCTTGCCGAGATTGTCGAACAGCACGCGGCTGGCGTTGTAGATTTGCGGAACGGCAAAGCCGATCTCGCGTGCGCCCGCGCTGTCCGCGGGCACCTGGTCGCGAATCTCGTTGTTCATGCCTCGTCCCCGCCGTTCTTGGCGGCCTCATAACGCGCCATGAAGGCCGGCGACATCGTGCGCAGGCGGGAATCGTCGATACGCCCGGAACGGGTGATGTAGCTGTAGGCAAAGTCCATCAAATCGAGCTGCATGTGTTCGGCAAAGTGCTCGTACCAGCAGGCCGAGGTGCGCGCAGCGTCGACGAGTTTCTGCACCACCGGTTTTCGCTCGGCCTGGTAGCGAAGCAATGCGGTGTTCAGATGCGCATCCGACTCCAGCGCCTTGACCAGCGCGATCGCGTCCTCGATCGCGAGCCGCGTGCCGGAGCCGATCGAGAAATGCGCCGAGTGCAGGGCATCGCCGATCAGCACCATGTTCTTGAACGACCAGTGCTCGTTCCAGACCCAGGGGAAATTGCGCCATACCGATTTGTTGGAGACGAGGCAGTGGCCGCCGAGCGTATCCGCAAACACCTCCTCGCAGACGCCCTTGGACTGCTCGACGTCCTTGTAGGCGAACCCGTAAGCCTGCCAGGTGGCGTGATCGCACTCGACCAGGAAGGTGCTCATGGTCGGCGAATAGCGGTAGTGATGGGCGTTGAAGGCGCCGCGGTCGGTCTTGACGAAGGTCTGCGACAGCGTGTCGAAGCGCTTCGAGGTGCCGTACCAGACGAACTTGTTGGAGGAGTAGGACAGCGAGGTGCCGAAATCGCCCTCGTAGGCGCGGCGCACCAGCGAGTTCAAGCCGTCGGCGGCGACGATCAGGTCGTGGCCGTTGAGCTGGTCGATCCCGAGAATTTGCGTGTCGAAGCGCGGCGTGACGCCGGCATCGAGCGCGCGCTGCTGCAGGAACTGCAAGAGCTCGAGCCGCCCGATCGAGGAGAAGCCGACGCCGTCGATGGCGACGCTGTCGCCATGGACGTTCAGCGTGATGTTCTCCCAGCTCTCCATATGCGGCGCGATCGCGTCGACCGTCTCGGGGTCGTCGGTACGCAGGAACTCCAGCGCCTGGTCGGAGAACACGACGCCAAAGCCCCAGGTCGCGTCGGCCGGGTTCTGTTCGAACAGGTCGACTTGATCCTCGGGGTGACGCTTCTTCCAGAGATAGGCGAAGTAGAGCCCGCCGGGCCCCCCGCCAATCACGGCGATCCGCAACGTCTGCCTCCCTAATTGACAGTATACTCACTATCTAGGGGTAGACTAATGTGCTCCGGCCTCCCGCGCCAGCAGAATTATCGGCCAAGCGCGGCGCGCCAAAGCTCGCTTCCGGACCCGCGTCTTGCGCGTGTCCGAAGCCGTCAGGCGCGAACCATAGCCAAAGCGCGCCGGCTTGGCCACCCGGGGATCAGACGCAGCGCTTCACGTAGACCCCGTTCACCAGCACCCTGGTACAGCGGACCACCGGAACCGGCTTGCGGACCACGACGGCGGCGTTCGGCCCGGCGCAACCGGCGCGATAGACGCCGCGGGCGCACACGACCGCGTTGGCGTCGGTGGCCTCGAACGTCATGGTCGCCGCGAAGGCGAGAAGCGCAGAAGCAACGAGCAGCAATGAACGCATGTTGTCCTCCCTGTCTTGTCGTGATCGAAATCGATATCTGCAAAAGTTTGTCGCGGCAGGCGTGCGCTGCCTTATCGCGCTGCGAACGGGGCGAGCACCTCCTTGCAGGCAGGCGACAGCGACGCGGCATTGCTCGAGATGCATTGCACGATGCGGCCGCCGCCGGGCGCAACGCCGGCGCACAGCGTGCGGATGTCGGCGCCGCAGGCCGATCGGACGATGAGCAGCTCTTCGCGCGGCCGCAGCGG
>NZ_LBJZ01000114.1:0-6136 GCF_028128935.1 Bradyrhizobium sp. CCBAU 11361
CGGCAACGGCGGCGCCCGCGGGGCGGTCCAAAAGACCGCCCCGCGGGCGCCGCCACTGTTCGAGACCACGCTGCCGCTCCGGCAGGGGTATCGTGATTGCGATGACCCCGGCGAGAATGAGCGTCATGCCTGTAAGGGCCGACCAGGTGAAGCGTTCGCCGAGCCATGCCGTGCCGAGCGCCACCGCGAAGCCCGCGCGCAGATAGTTGCCGCCGTGTGCAGGAAGCCAAGCGTCTGATCGACCAGACCAGCATGACATTGGCGGAGATCGGCTTCGCCGCCGGTTTCGGCAGCGTTCGCAGATTCAACGATGCATTTGTCGCGACCTACAAGCGGCCGCCTTCGCCATTCCGCCGCCGGCGATAGGAGGCGCTACTTCGGTGTCATTCCGGGGCGGCGCGAAGCACCGAACAATGGTGCGCATTTGCGCACCTGAGAATCTCGAGATTCCGTGCGCTCGCTGATGCGAGCGCCCCGGAATGACACTTTGGGGATCACCCGACCTGCTTCTCGCCCTGCCGCTCGGACAGCGTGAAGGTCTCGTCGCCCATGTCATCCTCCATTCGGAGGATGTCGATCGTCCAAGATACCGCTATCAACCGATCGGATGATGGAGCTGCCGGACGATGGTTGACGTAGATCGGGTATCGCACCTGATCGGGGACATCTACGATGCCGCCCTCGATTCAGCATTGTGGACCGACGTCCTCGAGCAGACATGTCGGTTCGTCGGCGGAACGGCAGCATCGCTCTACTCTAAGGAGGTCGTCGCGCGGCAAGGGGCGGCCCGATACAACTGGAACATGCCCGCGGACGCCCTCACCGCGTATTTCAACGATCATGTGCGCTTCGATCCCGTCACCGTCAGCCAGTTCTTTTTCGAGGTCGGGGACATCTACAGCATCGCTGATCTCATGCCCTACGAGGAATTCGTCGCCACGCCGGTCTACCAGAAGTGGGCGAAACCCAATGGCTGGGTCGATCATCTTGCCGCGACCCTCGACAAATCGGCCAACGGCTTCGCCCTCTTCGGGGTGTTTCGCAACGAGAGGCAGGGGCTGGTCGACGATGGTATGCGCCATCGGATGCGGCTGTTGGTTCCCCATATGCGTCGCGCCGTGCTGATCGGGAACGTGATCGACGTTCACCGGGCCGGGTCGTCAGCCCTGTCGGATGCCTTCGATGCGATCGGCTCCTGCGTCTATCTCGTCGATCGCTCTGGCCGGATCGTGTTCGTCAACGAGGCCGGCCAGGCGCTGTGCGACAGCGGAACGGTCTTGAGCCGTCCGCGAAACGCGCTGACCGCCGTCGATCCGCACGCAGCCCGCATCCTGCGGGACCTCCTGGTTGCCGCGAACTACGGCGACAGCGCGATCGGGGTCAGCGGGATCGCGGTGCCGCTGTTGGAGCAGTCGGACCATGGCTGGTTTGCCCACGTGCTGCCGCTCACCTCGGGCGCCCGCCGTCGGGAAGGAAGGGTTCATTCGGCCGTGGCCGCTATCTTCGTTCGCAAGGTCTCTGCCTACGCACCGCCGCCGCTCGAAACGGTCGCCAGGCGCTACAAGCTCTCACCCGGCGAGGTTCGCGTTCTTCAGGCTATGATGAGTGTCACGGGTGTGTCGAAGACCGCCGCGGCGCTCGGATCGCCGAAACCACGGTCAAAACCCATCTGCAACATCTGTTCGCCAAGACGGGCGTGCACCGCCAGGCCGACCTGGTGAAACTGGTTGCGGCGCATGCGGATCCGTTTCGCTCCTGAATCGTTCCGCCTCGGCGTCTGATGTATCATCACGCGACGGCGCCGTCGGATGGCGGCGTCGGCAAGCTCGAACGTCTTGATCGAGCCTGAAATCACCCGATCTGCTTCTCGCCGTGTCTTTCCGACAGCGTGAAGATCTCGACGCCGGTCGCGGTCACGCCCACCGAGTGCTCGAACTGCGCCGACAGCGAGCGGTCGCGGGTCACCGCAGTCCAGCCGTCGGAGAGGATCTTCACATGCGGCTTGCCGAGATTGATCATCGGCTCGATGGTGAAGAACATGCCGGGCTTGAGCTGGACGCCTTCGCCGGGCCGGCCGATATGAATGATGTTCGGCTCGTCGTGAAACATGCGGCCGAGACCATGGCCGCAGAAATCGCGCACCACGCTCATGCCCTGCGGCTCCACGAAACTCTGGATGGCGTGGCCGATGTCGCCGGTGGTAGCGCCGGGCTTCACCGCCGCGATGCCGCGCATCATGGCTTCATACGTCACCTCGATCAGCCGCTCGGCCTTGCGCGCGATCGGGCCGACCGCATACATCCGGCTGGAATCGCCATACCAGCCGTCGACGATGAAGGTGACGTCGATGTTGACGATGTCGCCCTCCTTCAGCGGACGGTCGCCGGGCATGCCGTGGCAGACCACGTGGTTGAGCGAGGTGCAGGTCGAGTAGCGATAGCCGCGATACATCAGCGTCGCCGGATAGGCGCCATGGCTGAAGGCGAAGTCGCGGACGAACTGGTCGATGCGCTCGGTCGGCACGCCCGGCCCGACGATGTCGGTGAGCTCGTCGAGGCACTTGGCCACCAGCGCGCCCGCCTTGCGCATGCCGGCAAAGGCGCTCGGCCCATGCAGCTTGATCTGTCCGGTCTTGCGCAGGGAGGTATCGGTGGCTTCGACGTAGCTCATGCGGGGCTGGTCTCGATGTCGGCGGAAGGGCTTGATTTCAGGGCCATAATCTAATGATCACGGGCCTTCATGCAAGTCGGGCGTGGCTCTTGCGCCCGAAACAGGGCCTAATTCGGGACTTCTACGGTGGTTTCCACCGGCAGGGCGCCGCCGCGGACGCGGATTTCGCGGACCGGATAGGGAACCCGGATGCCCTCGCGCTTGAAGGCCTCCCACAGCGCCAGCATCACGTCGCTTTTGACATTGTCCATGCCGTCGGGGTCGGCGAGCCAGAGGGTCAGCGAGAACTTCATCCCGGCCTCCGCGAACTCGGTCAGGATGCAGTTCGGCGGCTTGGCCTTCTGCGCGCGGGGATGGGCTATGGCCGTCTCGATGGCGAGTTTGCAGACCAGCCTGGGGTCGGCGTCGTAATTGGTGCCGAAGGCGATCTTCACCAGCGTGTTCTTGTCGGTATAGGTCCAGTTGACGACCTTCTGCGTCACCAGATCCTCGTTGGGCACCAGGAACTCGCGGCCGTCGCCGGCGGCGACGGAAATATATCGCGTCTTCATCGCGCTGATGCGCCCGGTGTTGTCGCCGATGGTGACGAGATCGCCGGGCTTCACCGACTTGTCGGCGAGCAGGATGATCCCCGAGATGAAATTGGCCACGATCTTCTGCAGGCCGATACCGATGCCGACGCCGACCGCGCCGGAGAACACCGCGAGCGCCGAGAGGTCGATGCCGACCGCGCCGAGCGCAATGACGATTGCGATGGCCAGGAGCCCGATGCGGATGATCTTGACCAGCAGCACCTGCACCGACGGCGTCAGATCGGTGGTCGAGTTGATCCGGCTCTCGGCGAAATTGCTCGCGATGTTGGTGGCCCACAGCGCAATCAGCAGGAGCGCACCGGCCTTGATTACCAGCAGCGGCGTCAGCCGCAGGCCGCCGAGCACGATCGCGAAGGAATCGAGCAGGTCGACCGTCGTGTCGAGCTGTCCGATGATGGACAGCGCTGCGACGAACCACGCCGTGATCGACACCAGCTTGACGATGAAGGCGTTGCGCAGCACCGAGGTCACCAGCCGGATCGCGAGCCAGGCCAGCCCCATCTTGGCGGCGACCATCAGGAGATAGCTGCGGCTCGGCCAGGTCGCATGGTACATCACGAAGCGGGAGATGATCACGAACAGGGTGAACACCGCCGTCGAGGCACTGGAGACCATGACGCGGGCGAAGTGCCGGAGCGGCAGCGGCCAGCCCATCGCCAGCGAGGTCATGTCGACGCGGTTGCGCACGCCGGCTTCCGCGGCATAGGCGATTCCGGCCGCGGCCAGAATGAGGCCGAATTGCAGATAGAACCAGGGTGAGGAGACTTCCGCCCCGACGCTGCGCGCGGTGGTCTGCACGAACTCCATGAAGTCCTTGAGGTCCATGTCCATCGGGGCGGTCTCGTCGGGAAGCGGGCGGGAGGATTTGATTCGAGGGCGCCGCAGAATCCCACAAAGGGCGCGGCTGGACCATCGATACACCGCTAAGTGAAGTGCGTTAAGGCCGCAAAATGCGGGCAGATTGCCGCGAGCGGGAGAAAATGGGTTGGCGCGCCGGTACAGCGACGATAAGGATGCAAATCCAGCGATTTTTACCCGGAAGGTGGATGGCCTCTCTCGACTCTGTCAGCCTCGCCATATTGCTCGGCGCCGTCCTGGTGATGGCGGGTATCCTGTCGAGCCTGCTTGCGTTGCGCTTCGGCGCGCCCTTGCTGCTCGTCTTTCTCGTGATCGGCATGCTCGCCGGCGATTCCGGCCCCGGGCAGCTCCAGTTCGACGACGTCCGCACCACCTATCTGGTCGGATCGGTGGCGCTCGCCTTGATCCTGTTCGACGGCGGCCTGCGGACGCGCTTTGCCAGCATCCGCACCGTGCTTGCGCCGTCCGTGGTGCTGGCCACCGTCGGCGTGCTCCTGACCGCGCTGATCACGGCGCCGTTCGCGAAATACGCGCTCGACCTCAACTGGACGGAGTCGCTGCTGGTCGGCGCCGTGGTGGCCTCGACCGACGCCGCCGCCGTGTTCCTGCTGGTCCACACCCAGGGCCTGCGCCTGCGCCCGCGCGTCGGCGCGACGCTGGAGGCCGAATCCGGCACCAACGATCCCTTCGCGATCTTCCTCACCTTGATGCTGGTCGAATACATCTCGCTGGGAACAGGCACGGCGGGGCACGTGCTGATGGAGTTCGTCCAGGAGGCCGTGCTGGGCGCCATCATCGGCGTGATCGGCGGACGCCTGGTCGTCATATCACTCAACCAGGTGGCGTTGCCGCAGGGTCTGCATGCGCCGTTTGTCACAACCGCCGCGCTCGTGATCTTCGGCGGCTCGCAGATCGTGCACGCCTCCGGCTTTCTCGCGGTCTATCTCGCCGGCATCATCATCGGCAACCGGCCGACGCGCGCACACAATTCGGTGGTCGCCTTCCTGGATGCGGCGACCTGGCTGGCGCAGATTGTGATGTTCGTCCTGCTCGGCCTCCTGGTCTCGCCGAGCCGGCTTGGCGCCAGTGCGCTGCCGGCAATCGGGGTCGCATTCGTCCTGATGCTGGTGGCGCGGCCGATCGCAGTGTTCGTGTGCCTGGCGCCGTTCCGCTTCAACTGGCGCGAAAGGATCTTCATCGCCTGGACCGGCCTGCGCGGTGCCGTCGCGATCTTCCTGGCGTCGATCCCGATGCTGGTCGGCCTGTCCAAGGCCTATCTCTATTTCGACGTCGCCTTCGTCGTCGTCATCATCTCGCTGCTGCTGCAAGGCTGGACGCTGGCGCCGGCCGCGCGCAAGCTGCACGTCGCGCTGCCGCGCGCCGAGCGCGGCCCGCGGCGTGTCGAACTGGATCTGCCCGGCCAGCTCGAGCAGCAGCTCGTCGGCTATTCGGTGCGGCCCAAGAGCCTGTACTTCCGCCGCGGCCTGATCCCGTCCTGGTCCAAGCCGACGCTGGTGATCCGCAACGAGAACATCTTGACGCCGACGGAGGCCGATCCGATCGCGCCCGGCGACTACATCTATCTGCTGGCGCCGCCGGAAAAGGCCGAGTCGCTCGACCGCTTCTTCGTCGACATGCAGCCGAGCACCGCGCCGGACCCGCATCTGCTCGGCGACTTCATGGTCTCCGGCGAGCATACGCTGGCCGAGCTCGCCGAGATCTACGGCGTGAAGGTGAGCGAGGACGAGGCCAAGCTGACGCTCGCCGACTATTTCGACGTTCATCTCGACCGCGCGCCGAAAGAGGGCGCCGAACTGGCGCTGGACGAGATCGTGCTGGTCGCCCGCAGCATCTCCGGCGGCCGCGTCAATGTCGTGGGCCTGCGTCTGCCGGAAGACGACGAGACACCGCCGCCGCTGACGCGCCGGCAAGCGCTGCGGCGCAAGCTCGCGGATTTGTGGACGTCGGTGGCGGGGGTTTAGGGCACACCATCGCTTGCGGGCCGCCGCCACAAC
>NZ_LBJZ01000115.1:0-7730 GCF_028128935.1 Bradyrhizobium sp. CCBAU 11361
GAGCGAAAGCGTGGTCCAGGGCGGCCACCGGAGCACGCGACACAAAAAACGCTCGCTTGATTGACGCTCCGCGACAACCAGAGCCAACAAAACTCTTGCGCGCGACAATCATCGCGGCGATCATCATCGCGCCGCGACACTGACTCGCCATCCTGATCGCCGCGCTCTTCCGACCCAGATCGTCGCGCTATAATTATTCCCTGGCGCCAGGAAAGGCATACCGTTTTCTCTCCTGACCTTGGGCTCGGCACGAGCTTGCGCAACTTCAAGGAAGAGCCTCGTCAAGCGCAGCCGCATCGGCTTCTTGACGCCCCTCGATCGAAGTAGAGATTGAGGAACATCGTGCTACACTTGTAGTAGGTCCGGAGCTACAAGCGATCGAGGTCTGTGATCGACCATCACCGCATCGCTCATGAGCTTCCTGCCGGAAGGATGAGCCTCAGCGCCCGAGACGCGTCCTCGATCAGCGGTCATTTGCCGAACTCTCTGAACCGCGAACATGCACGGAACAGGTTGGCCCAGCCTGGCTTTGGCGCTAGCTAGTTAGCGACAGAAGGAGCGGGTCGCCAGAAAAGCTGCACAGCCAACAGTCGTCCCGAACGTGCTCGTCTCCAGCGGGGCAGAACATGAGTGGAGGAAGGTCAGCTGGACCACGCTCTGACCCGGTTGTTTTCCTGCCGCATAAGATTCCCAAGAGCCTTAACGAAGCCAAACCCACCTGGCAGTAGAGGTGCAAGCGCCTTATTGCTCGCTCGACGGCGCCAGTTCAGCCCGCAACTTGCGTATCGCCTCGTTTGCAAGATTCAAAGTATTCCGTTCGCCGTTCCTTATCGAACACTCAAGGAAAGTTCGCAGTCGGCTATGAAGGACCGTCTTGAGATTATGCGCCAGCAACGGATCCTTCTCGATGAAGCGCCAAGCTTTATCAAATGCGACGCTCACGATAGCATCTCGCACCTGCACTTGCTCGGATGAGAACTGATCCATCTCAACACTCCTCGATGTCCTGATACAAGGAAGTACCTTGCAAAAAGCTAACCGAGGGTCCGTGGCTTGTCCCAGCAAGTAGGACATCAGGGCCGCAGCCCGCTTGCCTATCGAGCCGCTCTCGGCGCTTCAATGAAGTTTATAGATGTTTGTTGAAGTTCCGATGACCGTCGTATTGCCAGGCGCGATTCGAATAATTCAAAGGCGCTTTAAGCGAGCACGCGTTGTTACTGGTTGTCATGCCGCTTTTGGAATCATGTGGCGTGTTCCGAACGCTACTTGTTTTCTTTCTGCCATGCGCCCGCGGCCCGTCGTCCTGTTGTTCGACCCTGCGCATGGCCTCCTGCTCTCAGTGCGGTTTGCTCCAGGTGAGGCCCACTAGAGCGTTAGCCGGTCGGGTGGCAAATATCCTGCGGCAGCGAAGTAGTTTGAGAATTCTGCGGGCGTGTAAGTGTCGATGATGCGGTCGATAGCGTCCCAGAGACCGCACGACAGTGCATTCGGCAGCCTTTCTCAGATTTGCTTTGAGCTTTGCGAAGGCGTTCTCTAGAGTTGAACGGGGCTGTAGAGCGGAAGATAAAGGAGCGTTGCGCCGGCAGCCTCGATCATCTCGCGGACACGCGGCCCTTTGTGGCTAGAGAGGTTGTCCATGATCACGATGGCATCGGTTGGAAGCTCGGGGACGAGCACCTTTTCGACATAGGTCTCGATGGCATCGCGGTTGATGGGACCATCGAGCACCCAAGTTGCGATGATGCCGCGTGTGGTTAGAGCGGTTACGCAGGTAGTTGTTCTCCAATGGCCGTGAGGAACGCTGGCCCGCAGCCGTTCGCCGCGCTGGCAACGGCTATGTGTTCGCGCCATGTTGGTCGATGCCCAGGTCTCATCAGCCGGTTCCGATTGAGCTTGTCCTGGCTCTCACGCCAGGCCTCGCGCCGCGTCAAGACATCCGGGCGATCCCGCTCTGTGGCATGGGCGATTTTTTTTACGCGCGATCTCGTGACGCTCGAAGAAGCGGCGGATCGTGCCATAACCAAGGGATAGGCCTTGTTTGCTCAAGCTATCGCGCAATTCCTCGATGGTGATATCGGGCGTGGCCTACAGCAGAGGTAAGCGCGAAGCCGATACCCTGGCTTCAGAGTAGAACGAATGTGCGAAGAAGCCTCCCACTTGGAACGGAGGTTTGGATGGGATTGAACAGCAAAAAAGGACGTCCATTTGGACGGCTCGTCGGCAAGGTCGGTGAGCCGGCTGGCGGTTCTTGAAGGGCCCTCGGGACGTCGCGTGCGTTCCGATGCTGAGCGAGCTCGGACCGCCGCCGAGAGTCTGTTACCGGGTGCCCAGGTGTCCGAGGTGGCACGCAAGCACGGAGCGACGCGCTGGCAGATCTACGATTGGCGACGCGGTTTCGACAGCGGGGCATGTTGCGGCCGTGCGAGGCATTGCAGTCGACATTCGCACCGCTGGTCGTGGAAAGCGCGTTGGAGGAGCGTCACGTTCCGGCGATCAGCTTGAGATCGAGATCGGCGATGTCGTGCTGCCGACGGATACGGCCAATGATGCCAAGCAGCTGTCTCGGTGATCCGCGCAGTGCGAGCGTCACGATGATCGCGGCCGGTGCCGATCTGAAGATTTACATCGCGACGCGGCCGATCGACTTCCGCTGTGGCCACGATGGGCTTGCGGCGAAGGTTCAGGAGATGCTTCGTCTCGACCCATTCAGTGGCGCAGCCTTCGTGTTCCGATCAAAACGAGCGGGCCGGATCAAGATTTTGGTCTGGGACCAAACGGGCCTGGTGTTGGTGAACAAACGCCTTGAAGGTTGCAATTCGCTTGGCCAGCGATCGCGGACGGCGTGATGCGCATGTCGCCGGCGATGTTCGCGGCCTTATTCGAGGGTCTGGATTGGAGGTTGGTCCGCCCGGAGGAAACACGACGCCAGCAAGCGGCGGGATGACTGCGACAGAATGACTCGGAAACTATTTTGAACGTGGCATGCGCGGCGACGATGTGCTCGAAATAGCGCATGAGCATCGCGGCGCTGCGCGATGAAAACGAACGCCTGCAGGCGCGTTTGGCGCAAACGCAGGCGGCCTTGAGCGAGCATCAGGGGGGCACTGGCGGCGTCGGAGGAGGCCCGGCGTCGGCTGGAGGTCATCCTCGGCGAATTGCGACGCGAAAAGTTCGGTTCGAAGTCCGAGAAGCTGCGGCCAGATCAGTACCATTTGCCGCTCGAAGACGTGGAGATCGCGCAAGGCATCCTGGACGCGGCGCAGGAAAGAGCCGAGACGGTCATCCAGGGCCGATCGCAGAGCGATCCTGATCAAGGTTCTCATCGCAATCGCGGCTGCTTGCCTGCCCATTCCGCGAGTGGAACGGATCATCGAGCCTGCGAGCACGCTCTGCTCGCCGATAACATCCGCTACGCTCAATCATTGGCGGGGACTGACCCGCTTCCTCGACGACGGTCGTCTCGAGCTCGACACCAATCCGGTCGAAAACGCCATCCGGCCGATCTGCTTGTGCCGGGCATGAGGTCGGAATCGAAGACCTCATGCCGTGGCGATTCCGCAAAGCGTCAAGCCTGCGTCCATAGGGTGACGACGCCGTCCGAAAGGACGTCGCCAAATGCTCCTGCCGTCGACGACGTCCCGAAGGTCTGCTGGCAGCACGGCTATGCCCGTGCCGCGGGCTGGGCTATGGAATACCTATTCGGTGGGCGCGTCGCCGTGCGGCTGTCCAGGCCAAGCGCCTGCGTTCAGCGACGGTTTGACACTAACAAGCCCATCTTGTCGCAATTCGGCCGTGTGGGGCATACCCAGCATGGTGAAAGTTGTGGTCGGGGAGGTATTGGTAGGCAAGAGTCCGGCCCTGCTTAATATGTTGATCTGCGCATCCGAGGCCGTATGGGGCAAGAAGACCCAGAGGTCGGCTATAAAACGTTCGTTTTCTGGAATGAAATCTGTGAGTTCCAACAGCGCAGCCCCGGCGGACGAGGACGGCCCGGCTCGCGACGGCCCGGCTTGCGATGGTCCAGCCTGCGATCGGCCGGCTTCCACATGCTGCCAAATCAGCTCAGGATCGAACTCGGGGAGTTCCGCGATGGCTTGAGCAATCGGCTGCTGCGAGCCGGGTTGCGGAGAGCTTTCCCTGTCGGCCACCAATGGCCCGGGGGAGGGCGCAGCCGGCGCATATAGATCATCGTCCCAATCCAACAGTGATGGATCGGGATGCCCCGACTCCAAGTATTGCGAATAGGGATGCCCGGCGTCCAGATATGGCGAGTAGGCTTCGCCCTGCTGCACGGGAGACCCCGCAGCACGTGGCGGAGCACTACCTTCGAACTCGCTCAGCAGGTGCTCAAAGCCCGCTGGGTCCGCGGGCGGTGATGGTGAATCGGGCTGCGGGCTCGTGTTCGTTGGGCTGATTGAGTTGAAATCCATTCTGTTCCTCCTTTGAAAGGTCGGCTCGAGCCCTAGTTCGACGGAGGCCATTTGCATTGCGACCTCCAGAGAAGCGTTTCGAAGGCTCGTGTGGAGTGCAGCCTCCGAGCTGCCGGCAAAATGGCGCCAGCCACGCTTGCCGTTATTCCGAGCATCGGGTGCTCCATTACGATGGATAGGCGGCATCGCCGTCTAGACATCCGCTCTCCCATGCTAAGAGAGTGAGCTTTCGAGAAGCTGACGAGCGTCAAAAGGATTGGCAATGAGCCAATGGAGACGGCATTGACCTCCGCCGAAAGCTGCCGCGCAATCTCAATTTCATCTCTGGCCTGGCGCAGGCTCGCGCACGATGCTGTCCTGACGCGGCGCGTCTGAAGAATAGGGGGCTTCCGGTCGTCCATCGCGAATGACCGTGGGTAAGCGCGAAGCCGATACCAGCAGAGTCAGGATCGTCGTCTGATGGGCATCGATCAGATCTTGTTCCCGCTCGCGCATTCGTCTGGCCGGACGGGAGGCCGGCGGGCATGGCGAAGCCGCTGTCGATGGATCTTCGCGAACGTGTACTGACCTGTATTGCAGGGGGCATTTCTGGCCGGCAGGCTGCCGACGCGTGAGCCTTATAAGACACCATAGCTATCAGGTGCTCGAGGAACAGCAAGGTCTAGCTGGATCGAATGTAGCTGTGGCATCTCCGGCGCGAGGTGGTTTAATAGGGGCGCCTGCTTTCGAACATGGTAGCGAGCAGTTGCGGTATGGAAAGCCAGCGGAAGCGGCGCGCTTACGGGACGGTGAGCCCAGAAACCCCGAGCCGTCGATCCCTGATGCGTACGGCCGTAGCACGACTTTCAGCCCAGCGATAAACGTTTCGAGAAAAAGCCAAATGAAATCTCAGCCCGCTGCTGCACGTGACAGAATTAGTTTGGCGATCTTCAATTGGTTGGCGGGAGTTCGCAGCACTGCCGGTAATGCCGCCACTGCCTGATCGAGAAGACGTCCCAAAACCTGAAGGTCTTCGGGGTCGTAAACGCCACGGTCTCGCGACAGTCGCGCTGTTCGCCGGTCGCCAGCGCGGCCAGCGGTTCTCGTGTCGCCGGGCTGGCCGAGCTCCAGTTCCGCCGTAATCATTTGGTTTGTGAGTGCGTTAAGCAGTCGGATCGCTTCGAGCTCGTTGCCTTCTTCGCTTATGAGGGCAGCCACGATGTCGAGTTGAAGGTCGATGCGATTCTCGAGGTCCTGTATGCGTGAATTGGAGGGGTCAAGTTCCACGGTGTTGCTCCAGAGTAGTTAAATGCAGGGCAGGCTGGGTAACGGTTGTGTCGTGCTTCCCCGTTCGCGAGACGGCAGACGCGACGCTAGAATGAATGGCTGCTGCACCAGGCATGGTGCGCACGCACGGTCGCCGAGGAGAGAGGGTGGCAGGCATGTGCCGCTGGATCGCAAAGCCGGAATCGAGGGTATAGAGCGCTGCGAACAGCGTTGTAGATGACCCGTCATTTGATTGGACCGTCGAGCCGGTCGAGCGCGTCGGGCAATGGCAGTGACTCCAACCAGCTGGGACGCCGCTGATGACGGCAAGTCGAGAAGCGGCTGCCCAAACTGCTGCGGGATTTCTTGCCGCGTGGCATAGCGATCGAGACGTAACCAGAGGGCTCGCGAGCCGGAGTGCCATACAGAGCGCTTGGCGCTGGACGAAGCTGTTGCTGAAGATGCGCCGTTAGCTGGCCCAAAACCGGACTTCTCATCATGCCAGACATTGATGGCCCAGCCCATGCCAGGCAACCCAGAACCAACATCCGCTACATACGACTGAAGTTTGTCTCCGCGATCGTTGACTGGAGATGCCTGGCATGCTGAGCGTGCGGACGGGCTCCTGGAAGCTGTGCGCGCTGAGATCCAAGACCGGCAGATCGCGCACGTCCACCACTCGGTCCGATGGTGATGCAAGGATTGCTGACAAGGCATAACCGCGTCTTGATATGTTCCAAGAGCGGCGGCGCGTAGAATGAGATAGGGGGACGTCAGTCTGTAGGAAGCGGGTGTGGGCGCCGCCCACCGACGAAAGCTGAGCACGCGAGCAGAGTGAGAATCCACGATCACGCGACGTACGGGGGCGGACAGTAAGATCGCGAGGCTGGTCTCATCACACGGATCGACATCAGTGCCTCGTCCTGGCCGGAGGATATGTGTCTTGCACTTAAGGTAGTTAGATAGCTGACTGTACTGCTTTGCTTGGAGGCCGCGACAGCGGCGGATTGTCGACGCTGCCCGCCTGGTCAGGGCAACAAGTCCAGCCCGCACCGGTGTAGAGGGCAGTTCGCCTGCCCGAGTTCTATGCAGCGCACGCATTTACCCGGCCAAACAGTGTGCGTGAGAGCCGATCTTTTTGGAGGCCTTTAGTATGATGGCAAAGGGGGAGGCGACAACGCGATCGATTGCGCGCCAGACGTTGCGATTGGCCATCCGCGCATTTCAAAGATTGAGCGGTGTCGTTGGGGATGTAGCCACGAGAAGCTTGAATTGGCCTGCGACTATGCTGAAAACAAAAAGGATCCATTGTCACACGACATTCGTGAAATGTGCTTTCCGGAAACCGGCGATCGACTTATGGGTATTTGGCTGAAATCTGTAAAATTGAAAGTGTCGATGGGATGCATCCAGTTCGTGGATGGCGAACGCGAGTAATCTCATCGCCTACATCGAAAGCGCGTTAGTTAGATTTTTTCCGCCGTCTTGTTCAGTGAGCTTAAGGGCTTTCAGGCAAGCCTGCTGATTCGTTGATGACCGGCCACTTCAGTATGACGTGTACCGGGCTACCCTCAACCATGAGCGCCTGTGGCTTCCCATCTGAGAAGTTGGCAGGCCAATCGAGCGTCAGGTTCCATCTGCTGTCTGCCGGTACCTGCATACCGCCGGTTGGCGCATATAGGTTGACAGTCCCCTTTATGCGACCGCATTGCTCGATGTAGGTGCCCCTATGCGAAGGTTTCCAACGTCCATCGCGACAATCTTGCCGTTGCCGACGTAGACGGCACCGCCGCCAGTTCCGCCCATGCCGACAAAGTTCATTGCGCAAAGCGCGCTCACAATGAAGAATTCCCTTCGAAAGCAGAGTTTCAGTGTCGAAAAGCACAGTCAGAAAAATTGACCGCTTGATCGCTGCCATTGAGGCTGATGATCGCCTGTGCGGTAGGGCAAACGACAACCAAAATGGCAATCAGCGTTCGGATAGAACCTCAGTGCGTCGGTCTACTTGCCAAGTATATGATTCCCCAATCTAGACACTATCCGCCAAAGCTATCG
>NZ_LBJZ01000116.1:0-7978 GCF_028128935.1 Bradyrhizobium sp. CCBAU 11361
TTGCTCGTCCGTCAGCCGAATCATCTTTCCTTTATAGCCGATCGACGCTGATCTTCAATTTTGAGATAGGTTCTAGCCAAAAATGGTCCAGTTTGCCGGCCTCAGATCACTGAGGCTGCGGCGGTTGCCCTTATAGTCCTCAGTGGAAGAGACCAGCAACTACAACATGGGCAATTCGAGAATCGACACAGTTGTCGGCGCGGGCGCGCGCTGGGGGAAGCGATCTTGGCGGGCGTGAGTCCTAATGCGCTGGAGGCGATGCGATCATCGGTCAACGATGCGGTAGTGGCCGTAGAGCGAGATGCACAGGATATTCGATCGGTTCTTTCAGATGCACGACAAAGCAAGGACAGAACCATCTTCGAAATGATGGAGCAGGGAAAACTTCAAAGTGAGGAATTCAGCAAGAATTGCTCAGCCGCACTCGATGCGCAGCAAGTTGCGTTCGAAAAGCTAAAATCAGATCTTGAGGGAATAACGGCGGCCTATGAAACCCAGCGGTATGAAGCCAAGCGCCCGAGGGGCATCACGTACGGATCCGAGTAATAGATGCCCGATTAGCGAGGGCGTCTGCACTTAGATGCCGATGACGGTGCGTATCTCAGCTAAATCAACGATCTGAGACGGAGCTTCCACGACACAGGTCGTGCCCTCGCCGGCCGAGTTCAGATTGATCACGACTTTTTTGTTCACATTCTCGGTGGCAGCCTTTGACCATCGACCGGCGCCGCCGTCTTGCTTGTCTGATTTGCATTCAACCGCACCTCCCATCCTGTCGTCCTCGCCGCTAGCTGCTGCATGATTTGGCCAGTGCAAACGAGAGGAATCGCTCACGATTTTTCCGCTCAATGTCGCGTGCGCAGACACTTTGGCGTTCTACTTACATTTGACGCGTATGGTTTCGGACATCAGCACGGACTGCGCTCACCGGATCAAGCCCTGCGCATTGACCCGGCCCTTAGCTGCGCCTACCCTCGGTGGCAGAATGTCCGGTGCAGATGCGGTAGTCGGCCGCCCCGCCTATGACCGCCGATCCCTTTCACGCACAGACTTGCCTTCGGCTCGTGCTCTAGGACAGCGCCAATTTCGAGCGCTCCTACAAGCTGCGGCGCCCTTGTCGGCGGCGAGCGGCATGGGCCATTCCACAAGATCATCCCACACGAGCAGCGCTCGCCGGCCGAGCTCGCTTTGGGATGGGCCTATCTGTCGCGAGAGGCGCTCGCCAGCGCCAAAGCGCATGGGCGAAAACTCCATGGGCGTGTAATGAGATCGACCTCCTGACGATCCATCAGCGCTATGCCGATCGTCCCTCCGCCACTTCGGAAGATGAAGCGCCTGACCCTGGAGGCGCGCCGGGAGTTGGCTGACGGATTCGATGTCAGATTCACAGCCACGTTTGTGAAGATGACCGCGTTAAACCACCACAAAGGCACGAAAGCACTTCCACTTCAAAACTGCTGGCTGTACGTCATCGGAGTCTGCTTTCTTTTGAAATATAGTAGGGGGCATGATGGCTCCTGAAAGCTCGAATATTACCCTAATCGCTTGCCTTATCGTTGAGGCGGCCACTCAGCCAATGAGCTAAACGCGCTCATGGTGCATCTGCCAGATTAGCAGACCTCTGGGCGTATAGTGGCAACAGGATCGGTTGCGGCGCTGCACCGGTGTAGCCAACCAGTCCTGGTAGGTGCCTGCAGGACCTTTTCGGGGATACAAGGCGGCATGCCCGATGTTGGCAAAACCACACCAGTCTTCGGTTTGCCTATCGTCATCGCCAGTTCTCCCCCTAGACACCGCGAACTAAACTATGCCTATTCAACGCCCCTTATTCCCGCAAGAGAGCACCTTTATCCAAGTGATCAGCCTAACGCGTAGGGCTGGCAATTTCGCGGGCTATTTCAGAAGCTAGAGTCGGCTCATGCGTGGCTCGACTTGAACTTCAATCCCCCTCTTCCACCGGCGCTTGCACTATCTGAGTGTCAAACAGGCTACGCAATCGGAGCGCCGAGCGATGCGCGGCCCATCTCTTTTCCTACCCCTTCTTTGCGGAACACTCGCGACGGTCAGCTGGAGCATGGGCAACGTTCTGTCCAAGGCCGCGCTCTGCTGCATAGAGCCGCTCTCGCTTCTGACAGGGCAGTTGGCTGTAAGTGCTGCAAGCCTGACCGTACTATCCATCTGCTCAGGCGCGCCGCCTCGCTTGAGCGATTGGGGTGCTGGCCTTCCCGGCATCCTGCAGCCGGCGCTTGCGTCTGGTCTTTCGATCTTCGGGCTATCGATGCTGCCGGCGTCGGTAGAAGCGATGCTGTTCGCAGTTAAATCGCCGATGGTCATACTGCTTGCATGGTTAATCCTTGGCGAGGTCCCTAACCGTGCTATCATTTTCCTCTGTATGTTGGCTTCTGCCGGGGTCGGCTTTTTGAGCTGGACCCCTGACTCTGATCCGTCCGCAACGCGGGGACTGGGAGTCGCTCTCGTTCTCGCCGGTGTGCTATTCGCCTCACTCTACAACGTAGCAGTCCGTGTGATGTCGCAAAGTGTCGATGCATTGCGACTTACGACGGCAAGCCAGATCGTTGCGTTGACGGTGGTCGTATTTGCGTGGATTGGCGTCCGTCCAATGCCGACGCTCTCTGTGGTGATGGCCGATATTGTATCGGTGGTCGTATCCGGATTGCTGCTTCTTTCCATCCCCTCTCTCCTCTACGGGATTGCGCTGCAGCGAATGAGCGCGACCGCCGCCGCATTATTGCTGCCACTAGTTCCCGTGTTTACATCTATTTTGGCGTCCATCTTCCTTCGGGAAACCCTGACCGCAACGCAGTGGCTGGGGGCCGCCGCGGTTCTTGGATCGGCGCTTGCAATGCCCTTGGCCTTGCGTCCTAACCGCATGGCTCCGAAGTATCACCCACGCCCCTGTCGGAAAGCGGTCGGAAAGCCTTGACGAAGGAGCCGGGCAGCGCGCGGTATAGCAGTAATCTTTCTCTGCATTCGTCCCGGACGCTGCGAGCCGTCGCGGTCGCGTGTCTGGCGTCGAGCTTGGGTGCCTGCGTGCTAACCCAGGACCTTCCGGATCCCGCGCTCGATGTCCCCGCGCAGTACAAATACGCCGGGAAGGGGGATGCGCCGCCGTCGCTGGATTGGTGGCGCGGCTTCCGCTCGGCGGAGCTGACGCAGCTGATGGAAGAGGCGCAGACCGTCAACCTCGACATCGCCGCCGCGGTCTCGCGCATCGTCCAGGCGGACGCCCAGGCGCGCCAGGCGGGCGCGGCGCTGCTGCCGAGCCTTTCAGGCACCGGGCAGGAGACCTATTCGCGCACCTCCAGGTCGTCAGCCTCGGGTCTCACCAATGGTGGCCGTGAGGTCGTCAACTACCAGGCTTCGCTCAGCGCGAGCTACCAGCTCGATTTCTGGGGCCAGAACCGCGATGCCCTGCAATCGGCGGAAGAGACCGCCAAAGCTAACCGCTTCGATCGCGACACCGTCGCGCTGACGACGCTCGCCGCCGTCGCCAATGCCTATTTCCAGGTGCTGGCCTCGCAGGACCGCCTGCGCACCGCCCAGCGCAACATCGCGAGCGCGCAGCGCATCCTCGATGCCGTCAAGGAGCGCCGCAAGGCCGGCACCGGCACCGATCTCGACGTCGCCCTGCAGGAGAGCGTGCTCGCCAACCAGAAGGCGCTGGTGCCACCGCTGCGCCAGACGCTCGACCAGAACGTCAACGCGCTCGCCGTGCTGGTCTCGCGCCCGCCCGAGAGCGTGCGCGTGCTCGGCGGCTCCCTGGACCGGATCGCGATCCCGCGCGTGACGCCCGGCCTGCCGTCGGAGCTGCTGACGCAGCGGCCGGATATTCGCCGGCAGGAGGCGCAGCTTGCGTCTGCGACCGCGAACATCGGCAATGCCCGCGCGCAGTTCTTTCCGACCATCCAGCTCACCGGCAATGGCGGCTATCAGAGCTCGGCGCTGGTGTCGCTGTTCCAGCCGCATGCGGCCTTCTTCCAGCTCGTCGGCAGTGCCACGCAGCCGATCTTCGACGGCGGCAAGATCCTCGGCAATTTCGAATTTGCCAAGGCGCGGCAGGACGAACTGCTCCAGACCTATCGCAAGACCATCGTCCAGGCCTTCGCCGACGTCGACAATGCGCTGTTCTCGATCAAGCAGACCACGATCAAGCTGCAATTGCAGCGCGATGTCGTCACCGCCTCGCGCCGCGCGTTCGATCTGTCGGAGCAGCAATTGCGCGCCGGCACCACCGACATCGTGACCGTGCTCAACACCCAGCTGACCCTGTTCCAGGCGGAAGACGCGCTGTCGCAGGCCCAACTCGCAGGGGGGGGGGGGGGGGGGGGGGGGGGGGGGGGGGGGGGGGGGGGGGGGGGGGGGGGGGGGGGGGGGGGGGGGGGGGGGGGGGGGGGGGGGGGGGGGGGGGGGGGGGGGGGGGGGGGGGGGGGGGGGGGGGGGGGGGGGGGGGGGGGGGGGGGGGGGGGGGGGGGGGGGGGGGGGGGGGGGGGGGGGGGGGGGGGGGGGGGGGGGGGGGGGGGGGGGGGGGGGGGGGGGGGGGGGGGGGGGGGGGGGGGGGGGGGGGGGGGGGGGGGGGGGGGGGGGGGGGGGGGGGGGGGCCAGGCGCTCGGCGGCGGCTGGGAGCCGCGCATGGAGAAACCGGTCAATGCTCTTTAAGCCGGATAAGAAGGATGACGCGAAGGCGGGGACGGCGAGGAAATCGTCGCGCGGCGGCTTCATCCTGACTCTGGTCACGCTCGCGATCCTCGGCGGCCTCGGCTATCTCGGCTGGACCGTGATGCATCAGCAGCCGCAGCAGGCGAACGGCCGCAACCAGCGGCCCGACCTGCCGGTGCCGGTGCTGGCGGCAACGCCCCGCATCCTGGATGTCCCGGTCTATCTCGATGGCGTTGGTGCGATCCGCGCGCTCAACACGGTCACGGTGCGCTCGCAGGTCGACGGCAAGCTGATCGCGGTGAAGTTCACCGAAGGCCAGGACGTTAAGAAGGACGACGTGCTCGGCGAGATCGACTCGGCAGCGTACCAGGCGACCTACGACCAGGCGGTTGCCAAGAAGGCCCAGGACGAAGCCCAGCTCGCCAACCAGCGCATCGACTTGACGCGCTACGAGCAGCTCGCCGCCTCCAACGCCGGCTCCAAGCAGCAGGCCGACACCCAGCGCGCGCTGGTCGCCCAGACCGAGGCGCTGGTCAAGGCCGACCAGGCCGCGATCGACAATGCGGCGGCGACGCTGAGCTATACCAAGATCGTGGCGCCGATCTCGGGGCGCGCCGGCCTGCGCCAGGTCGACCAGGGCAACATCATCCACGCCCCCGACACCACCGGCCTTGTCGTCATCACCCAATTGCAGCCGATCGCGGTGTGGTTCAGCCTGCCGCAGCAGCAGATCATGCGGGTCAATGCCGCCGCTGCCAAAGGCGCGCTGTCGGTCGACGTGTTCGGCAATGACGGCGTCACCGTGATCGACAGCGGCAAGCTCACCGGCATCGACAACCAGGTCGACCAGACCACCGGCACGCTCAGGCTCAAGGCTGAATTCCCCAACGCCAATTACCAGCTCTGGCCGGGCCAGTTCGTCAATGTCCGCCTCAAGGTCGAGACCTTGTCGCAGGCGCTGGTGGTGCCGACGTCGGCGGTGCAGCGCGGACCGATCGGCACCTTCAGCTATGTCATCGGCGAGGGCGACATCGTCTCGGCCAAGCCTGTGACGGTGACCCAGCAGAACGAGCATGACGCGGTCATTGCGAGCGGATTGACGGCGAACGACAAGGTCGTGACCGCAGGCTTCGCCAATCTGTCCGACGGCTCCAAGGTGATCGTCGGCCGCGACGAGCAGACCCCGTCGGCCGACCTCGTCCCGCGCAAGCGCACGCGTGCGCCGGATGGCCAGAAGAAGGATGGCCAGGCCAAGGACGGTCAGAAGGACGGGCTGAAGGACGGACAAGGCAAGGACGGCGAGCTTTGCGCCAAGCGGAGCAGCAGTGAGGGCGACCAGAAGGGCCAGACCGGTCCGGCGCCAGGGCCGGGGGCTCAACCATCGGGATCTGGAGCCAAACAGCCATGATCCCGGCAACAGCCGCCTGAGCGGCAGGCGCATCCCATGGTGTCTCCGACCCCTTTATCCGCCGGCCGATCGCAACCTCGCTGCTCGGCATTGCGCTGCTGATTGGCGGCGTGCTCGGCTAAGGTCGGAATCGCAGTCGACGCCCGTAATTCGCCTTGCTCCATGCCTTCCGCTCACTGGTTTCCCCCGAACGTTCGATTGTCGAGATCCTTCCCCAGACCGACAGGGGGGTGCTCGTGGCTCGGCCAAAGTCAGCGGTCTCGCTCTGCCCCTGTTGCGGCGGCCAGACGGGTCACGTCCACAGCCATTACGAGCGACGCTTAGCCGATCTGCCATGGCAGGGGCGGGTTGTCGAAATCCGGCTTCAGGCGCGACGCTTTCGATGCGCGAATCCGCAATGCCCGCGTCGGATATTCACTGAGCGGCTACCGGCAACGGTGCGGCCGAAAGCAAGACGCACAACCCGCCTCGGCGAGAGCCAGCTGGCGATCGGCTTTGCGGTCGGCGGTGAGCCCGGCTCGCGCCTGTCGCGCAAACTGGCCATGCCAGTCAGCGGCGACACCCTTGCCGGATTTCGTTGCCCCGACCGTCGTCGGCATCGACGATTGGGCTTGGCGTCGTGGCCAGCGATGTGGAACGATCATCTGCGATCTGGAGCGCAATTGCGTGCTTGACCTGCTTCCCGATCGTAACGCCGGCAGTGTTGCGAGCTGGCTGAAGCGCTGGCCGGAGATCAAGGTCGTCGCCCGCGATCGTGCGGGACTTTATACTGATGGCGCACGCTGCGGCGCCCCCGACGCGGTGCAGGTGGCGGACCGCTGGCACCTGCTCAACAGTCTGGGTGAGGCCCTGCGCCACGCGGTCGGCCGCCATCGTCACAGCATAGCCGCCGCCGTGCAAATCATGGCGTCCGTGCAACGACCGAAGACTGGCAGTTCCACGCTCCCGCCCGGCCTTGCACAATTGCGGGCGGATCGAAAGGCTGCACGACGCGAACGCTGGGATGAAATCTGTCGCCTAAGAATTGGACGCGCATCGCTCCCAGCTCCTAGAGCGCTTTCCGATCACGTTGCGTCGTAACCAGCCGCGACGAGATAATTTTGACATTCCTCGGGTGAGAAGCGTTTGAGAGCGTTGGCGATTGCTTGCCAGAGATCGGGCATGGTGCGCGCTGCGGCGGCCCGCAACAGCGCTTTCAGTTTGGAGAAGGCCATTTCAATCGGGTAGAAGTCTGGACTGTAGGACGGAAGATAGAGCAGGCTAGCTCCGGCCGCCTGGATGGCCTCTCGAACGCTATGGACCTTGTGATCGGGCAAGTTGATGGGGTGGACGCCCCCTCACGGCATCGCTGTGCCAAAGTGGTGTCGTTGACCATCACTTGAACGGAGGCGTCCATGTCGGAAGTTAGCATAATCGGGTTGGATCTCGCGAAGAATGTGTTCCAGATGCACGGCGCGGATGCATCAGGAACCGTGCTTTTCCGCAACAAGCTGCGCCGGGATCAGGTCCTTAAATGTCTTGCCGCGCAGCCGACGTGCACGGTCGCCATGGAGGCCTGCGCCAGCAGCCACTACTGGGGGCGCGAGATCGGGAGATTAGGGCATGCGGTGCGACTCATTGCGCCAGACTATGTAAAGCCTTTCGTAAAGCGGCAGAAGAATGATGCCGCGGATGCGGAAGCAATCTGCGAAGCCGCCCAGCGGCCGACGATGCGTTTCGTGGCGGTGAAGAGCGAGGCGCAACAGGCCGCGGCCATTGTGTTTCGCGCCCGCGACCTCCTGGTGCGTCAGCGCACCCAAACCATCAATGCGCTCCGCGGCCATCTGACCGAATTTGGGGTGGTAGTGGCGCAAGGTCCCTTCCATGTTGCCAAACTCGTTTCCGCGATCATCG
>NZ_LBJZ01000117.1:0-8057 GCF_028128935.1 Bradyrhizobium sp. CCBAU 11361
AAATACCCCGCGGGATCGCATCCCGCTCAACAAAATCTCTTCTCTTCAATCACATAGCCAGATGGGTGTTCTGATGCGCAGTTGTAGTATCTGCGCCAAGTCTCCACCTTTTCCCGGGCGTCCGCAAGCGACAGGAACCAATGGGCATTGAGGCATTCGACCCGGAAGCGGCCATTGAACGCTTCGATAAAGGCGTTGTCGGTCGGTTTGCCCGGGCGTGAGAAGTCCAGCGTGACGCCGCGCTGGTAGGCCCAGAGGTCGACGTCACGCGACACGAACTCGCTGCCTTGGTCGACGCGGATCGTCGCCGGGAAGCCCACTTCGTTGCAAACCCTTTCCAGCACCTCCACAACATCGGTGCCGCGGAAAGTGAGCCGCGGCTCCAGGGCGGGCGAGAAGCGGGAGAAGATATCGATAATCGTGAGCACCCGGAGCTTGCCACCATTGGCCAGCTGGTCATGAACAAAGTCCATCGCCCAGGTCTCGTTGGCGCGCGTCGCTGGCCTGCGGTCATCGCGCAGCTTGGCCTTGACCCTCCGCTTCGGCGATTTATTGCGCAATTGCAGGCCCAATTCGCGATAGATGCGACGGGTCGTGTTCTGCCCATGACGCCATCCCTCGCGGCGGAGCAGGACGTGGACGCGGCGATAGCCGTAGCGTACGCGAACATGGCAGATCTCCTTGATCCGAGCTTCGAGGGCGGCCTGGCCGGAGCGACGAGATTTGTAGTGGTAGGTCGAGCGATCGAACTCGAGGGTCTCACAAGCCTTGCGGATCGAGACTTGCCACTCACCACAAACCTCATCGACGAGCTTGCGCTTCCGACCAGGCTTTATAGCTTTCGGCGGATCACGTCCTGCAACATCTCCTTGTCGAGCGACAGATCGGCTACCAGCTTCTTTAGCTTGGCGTTCTCGTCCTCGAGCTGCTTCAGCCGGCGCATCTCGGTCGGCAGCCGACCGTCATACTTCTTCTTCCAATTGAAGTAGGTCGCCTGGCTGATCCCGGCCTTGCGGCAGATCTCCGCAACCGGGACCCCGTCGTTGCCCTGCTTGAGAATGAACGCCTTTTGGGCGTCCGAAAACTTCGAGGCCTTCATCGTCGTCGCTCCTCCCAGTCGAGGGATTTACGCAGCGCCAACTCTAGCCAAAAATGGTCCAGTTTGCCGGCCTCAGATCATTTCTGAGTTAGTTCGCAGCATATTCATGGTATTGGTTTCGGGTGTCCCGATCGAAGGACCCGATGAGCACCGGACGCGGCAATTCAATGGACCACGTCCGCCGATGACATCCTCGCTTCCATCGAACGCTTCTACCGCTACAATACCCAAGGCATCGTAATCTTGCGAATTTCTGGTAGGGACGCGAAGGCGACGGCTTTAAGGGGATGAGCGTAGTAGGCACAGGGCGATAGCTGATCATCTCACAGTTTGGATGCCCGTTGACGATCCTGGTTAGGACTGCTGTGGGATAGGCGACCGGATCGACGTCCTTGAGCTTGCGGCCCCGGCCAGGGGTAGTCAAGTGTTCGGCACGGCCGTCGGATCCCGCAGACTCCGCCTTCTTGCGATTGAGCTTGATGCCATGGCGTCCAAGGTTCGTTGTCTCTTGGTTGGAGAGCGTACCCAGGCAATTAATGTGAATTGGAAGGCATGACCTCGGGGCGATTGGCGCTACCGCTACAACAGGTAGGCGCGCGTTTCGCCGTGCTGTGTTACCACTCAACTTGCGCGAATAAGCCTGTTAGCTTTTGCTTAACTCGGACGAAGTGATGCAAATAGGGAGCGTTCGCTAGCGCTTGTGCTCGTACGACGGTGCAACAGACACTCGAGGCAGGAGCCCAGATATGTGCGGTATTTGTGGATGGATTGACTTCGATCGTGATCTATCATCTCCCGACGCGCGACGGGAGTTTGCCAAAATGACGACCACTATGGCCTTGCGAGGTCCAGATGACGAGGGCACTTGGGTCAACGGACCCGCGGCGCTAGGACACCGTCGGCTAGCAATCATTGACGTCGAGCGCGGTGGCCAGCCTATGACGTTGGACGAGGACGGCCGACCTGCGTTGGTGCTTATCTACAGCGGTGAGGTTTATAACTACCGCGAGCTGCGTCAACGGCTCGCTGGGCTTGGTCATATATTCGACACTAGCAGCGACACTGAGGTCGTGCTGCACGTCCATCGCGAGTGGGGCCTGCGCGATCCCCGCGCCGCCGTGAGCGAACTCAATGGAATGTTCGCCTACGCGCTCTGGGACACGACCAAGCGCGAACTTCTTCTCGTACGCGACCGCCTAGGCATCAAGCCGCTTTACTACTACCGGACAGAACACGGCGTGTTGTTCGGCTCCGAACCAAAGGCGATTCTCGCCAACTGTCTCGTGGAACGAACTGTGGATGTTGACGGCCTTCGTCGTATCCTATGCAACGTCGCCGATCCAAACAACTCCGTCTTCCGTGGCATGCGTGAGTTGCGGCCCGGTCACATCCTTCGCGTGAACCGCAAAGGCATCCAACATATGAGGTATTGGCAGCTCACGGAAAGCGAGCATTCCGAGGACGTACCGACCACGGTTCGCCGTATCCGAGAACTGCTTGAGGACACGATCCACCGGCAGCTCATCGCGGACGTACCGCTGTGCACGCTCCTATCAGGCGGGCTTGACTCTTCGGCTATCAGCGCACTAGCCGCTCGCTTCAGCAGCGGGCGCATCCGATCGGTCGCGCTCGACTTTGTCGGATATGCTGAGAACTTCACTCCCGGACCGATGTGCGCCACGCCTGATGGGCCGTACGCGCGGGAGGTCGCGAATTTCGTTGGTACCGACCACACAGAGGTTACGTTGTCCGCAGACGAGCTCATGGCGCCCAACGTGCGTGCTAGCACGCTTCACGCTCGCGACCTCCCGCTTAGCCACGGAAACACCGACAGCTCGCTCTATCTACTATTTCGAGCAATTCGGTCACACTCGACCGTGGCTTTGTCCGGGGAGGCGGCCGATGAGCTTTTTGGCGGCTACTCATGGTTTCACGATCCCATGAATGTTCAGGCCGATACGTTTCCCTGGTCAAACTTCAGATTCGATAGCGCCCGGCACTGCCTCGACACTGGGTTGCTCGAGAAGCTCGACCTCGTCGACTACCTAGCCGATCACTACCGCAGCGCACTTGCGGAAGTGCCCGCACTGACCGGGCCGAATTCGGCCAATCCGCACGAGCGCCGTATGCGCGAGGTCTGTTACCTCTTTCTCACGCGCTTCCTGCCGAGGCTGCTCGACCGCAAGGACCGGCTGAGCATGGCTTCGGGTCTCGAGGTGAGGGTACCCTACTGCGACCACCGGCTTGTGGAGTACGTGTTCGCTACCCCATGGGCTCACAAAACCTTCGACGGGCGCGAGAAGAGCCTGCTGCGCGCCGCTACAGCCGACGTGCTGCCGAAGTCGGTCGTGCAGCGAGCCAAGAGCATTTACCCGCCTATCCAGGACCCGACCTATGATCGAATGCTCCGCTCGCGATTTATTACGCTGCTACATAACCGCAGCGCGGCGGTGGCACCGATCCTCTCTGTAGAGGCCTGCCGCGCCCTGCTCGACACGCAAGGCGATGCTAGATGGATCGAGCGTATCCTGAATCTCCAGGATTTCCTAACCGATTACGACGTAAGCGTAAGGGCCTGAGGTGGCGGAACACACAAGCATCAATCGGGACTGCTAACGGAGCGATTGCGGAAACGGGGGAGCAAAGTGGCCGCTGCGGTAGGCCTGGCAAGCTGTCTGTATGCGGTGCCACATTGCTCCGTTGAGGGGCGGCCCGCCGGTGGAGGCAACCGTCGCGCAGGTTCCCGGTATCAAAATATGCCGAAACGTCTGCCCGCTGGACGCTGTCTCGCGCGCCCGCAGCCCTCTCCAGCGCTGCCATTTGTTCCGCCAGAAATTCCATATGTTCAATATACTTGGCTAGAGGCGCGCGCGAGCTCGGGCGAGTCCCGATATGTTGGCCCGAGCGCGCACCCAATCGGGGATATGTCTGACCCCCTGAGCCACCATCAAGCCGGTTTCATATTCATAAGCTGCCCGTGCAAGGCAAGGTGAGGTGAGTGTTACAGTGAATGCAAGAGTTTAGCGCCACGATCGCCGCCTGTTCCTCAGAAGAAAAGATTAGCCTTAGATTCAACGTTCGCCGGAAGCTCCGAGGCGCTGACGCACACAATCCGGTTGGAGGATGTGGAAAAGCACGTGCGACGTTCTGATCGAATATCACACTGTCGGCAGAGCGAGCAAGTGCGCCGGCCACTTCGAAAGGCGCTCTCTATCCGCACTTCGCGCGGCTGAAGAGGTCGCTGGAGTAGGATATTCATGACCATCGCGCCGCGACGAAAGCCGGTCTGACCACGTTGATGGGGAACGCATGGCAAGATTGTCCGCTAACCATCACGTTCGCCACCAATGGAATGCTGGGACTAGGACAGGTCATACCAAGCGACAGTTAGGGCGAACAAATCTGATCCGGACTCGGGACGTGTTCGGCCGCCAGGGCGGTGACGCCGAAATAACGTGTCTGGGCGAGCTCAAGGATGCGATTGACCACTTTCGGGAAGCTGTATCCGCGGGTCGTCGCAGCCCGGACGTAAGAATGCGAATTATTGAGTGACGGGCAGTAGTTGATCTCAAGCACGAACGGCTGCCCCGAGCGGTCGACGCGGAAGTCGACACGGGCGTAGTCCCGGCAAAGGCAGGCTCTGAACGTAGCAGTCGCCATATCTCCCAACAGCGCCGCGAGCTCGCTCTCGATCTGCGCCGGGCAGACTTTCTGCGGCTCCGCGGGGGCCATATGTTTCTTATCTTCCCAGCTGATGAGACGTGTCTCGCGATCACCGAAGTCATGCTCCAAGGGCGGCAACACCTCCAGTTCTTCGTTTCCCAGGAGGGCGACGCAGATCTCCCGGCCGTCGATGTATTCCTCTACCAGTGCATCCTGTCTATACTGCGTGACGACGGCTTCTACGGCCTGCCTCAACTGAGTTGGCTCATGTACAAGCCGCAATCCCAAGCTGGCGGACTCGCGACGGGGCTTCACTACCAAAGGGAATCGCAGGTCGCCAGTGCACTCGGTACCGCGGCGCATCACGAGAAAGTTTGGCGTCGACACGCCGCGATGGCGGATTAGCTTCTTAGTAATGACCTTGTCGGACGCCAACCCTACTCCCAAGGGACTTGGGCCGGTGTGCGGAACACCGGCCATTTCGAGTATTGCAGGAACGTACATGCAACGACATTCGCCCTGAGTTCCGTATGCCAAATTGAAAACGATGCCGGATGGGCGAGCTCGCGAGTCGGTCGGAATGAAACGATCAAGAGTAGGGAGCAGTCCTTTATCGCCCTCACACAGCAACGTCTCGTGCCCGCTCTCTTGTAGAGCCGCTAGGACGGATTGGACCGCCTCGCGGTAACACCCCGATTCAAGCTGCTCTGACGGCTTGATCTCGCCTGTCTCGTTCCATACGACGGCCACTCGCATGTGTTACTCCTGTTTGTTGCCGATCTCTAATTTTCGTTTGCTCAAGCGAATAGCTGGTCTGATCCTGATCGCCCGCCGATGGCGCCGAGCAGGTCAGGAGCCGACTTGCTTGCTCCAATTAAATCGAGCTGTTTGACTGAAAAAAGGTGCAGTCGGCCGCGCCTATGCCGGTCGGGCGAGGCAAGCGAACAAAACATTTTCGCCCACTCGTTGTTCTTCAACTCAAATGTGGTGCGCTGCACCTTATGGGGTGCGACCACGCCGTCGTCACGAGTGCTCCACCACGTCTTTCGGCGCATCTGAATGACTATCCGATCCACCCCAGCAAGCGCGATGGAGATTCAGCCGACCTGCAGGTTAAACCACGGTGCAGCGTCTCTTGCGTTGATGTGATTGCGGAGCAAGTTCCTATGAACGTCCGGCGGAACTTGCGACCGCTGTCCTTGTTACTCTTGACTAAGTACTAGCAACCCGCGTGCCAATGCCCGAGGTTCAACGCAACAAGGAGAATCACGTGTGTCGCACCGTACCGCCGGTGTACGTGAGGTCTCAAGAGTCGCGTTCCCAACCATATACGTCTGCAAGCTGACGACGCTGAGCGACAAGTGACGAGCTCGCATTGCGATAGGGCGAGAAGTGAGATTTACTTGGTGTGGCTAAAAGGACCGCCCTACAGGTTCTGCAAGATGAACGTGGATGATCGGTCCACTCCATCTGAATAGGCCTTTCCGTAGACCGGGAGCCCATCGAGTCTTTTAGGTGCCGCAAGAATTGGTAGTCCATCAAAGACGTGAGCGATTACGGGTAGCGTCTGTGCTGGCTTCTTCGAAGGGCTCACACGAGATGCCACAAATAGCGGGTTGACGCGCTGCGCGCCGCTGTGATGCCGCGCCGATGTTCAAGCGCGCCCGCCGATCATCAATACTCTGGATCCGCGGTGTTACCGGCTCCCGCGATAGTTCGTGCGAGGCTGGCGAGGTCCCACGCTTGCATTTGTAATGCCTTCGCTCATTGTCTTCACAGATACGACAGGTTCTGCGCTGCTCCCAACGGAGTGGTCGTTGTTCTACTTCGGCGGGAGGCCGGATGCTGGATGGCCCGCCTGTTTACAAAGAACTAAAGAGAGGTCGTTTTATCTGTCGATAGTGGGACAGCGTGGTGTGCTGAGCACTGATCATTGGCCCAGATCCTCCAATAGAGCAGCGCGTCGATGCCATGACATGAGGGTTGCTGCAAGCGAGGAGCTCCTTGCTCTGGTAGGCAACGTGATTTGCTGGTGCAGCTGAAGAGTCATCTCATGCTGGATGTGTGAGGCGGCGTCCTCCAGCAGACGCTCGCGCTGACGCAGTAGGCTCGCAGCTCGGCAATCTGTCCTTTGGGCCGAAAGCTGGCCTGCCGAATGAATGGAGCCGCTGCAGCCATCGCGCATCGCTGACATCGGTCTTGCGCCCCGGCACGTGCTTGGCATCTCGCGCGTGGACAAGAAACACGGCAAATCCCCGGGCATCGAGAAGTTCGAAAATCGGAATCCAGGAGACGCTAGTCAATTCCATGACGGCGGTACTCGACCCGGCATTCAGTGCCGTGAAGGTACCCAAGCTGCGGACCGGTTCCGGTGCGCGAGATACCCTCACGGCAGCCAAGTACATAGTCGATCCGACATCGATGGCAGCCCCGATTCGGATGCGCCATCGGTATCTTGCCACCGTTCCTCAACTTCAATCTTTTGGACTCATCCAATCCTCGAATGACGGCGGCGGAAGCGCTGGCCTGCGCAATTGGTCAAAGCCCTAAACGGGACTCGCCGGAGGCGTCATCACTCTCAAGTGCGCAACAACCCATGGACCACGTTTTTAAACGAGGTCACGTGCCACCAAAATCGTATTTGCCGCTTTCTTCCGGTCGTCAATCTAGCGCCCGCCTGTTCTATCCCCAAGGGGGAGCGCAGCGCCGCGCTTCTTTAGCAAAGCCGGCCTGCTGAGCGCAAAGCGATGATCGACCGTGAGCACGACTTGTCGATCACGAAACACCGGAAGTTTTGAAGGTCAGCCGTGGCAGTGCCTATTATCTGCCGCGTCCTGTGCCTTCCGCCGACCTCGCGATCATGCGACGGCTCGAGGCTGGATTTGGAGTTTCCTTTCGTCGGTTCTCGAATGTTTGCGAGACGTGTTAGCTGCCGAGGGGTGCAAGATCGGCCGCCGGTGAGCTGGAGTGTCTTGGCCGCAATCTTTAGGAGCTTTGCCGCGTTGCGCAGGTTTAGCCAGGGCTCGATGCCGTTCTCGGCGGCTTTAACACCGGGATGCGATAGTTCGAGCGCATCAAGGCCCCGTGGGTCGGTCAAAATCCCCCGGGTATGGTCACTTGAAACTCCCCCACCCGATAATCGGCGTCAGCCCCGCTGAACAGCGGTAGCCGGTCAGGCAGGACGTTTATTTTCGGTCCCTTTAGCCAGCAAGGGGCCGGGGAGTTGAACGTCTTGAAGCCACACCTGCAAAGCACGGTATTTACGCTACTCGATCGCAACGCAAGCCAGCGCGAG
>NZ_LBJZ01000118.1:0-8268 GCF_028128935.1 Bradyrhizobium sp. CCBAU 11361
AAGCCATCCCCAGGCAAGCAGCCGGGCGTACAGTTGTCGGGCAAGACCGAGCGCCTTGTCGCCCTTCTCGGAAGCGAACGCGACGTCGGCCTTCCGGATCCGGCGGCGTCCCGCGGAGATCATTTCCGGCAGGCTGCCGAAATCATCGCCCTCGTTCCAGAGGGCGGGGTTGGCGCGCATGACGTCGTAGATGGTATGGACGACCTGCTGCGGCGTCGGGAACGACGGCGCGCCGGAAAAGAAGCGTTCATGGAGGTCGAGCAGACAGGCCGCGTACAGGTGCTTGTGATCGCGCGAGAAGGCCAAAAACGCGTCGTCATGCAAATGGCGGAACAAGGTCAATGACGCGGCTCCTGGGCCCGACTTCATGCTGAGATGGCGACGCTAAACGCATGATGTGCCCGACAACATTGTTATTGAGAGTAGCTCTTAAAAATACAACCGAAAGATCTGTTCTTAGTATGTTCTAATATAGCTTTCCAGCTCAATCGCTGTCGAGGCTCTAAAAGTCCGATCGGAGCTAGGTGTCCGGTCTTAGATCCGGAACAATGCGGCCTCAAGTCATTGAATTCCTTGTTGTTACCATTATGGCAAAATGGATACAAGGGTTTTGCTAGAGGGAACACAAAGCCATTGTTACCATTCCGCCAAAATGGTAACAAATACCTATGAAGCAGTTTTCCAACATCGACCAAGTCATGTTCTCCGACCTGGTTCAGAAGGCGACCGACGCGGATTTCGACAAGAACTTCCCGGAAAACGGGACCTTTCTCAAACAGAAGCGAGCCAACCGCGAATACTATTACTACAAGGCCTACGAGCCCTCTGGTGGCGAGGGACCGACGAAGACGACCCTCAAATATGTCGGTCCGGCCGATGATCCCGAGATTGCCAAACGCGCGGAAGCTTTCCAGCGCACCAAGATTGGCTATCGCGCGCGACGCGAGCTGGCAGCGAAGTTGAGGCGGGCTGGCTACCCTGCCCCTCCCCACATGGAAGGTCTCGTCGTCAACGAACTCGCGCGCGCGGGACTTTTCCGGCTTCGCGCCACGCTCGTCGGTTCGATGGCCTATCAGACATACAGCGGCGTACTCGGCGTCAAGCTGCCCGACGAGCTCGTAACGACCGAGGATATGGACATCGCGAAATTCTACGGCATCTCGATCTCGATCGATGAAAGCATGCCTGACATCGAAGAGATCCTGAAAAAGGTGGATCCGACATTTGCGCCCTCATTCTCCCCCGATGAAACCAAGCTGTTCAGCGGTTTTGCCAATGCCACCGGCTTCAAGGTCGAATTCCTTACACCAAACCGTGGCGACGAGGACTACTCCTCCAGACTGACGCAGATGCCTTCATTGGGGCCGTCTGTAGGGGCGCAGGTCTTGCGGTTCCTAGACTACCTGATCCATGAGCCCATCCGCTCTGTGGTTTTGCACGACGCTGGCGTGCCGGTTCTTGTACCGGCCCCGGAACGTTACGCCGTCCACAAACTGATCATCGCGACCAAACGGAATGTGTTCTTTGCGGATAAGGCCAAAAAGGACATCAACCAGGCTGGCGCGCTCATTCAAGCATTCAATGCCGTCAAACGTAGTAGCGACCTAGGCTTTGCGTGGATGGAAGCGTGGGAACGCGGAGCCAGATGGCGACGACGGCTTGGTGTTGGCGCCCTGCGTCTTTCGGACGACACTTTCGAGATGCTCGCGAAGGGCGTAGCCGAAGCGGCCAAACTCGACGGCAAGCCAGCAGAGGAGTACGGGCTTACGGGAGGCAAGGAAGATCTTCTGGCGCGCGTTTCAATTGCGAAGCCGACGGCGTCGCCAACGCCATGATGCCAATTCGACATGTCGACGAGCCTCTCTCGCCCACCGGCAGATTCGAGCCATGAGCTCTACATCGATCATCAGCTTTAGTTTTTTAATAATTTCGATAAGAGAGGCAGAGTGGGATCGCGGGCTTCATAAGTAAACGCGGAAACGTATAATCGATAGATATTCGCGATCGCGTATACTGACGATATATACGCATTGGCGTATGATAGCTTATGGATACGATTGCCCGCACCCCGCAACAAGTTGGCGCCGGGATCAGGCGCTACCGGCGGCAGAAGAAGCTTACCCAGGGTGACCTCGGTGAGGGGATGCATGCGCGTCAAGCGACGGTCTCGAAGCTGGAAGCCGGTGGACCAGCAACGCAGCTGCGCATCTTGATGGATGCGCTGGCCGCGCTCGACCTCGAGCTGGTCATCCGGCCGCGCACCAAAATGACGGCTGAAGCACTTGCGGATCTGTTCTGATGCCGCGTCGTCCTGCCCGCGCGCCGCTCAACGTCTACCTTAACGCACGGCTGGTCGGGGGCTGCGGCGCGAGCGCAGCGGCGCAATCGATTTCTAGTATGACAAGCAGTGGCTCGCGTGAATGCCATCCCGTTTAGAGGTCCCTGCCATTGCGGAAGGATCGTTGTATCGGCGATCCGTCTGCTTTTCAAAATCGCCTTGTCTTCATCGATGACACCTGGGCTTCGACCAATATGGCCCGCCGCAACGGCCGCTGTCCGCGTGGAGAGCGGCTGAAGGTCGGGATCTCCCACGGCCATTGGAAGACCACGACCTTCGTGACCGCAATCACCTCCAGCGGCTTCATTGCCCCCTTCGCCCTCGACGGACCGATCAATCGCAACGCCTTCGAAGTCTATGTCGAGAAGGTTCTGTCCCCGACGTTCCGCAAGACGCCATCGTCGTCGTGGACCTCTCCAGCTACAAGGGATCAAGGGTCCGCCAGATGATCGAGGGCGCGGGTGCACGCCTGCTCTACCTCCCTCCCTGCAGCCCCGACTTCAATCCGATCGAGAACGCCTTCGCCAAGCTCAAGGCGCTCTTGCGTCAGGCCGCACAACGAACCGTCGACAGCATCTGGAGCGCGATTGGTCGCATCATTGATCGCTTCACGGCAACCGAATGCCGCAACTACTTCATTGCCGCAGGATACGCTGCAACATGATCGGCGGATGCTCTAGAGTTGGAATCGTACCGAGCGGCGCATCGTCATCGTTCCGGTGAGGCGACGGCCGAATCTCTCTCTAACGAACTTAAGTTTACTCCTCGGAGACGGATGCTTGACGGCCGAGCGCGATCGACCAATCGCTCGATCTTGCGACAAGTTGACAATTGCCCTTCTTGCGCTACCGCGCTGCCCGACATGGCCAGGTGCAGCGGCGTTGGGAGCCCGGCTAAGGCCGAGGTCGGCATCACCTAGGACAAGATCAAGTGTCGATCGGCGAGGCGATCATCGCTGCGCTTTTATGGAGACGGCACCAACTGCCAGCTTACCGTCAGCGAAATCAGCTGCCGCTGTGGCGTGCAGCCTCGCCGAATAGAACACCGGTAATTCTGAATGTTCCGGGCCGATGAGAGGCCAATCTCTGTGCAGCCGAGGGCGTCGGCGCCCCTGTACGACCGCGCGCGATCATATCGATAACTTCGTGGCGCGACAGATCAGGAACAGTGCCGCAGCACAGCTCATCGAAGATGACATTGTGGATCCGGCCCCGCTCGCCCTCCCCCGGTATGACAGGTGAAAGGCCGGAGCGCTGCCGCAGGCGATCACGAACGGCTGCTCCATCGTATAGCGCGGCGTCGCAAGCAGCAGTAGTCGCTTGAAGGAAGCGGCGAGAAGAGCCGCAGCGGTCACATCGATGATGCGGATGAGCGGCACACTCAGCTCGGCAGCAACAATGTCGGCAATCACATGCAGATCAGGATGCAGGTGGCGCCCGCGTCAACCAACTGCCGGCCTATCCTCGTTAAATAAGCAGCGGCTTGCCTCCAATCTCCTGCGTTCTGAAGGGTGACGATATAGCCGAAGTCAACCGAGCGCAGCAAGATGTCTGCCGAGGCGAGACCGCCCCGGCGCTGACGGACGATTTCATTGATTTCCTTGTAACCATGGCCGTGCTTTCCCAGCTCATCCCTCCGATCAGCCCCAATCGTCCGCCGCACTTTGAGATCTCCACTTGATGCGAAGGTGGCACAGGTTTACCGCGCCTTCGGCGGCAACTCTCGGCGTTGTTTCGCGCAATCGCTCTGGAAAGTGCAAATCAAGGGCCTTATCTCTGCGATAGCAAAAACGCTTCTCAGCCGAGCTCCGAAGCCGGCTGAAAGGACATGACGTTGGACGATCGCGACCTGAAGATTCCCGACAAGTTGCAGGCTCGACGCAGCAATTCCCGTCACAGCGCTTGCCAAATCGACCAATCTTTCGCTGTCCGTTTGTTGGCGGCGCATCAAGTACATGGGGGACGGTGGCCTGATCTGCCGGCGCGTCGTCCTGGTTGACAGACGCAAAGCCAACGTGCCGATAACTGTGTTCATGGGTGCACGCACGTCGCGTCATTCGATAGCGTGGCTCGAGGATTTCCTCCGTGCCATTGGCGACATTCCGGAGATCGTCGAAGGCTATCGCTTCACCGGCGAAACCGATTATCTGCGCCACCTGGTGGTGCCAGGAGTAGAGGTCTATGCTGCGATCTACAAGAAGCTGATCAGTCGTCTCGACTTTGCTGCTCGTTCATTGGCATGGAAGAGCTGAAGTTTACGGCCACGGTACTGTTGAGCTATGTTTAAGGTGCGCCTTCCGGTGGCTCGGGGCAAAGCCGCCTGGATGCATAAGTGTATTCCAGAGCCAGCCGGCGTGCACGTTCGATGAGATTTGCGGCAGTGCTGTGCCCCCCATCGATATTCTCAAAGTAAAAATAAGATTGGCCGAGCGCAGCGAGCTTCGCGGCGGCCTTGCGGCCGTGCGCAGGATGCACGCGGTCGTCCTTGGTAGAGGTAAAAATGAAAGGCTCCGGGTAGGTCTTGCCCGGTACCAGCATTTGGTACGGCGAGTAGGCCTCGATCCACTCTCGTTGTTCGGGAATGGCCGGGTCGCCATACTCGGCGGTCCAGGACGCGCCTGCGCCCAAGTAGGTGAATCGAAGCATGTCGAACAGCGGCGCCTCTATGATCGCCGCGTTGAAAAGCTCGGGGCGCTGGGTTATTGCAGCGCCGACCAGCAGGCCCCCTTGGCTGCCGCCGATCACGCCGAGCCGGCGCGGACTTGTGACGTTCCGACGGATCAGATCGTCGGCGACCGCGATAAAATCATCCCATGTCTTTTGCTTCGTTGCCCCCTGGCCAGCCCGGTGCCATGGTGGACCGAACTCGCCGCCTCCCCGCAGGTTGGCAACGACGTACGCATGGCCCTGTTCGAGCCATAGTCGACCCAAAGCTCCTCCATAGGAAGGGAGACGCGGAATCTGAAACCCGCCATAACCATAGAGAAGCGTCGGGGTCGAGCCGTCAAATCTTGCGCTCCTGGGCCGCACCAGAAAGTACGGGATCCGCGTGCCATCGCGCGAAGTCGCCTCGAGCTGCTCCACGACATGCTTCGATGCGTCGAACGTCGCAGGTGCCGTCTTCAAGAGCTCGAGCCGTTTGCTTTCGGCATCAAAGTACCAAAGCGATGTTGGCGTGAGATAGTTAGAGACGGTAAACGTCATTTCATCGTTTTGCGCGGAAGTGGCTGATAGGCTTACGGTCGCATTCTTCGCCAGCGGGACTGGTGTGGCATGCCAGGCACCTTGATCGTACCTGTAGACGAACGCGTTGCTTTGAAGGTTGTCAAGAATGGCCAGCACCAGGAAATTCCTGGTGCTGCCAAATCCGCTGAGTGCCTGCCGGCAGTTGGGCTGGAAAACGACAGAGGGTTTCGCGCGCAGCGGATCCTGCCTCCATTCGGCCAAATCATACGCGATCATTGAGCCGGCCTTGAAGCTGGTATCGCCGGAGCGGATCCAGTCTTCGTCCAGTTTCACAAGCAGCCGCCCACTCGCGATGCCGACGATCGAGGCCTTCTTCGGCAGATCGAGCTCGATTGGCCCGCCGGGCCCGAACAGCACATACTGCGTCTCGAAGCCGTTGATCCGACGGGCTACGCCGGTCACAGGGCTACGCCGGTCACCAAACACCAATGGCGCGATCCCGAAGTCGCTGCGCTGGCCGCGAAAAACCTCACGCGCCTGATCGAGCGGCTGAGCGCGCTTGAGTTCCTTCAACACGAAAGGGTAGCCGGCCTCGGTCGTGGTCCCCTCGCCCCAATCACGTGCAACAAGAATAGTGTCGCGGTCAATCCAGCTGACGGTCTGCTTGCCCTTGGGCAGTTGGAATCCACCTGCAACAAAGCGTTTGGCTTTGCTGTCGAACTCGCGTATGGACACGGCGTCCTTGCCACCGTCGGAGAGTTTGACGAGGCAGCGCCGCCCAAGGCAGTTGCGCCCCTTGTAGACCCAGTTCTTGTTCTCGGCGAGAGCGAGCGCGTCAATGTCCAGGATGGTCTCCCATCGGGGATCCTGGCCGCGGTAGCTCTCAAGCGCAGTGCGCCGCCAGATGCCGCGCACGTGGGTCTCGTCTTGCCAGAAATTTTCGAGACCTTGCCGTTCCAGCCAAACGGACGGAATCCGGTCTTTTGCCTGGAGGATCGTCAGCGCGTCCCGGTAAAAGCGATCGTAGCGAGGATCCGACTGCAGCAAGCCGAGCGTTTTTTCGTTCTCGGCCTGTGCCCAGGCCAATGCGCGCGGCCCCTCGACCTCCTCGAGCCAGAGGAACGGATCGTCCAGTGGGGTCGCACCAGACTGCCCGTGGAGCAGCGCGACTGTGAAACACATCATCGAGAGCAACGCGGCGCGCACAAGGGACTTTTTCATTTGGCTTATCCTCGGACCAAGCACGCAGGCCGAGCCCGCAAGTTCTTGCGAGTGGGCGAACGCAGCGAAATTCGTGTTGCAGACGTGCACGCGCTGTGTCGCGCCGCCCGCAGCTCGATCTGTGCAAGCAGCATACCGCCGGCAAACAGCAGGTTTTCGCCTCATCGTGCCGCATCGCCATGCCAGCTTTCCGACATTGGCTCTGAAGCTGACAATCAGGTGTCCGCGGACTAACGTTTCGGCATCACCCTTTGAGGCCGCCGGTTCGACCGCGGAACCGCATCAGCAGTGCGATATTGCGGTGGGGCTGCTTCTCGCTTGCGTTCGGACAGAGGGCGTGTGAGCTCTTAGCCGCCAGAGTGTTGGCGGCGTGGTTTGCGAGCGGGCATCGTCGACAAAGAAGAACTCGTTGAGCAGTAGCCAAATCGCGTCAGACAAAAGGCCGTGTTCATGGCACACCTGCGAACGCTGATATGACGAATCGCAACAGGACACTACCAGCTTAATTTCATTGGGACGCTGGGAGGTCACAGTGTGAATAAAGGGGAGCTTACCTATGCCCTTTGATGGCGAGCCGCAGCGACGTAGGGATGCATCGCGCCTAAACGCCACGCGTACACGCGCCGTGACTAGGAGATCGTCACTTCGACTGCATTGCTGCAGCAAGGCAATTGACGCGCCCCTTACCTCTTGTGCGACCGTGATCACGTCAAGCAGGTCTTCCAGGACCGCCTGCTTTAGAAAATCGATTGCCATCGAACGGACAACGAAAGAAGAAGCCGGGCGCATCGTTTCCGTTTATTCGAGCAGCGCTTGCTGATGGCTCCGAGCAGGCGCAAGTAATTTGTTCTGCCGCGTTCCATGAAGCGCAAAACTTTCGCTTGATAAACAATCTGCGCGGCGTCGGCATCTTCGAAATAAACTGCAAATGACGGCTGCCATCGCGAATTTCGTCATCAAGAGAGGCTGTCACAACGGGATTCCCTTTTTAGCTTTTTGGACCAATTGTCTTGAACAGAGCCGCTTTCCTCTGCAAGCGCCAATCGTGCGCTCGGCTCCTGCAGCGCGGCGGGATTCGGACCGGCAGGGGTCATCGAGCGAGGAGCGAGTCCCACCTCTGCAGCGGGGCTTTCATCAACTTGTTTCCCGACACGAGCGCTTCCCGCGCCTCCTACTATGCTTCCGAACCTACCATATCGGTGCTGGGACCTGGTTTCATCGTCTGGACGCCGCGTCGTTGATCGGGTCCTCTACAAAGCGGCTAGGCGCGTGTTCGGGCACGCCACTGGTGATGGCTCGACTACCAGCGAAGCGACGCGCCAATAGCAGACATGTCCCATTTACGGCATGGCAAACCAAAATCGCGGAAGCTTGCGTCCGTGTCCGCCCGCGAGTTCAACTCAGCACCGATGACGAGCACCATCGACAGCGCAGCTGCGCCCAAGGTAATTGTCGACCTCGGTCCTCGAGGCCGGCATAGGCCTCAGACGCTTTGAAGTCGAAGTAGCTGGAGTTCTGTTACGA
>NZ_LBJZ01000119.1:0-8444 GCF_028128935.1 Bradyrhizobium sp. CCBAU 11361
AAGCCATCCCCAGGCAAGCAGCCGGGCGTACAGTTGTCGGGCAAGACCGAGCGCCTTGTCGCCCTTCTCGGAAGCGAGCGCGACGTCGGCCTTCCGGATCCGGCGGCGTCCCGCGGAGATCATTTCCGGCAGGCTGCCCAAATCATCGCCCTCGTTCCAGAGGACGGGGTTGGCTCGCATGACGTCGTAGATGGCGTGGACCACCTGCTGCGGGGTCGGAAACGACGGCGCGCCTGAAAAGAAGCGCTCGTGCAGATCGAGCAGACACGCTGCGTACAGGTGCTTGTGATCGCGCGAAAAAGCTAGAAAGGCGTCGTCATGCAAATGGCGGAACAAGGTCAATGACGCGGCTCCTGGGCCCGACTTCATCCTGAGTTGGCGGCGCTAAATGCACGGCCTGCCGGGCAAAATGTTAGTGAGAGTGGGTCTTGAAAATACAACCGGAAGATCAGTTCTTAGTATGTTCTAATATAGCTTTCCAGCTCAATCGCTGTCGAGACCCCAAAGGTCCGATCGGAGCTAGTGTCCGGTCTCAGATCGGGAACAATCCGGCCTCAAGTCATTGAATTTGTTGTTGTTACTATTGCAGCAAAATGGATACAAGGAGTTGCTTGGCACGATAGTGATACGAACGTTCGACATGTCGGAGGAGGCTCTCGAGCCACCAGCTCTACATCGATCATCAGCTTTAGTTTTGTAGTAATTTCAATGAGAGCGGCAGTGGGATCGGGGTTTCATACGCAATTGCGTATAAACCGAAATATACGCGAAAACGTATAATAAATAGATATTCGCGGTCGCGTATATTGACAAATTATACGCGTTTGCGTATCATCCCTTTATGGATACGATCGCCCGCACTCCGCAACAAGTTGGCGCCGGGATCAGGCGCTACCGGCGGCAGAAGAAGCTCACCCAGGGGGACCTCGGTGAGAAGATGCATGCGCGTCAAGCGACGGTCTCGAAGCTGGAGGCCGGTGAACCTGCAACGCAGCTGCGCATCTTGATGGATGCGCTGGCCGCGCTCGACCTCGAGCTGGTCATCCGGCCGCGCACCAAATTGACGGCTGAAGCGATTGAGGATCTGTTCTGATGGCGCGTCGCCCTGCCCGTGCGCCGCTCAACGTCTACCTCAACGCACGGCTGGTCGGGCGGCTACGGCGCGAGAGCAGCGGCGCAGTCGATTTCCAGTACGACAAGCAGTGGCTCGCGTGGGAAAATGCCATCCCCGTTTCCGTGTCGCTGCCATTGCGGGAGGATCGTTATATCGGCGATCCCGTCGTCGCTGTTTTTGACAATCTTCTGCCCGATAATGACGACATCCGCCGACGCGTCGCCGAACGTGCGCATGCTGATGGCGCCGACGCTTACAGCCTGCTCTCCGCAATCGGCCGCGATTGTATCGGGGCGCTGCAATTCCTTCCCGACGGTACCGCCGCCGGCGCCGCCGGCGCGATTGATGGCCGCGCCGCTAGCGATCAGGAGATCGCCGCCATTCTCGGCAATCTTGCCAGCAATCCGCTCGGCATCGGCCCCGACCAGGACTTCCGCATTTCTCTCGCGGGCGCGCAGGAAAAGACAGCGCTGCTTTACTGGAAAGACAAGTGGCACGTGCCTCATGGCACGACCGCAACTACGCACATTATCAAGCCGCAGATCGGGAAGTTGCCGAACGGAATCGACCTGACCGGCAGCGTTGAAAACGAGCATCTGTGCCTTGAGCTGGTTGCGGCACTCGGCTTGCCTGTCGCCAAATCAAGCATCATCGATTTCGCCGGGCGCCGCGTGCTCGCAGTTGAGCGGTTCGATCGCATCTGGACGCGCGACGACCGCCTGTTGCGGCTGCCGCAGGAAGACTGCTGCCAGGCGCTGTCCGTTCCACCCGCGCGAAAGTATGAATCCGATGGCGGACCCGGCATCCGCAAAATCTCGGATTTGCTCAAGGGCAGCGATACGCCTGAGGACGACCAGACCATTTTCTTCAAGGCGCAGATCGTGTTCTGGCTGCTTGCCGCCACCGATGGCCACGCGAAGAATTTTAGCATTCATTTGGCGCCGGGCGGACGTTTTCATCTTGCCCCGCTTTACGACATCATTTCGACCCAACCAAGCTTGGACGCTGGACAGATCAGCCAAAACCAAATGAAGCTGGCCATGGCGATCGGCAGCAACCGGCATTACGTCGTCCACACGGTTCTCGGCCGACATTTCGTGCAGACTGCGAAAAGCTGCGGTCTACCCGACAAAACAGTCAAGGTTGTCATCCAGCAGCTCGGCGATACAGCCGCAAAAGCCATAGATCAGGTGCTGAATGCGCTTCCAAAAGGATTTCCGGAGAAGATGGCCATATCGATTGCTGATGGCGCAAAGCGCCGTGTGAATTCGCTGGCTGTGCTCAAGAGTAGTGAATGATCGCCGGTTTGCGCAAGCGTACGATGCCCCCCGTGAACGGTGGCAGGAAGACCGGATCTACCAATCCAAACCTGGAAGCTGCCTACCAGAGGAGCAGCAGCGCGATCAGCAACAGGGAGCGTCGCCCGAAAGCAGCCAACCAGCGGCTCAAGAAACGGGCCCGGTTCAAGAACGGCGATTGCCGCTCTCCTTCGACGGCGAGCGGCCCGCGCCGTCCGTATGCAAGCTCCAACAGCGACTGCGTTTCCAAACTAGGTATTTAGTCCCGGCATTTGCTGGAGCGGATTAATTGCGGCTCGATCATCTCGCCTTCGTTCGTTTGTCCAGTTGTGACCGCGACGTCCAGAATGACGCCGACGTTGTCATCGACGGCCGTATGCTGCTTGTAAGAGGACTCCAGCCGCCGGTTGCGGGCATTCGTGGCCATCGTTGCATCGGGATCGGTCCAGCAGATCTTCTTGTACTTGCCGCTCTGTCGGGCCGTTCTCTCAGCCTCGCTTTCATCCTCGCTTTGATTTTCGCTCAGTACATCCAGCACATGCTGTTCGGTGAGGCTGTCCCAACTCACGTTGGCGCGGATCAGCGACGCATCGATGTGGACCACCTCCGCTGTGGCGATCTTGGCCTTCAGGCAGGCCTCGACCGTGCGTTTGAAGATCCTACGGAACCGCTCTTCGCCCCAGCGCTGGCGGATGCGCGTCAGGCTTGAATGGTGCGGTAGCTGCTCGTGCAGGCCATAACCAGAAAACCAGCGAATGGCGATGTTGACTTGAGCCTCACGCATCAGCGTGCGATCGTGGACGATGCCGGTGAGCAGACCCGCGAGCATCAGCCGTACCGCGGCTTCCGGATCGATGCCTGGCCGACCGTCGCTCGCGCAATAGCAGTCGGAGACCTCTTCCCTTAGCCAAGACAGGTCGAGCACACGATCGACCCGAGCCAGCACGTGCTCATCTGGGACAAGCTGTTTGAGCGAGCCAGTGATAAAGAGCTCAAGCTGATCCCGCTCCTTGTGCCCAGCATCTCGTTTGCTCCGCCGATCGCGAATCGCCGACAAGAACGGAATCAGTCAATTCGGACTTTTTCAACGATCCCCGCGTGCACTTCATGCGCGACGCGCTGGCGCATGCCGGCAAGAGCGGGCGGCGCGTCGTCTCCGCCTTCATCGCTACTGCGTTCGCCCAGGACGATGCCGAAGCCGCAACAGCGCAGTGGCGGAAGGTCGCCCATCAGCTCCGTCCCAAGCTGCCCAAGCTCGCCGGCTTCCTCGACGAAGCCGAGACCGACGTGCTCGCCTACATGACCTTCCCGCCGCAACACCGGACCAAGCTGCACTCGACGGATGAGATGGACAAGCGATTCTTCATGCCGAGACGACGACTGCGGAGATCGCTGTAAGTCTGCGCTGCGGGCATTCTTCCGTCCCGGCACCGATCTCGCAGCCGCCGCGCGCAGGGGCGGTCAAGGCTGGCCGCATCTGCGGCCACCGCAAGGCTTGGCCTTGACCGGCCCGAGCACGGCGGCACGCTGGCAGCGGAACGGAACTGCATTCCTGGCTAGAACTTGCCATCAGCCGCGATTATGGTTGTTGGGCGCGGGCGTACCTCGTGGCGAAGCGTGACGCGTCGGTTGCAAGCGTCACCGGACTGCCTATTTTGTCCTGCCGAACTGAGGCGCCTGCGCGCCGGTTTTTGGGTGCCGCGGCTTCCATTGCGACACGAATCGTTCGTAGCTTTGCTCGGCCTGGGCGGCAATCAACATCTCGCGGTCGCGCAGCGCCTTGATGTTGTAGGCATAGGCTGGTCCACGGCGGTTCCCTTTCTGTTGTGGATGTCCGGCTTGAAGTTGCATCGCGCGGGTCTTGTTGGCGACCAGCGCCGGGCGCGCCCACAGGTAATCCTCGCCTTTGTCAGCAAATGCCAGCAGAGCACAGTGAGCTTCCGCGCCACGGCCACCGCGGCAATCTGCTGGCCGCGTCGGGCGCGGATGCGCACGAAAAAGGCATGCAGTGGACCGGGCGCCTTGGCCGCTGCCCAGGCCGCCTCAACCAGCATGGCGCGCGCATGACTGCGGCCGATCTTGCTGATACGGCCGTGGTGGGCCTGCAAATCTGCCGCGGTCGCCTCAACTACCGGATTTGGTGGGCTCCAAGGAGCAGCGCCTTGTAGGCTGGCCTGTTTGCTGTACCCGCGGAGACCAACTGCCGCGCCTTGGTCGCTTCCCTTATTCACGAGAACTGGAGCGTAGCGGCTTCAATCGGCGTAGATGTGGCCTAGCTGCTAGCAAGTCTCTCTTTCTCGTTGGAATCGAAGGCTGGATTGATGGCGGATTGGGAGACGATCCATTTTCCATTATGACCGTGATCCCAAGCTCATTTTTCGTCTCCCCCCTTGCTGCGTTGAGTGCTGCGACCGTTTGCGTTTGATCGACAAACGAACCCTCCAAATAGAGTGTCGTCATGGTCCAGACTCCCGGGAGACCAGCCGCACTCGATCGCATTTGTAAGAAAGCGCTCGTGGCGGGTCTAGCCTGGCCTCTTTTAGATCGTACGAGGCAATAAATTTGGGCATCATGGTTGCTCCACTCTGCGGCGCACACGCGGACTTGGAGGCACGCGGACATGACTCGGCGCCGTGGGGAGTGAGAACCCGACGCTGTCCCTACCGCGCCCGCGCTGCCAGTGAAGTTGGCGGCGGTGACTCGGCGCTCACGCCTCCGGAAGCGCTTGTCCCTACCACGCGCTGCAAACTTCGGTGGCCAGCCTTCGCCCCTGGATAAGCGAGACCGACCACCGCGGCGCCCCGAGAGGCTCAATTCCCAAGGGTGCTACCAAGCAGTATCGCTGAGAAGGACTGGAAGCACCTACCAGGATTGGTTGGTGCCGATCTAATGTGGCCTGGGGCAAATGCGCCATGGCGACTGAATTTGATACGATTTTTGATGTGATTGAGCGTCACCGCGAGCTTTCCGTGCAGCACGCCGCCGCGGTATCGGTATCCGCGAAACTTGGCGCAGGTCCCGAGTTTGATGCCGCCGACGCGATCAGCGAGGAAAGAAGGTTGGCTCTCGAGGAGTATGCAGACGTGCTCACTCCAAGCCGACCACGCTTGCGGACGTGATCGCCCTGAGCCGCTACGTAGCCAGGCTACCGGGTTGGCTGACGGTCGATGGCGATGCCGTGCGTCGCCAACATCTGCGCCTGGCGATAAAGCGGCAAATGCCAATGATACTTGGCATCGATCACATGCGCTGACCAGCCGCTCCGTGGGCAGTGGTCGGGCCCGGCATGCTGGAGGACGACGCCATGACAAGCGCGGCAGGCCAGTTTGGGCCGGCGAGCGACGATTACGCGATACTGCGCCGGTACGACGTCGAGCCTCTGGCTCTCATCGCTCCCAATTTTCAAAAAGGACGCCTGCGCAGCACGGGCGGCAGGTTGCAGTGGGCATCAGGGTCTCGACGATGTGCGGCAAATACTCCGGCAGCTGACCGCGGTTGGCTGTGCGCTCGGCAGTTCGCTTCTCGCAGGTTCTTGGATTGGCGTGATCCTCGGCTGCTTCGAGAGCCGCGACGGCCTCTTCGATGTCCTCCAAAACAGGCTGTAGTTGATCAGCGTCCAGCTTTTCCGACGATCGACCGAACTGCGCATCTTTCGCAAGCTTGCGCCACGCTTACGGCCTACTGGGTTAGCGCGATGTCGGATCGCAGCCAATCAAAAAGGCAACTGCAGCTAGTTCTTTGCGCTGCCGTCCTCACGTGACGAGGTTCGCTAATGCCAATATTGCCGGCGTCTAGATGGCGCGGAGGTGGATGGCCACTACCAAAGCTTGGGGGGCGTCGAAAGCCTGGAGCTTGGCTATAGGTGTGATCTTTTCAATCGAACCTATAGGACGCCTGAAAGAACGTACCCCAGCGCTCCATGCTGTGCTTCGCAAACATGGGTGGTGCACCAACGCAGCCGCTGCCGCTGCACAACGTGTCGCTCCGCCTGTTGGTCCACATCGCCCAATAGCGGCCACCGACGCCGACGCTGAAGTTCTTGGTAATGAAGTAGGACAACACGCCTTCGAGCTGGACGCCCCCGCCACCATTGCCCCGTTGCTCAGCGAAGGTGGTCATAGGGCGCAAGAGATGGTTGTCACGCCCCTTGAAATCGGTCCAGGGCAGGTAAGCGACGTCAGCGTTCAAACGCCAACGCTCGGTGAGCATGGTTTCGGCGCTCAGGCCGATCCGAGCTGCATTCCACTGAGTATTCTGGCTGCCAATGACCCTGTCGTCGTCCGGCGCCAAGCATGGACGCGGGCGAGCTATCTGTACACACCCCCTCGAGTCGGAGTTCTGTTCGTAGTAGGTCCAGCCGATAAATCCCCCGACCTTGTAGTTGGCGGCGCGCAGGAAATCGTAACCGGCATCGGCCGTGTAATAGGTGAACCTCCCGTTTGCCTGGCCATGGATCGTGTTGCTATAGGCGCCGCCCCAGTCTTCATCGTTCATGTTTCCTTTGTTGAAGCGACCAACCCCAACGTTGCTCTTCAGGAACACTCCCCACGGGCTGTCGAGACGGCCAAATAGCTCCCCGGAAAGTCCGTCAAGTCCGTGATAGGTGAGCCTCGATCCAAGAATGCTGGGGTCATCAAGGCCGACTGCGCTGTGGTCCCATTGGAAGCGTCCCCGGCTGAGCCAGAGCCGCGATCCGCCTTCGAACGACCAACCGGCCGTGTAAGCAATCGGCGGCGCGCTGGCGGGGGCTTTTGCGTACAGCGGTGCATCGGGCCATTGCACCGCCCACGGGTCGGCGCCAAAATGGTAGTTCAACCCGATCTTTCCGATGTGATAGCTGCTGGAGAGGCTGGTTATGTTCGCCGGAAGAATTGCGAACGGCGGATTCTGCACCGTCGGAGGCGTTGCGACACTCGGCCCGCCGAAATGGAGATAGTCATACTCGACGTTGATCGACCATGCAGGCGTAAGCGCTTGCTCGACGCCCAGCCCGATGACGCCACCGAGGCGACCATAGTCGAAATGGGTTTTCTCCTGTGGCGCGCCGCCTTCATCGTTGTTGACGACGTCGCCTCGATTTTTTTGCCAGGCTACGCCAGCCTTGAGATAGGCCAGTGTGTGGCCCAGCGCGCCAAACGCGTAACCGATGCGGCCGGTCCCGGTGGCAAAGACGTTGGGACCTGCCTTGCAGTTTGCACTCACGACAAAGCCGGAGGCGGCGAGGCAAGTATTCGTGCCGTCTGAGACAGCACCGCTGGCATCGAGTTCGACACCAAAGACCCAACCGTTCTTCTGCCAATTGTAGCCGACCTGGCCACCCGCGAGAAACACTGGGGTATCGACGACAACGCCATAGATTGACTGACCGTAGGGATTGCTGAAGGAGGTTCGGCCGTACCCGCCGCCGAGGTGCCCGCCAATATAGCCTCCCGACCAGTTCCACACCGCGGGCGGCAGTTTCACTTCTGGCTCAAGTTCTGCCGCATTCGCAGCACCGTTTGCGACGAGCGCAATTGTCGTGGCTCCTACCAGAAATACTCCAGATCGCATCCAACACTTCCCTGTATTGTCTCGGCCCACGACCGAGCGCCCTTAAGTTATCGCCGCAGCAAACCGTCGGAGCGGACTAGACACTGACAGCGACGCGCGCCGAGTCCGTCCCGAAGACCATCGCACTGCGATTGGTGATGATGCCGCAAAGAGAGCAAGTCGCGTGCCGAAGTGAATTCACAGGCTATACAGGCACTTCGTCGCGGCGTTTAGCGTCAAGTTGCTCACATTGGTCTCGATTCCGACAAGGGCCACGTTGCCCGAGAGTGGCCCGCTCGCGCGCTGAATGTGTACGCGCGGTGGCGCGTGCAGACCCGGCCCGTGTGATTTCAACAGGAAGCCCTCTGCGCTTCCCCGACTACGGCGCTGTGTCGCCGTTGATTTAATTTCACCGAGTCCTACTGATGGGACTAGGGTCGAGACTCAATTGAGCCAATATGCGACGAGAGCGGCGAGATGAACAGCGGCCAAAAAATTACGGC
>NZ_LBJZ01000120.1:0-8705 GCF_028128935.1 Bradyrhizobium sp. CCBAU 11361
CTTGGCTTCCGTCAAACGCTTCTGCCACAAAGCCCAGCAGACTTTATGTGGCGAACTTTAGATTCACGTGACTAGTTTTTGAGCGCCTTCCCGAAGCTTTGGCCACCGCCAGAGCAGGACAGTTGTCGGTCGGGATAAGATCCCGAGACGGTATGAAAAAGTGAATACTTTAGTGTGCTGCTTGGGCGGCCTAGTCATAAAGCATTGAATCTGACTGTTATTGTGCTGTTTTAGCTGCGAATTGGCCTTCACGTAGTTTAGAAATCCCGGACAATCGTTGGCGAAAGCGCTCGCCGGAAAAATCATGAAGATTGAAAGAATAAGCTTCATTAATATCTCCTCTTATGTTCGATCGCGACCGCGCAGGCCGAGGGAAATAGAAAACCGCCAACGCTCGCACGTTTGTGAAGCAGTTCACAAACGCATGAAAAGCCCGCCAGCGTGAAGACACAGGCGAGACAGGCGATGTGCACCAACTCATTCATGTCGTGCGCTGTACTCAGCAATCGCCTTGCGAGCGTCCTCAGCCGACTGTCAAAACTATCCAGGATACGGATGCGGCAAAGAATGCTTGCGAGCTGATGCCGAGCGGCCAGCTAAGCGTCCGCTTCGTGTGGGCCCATCTATGGAAACGTTGCAAGGTCGTCAGGGGCTGTTTCGGAAACATTCTATGCGCGACCCGTAAGGGATCGGGCGACATTCCTGCAATGGCGCCGAGCACGATCACCCCAGTCGTCGCGGGGGTCGCGAAAAGCCAAATTGTCATCAATAGACCCACGCAAGCATCGAAGCCGATAAGCGCCAAATCGTAAAAAAGCCTTGGATCCACTAGCAGGCCGCGATTGTTGGCATCACGCTTTAATTTGATCGCTCGAAGTGGATAGTCCCAGTGCGGGATCGCATCGATCGCAAAGTGGCTTGCAAAGGCCGTGACCGTAACGAGGACTGGGTGCGACGGGAACAGGCTAGCGATGGCGCCGCCGACAACTGCGTGAGTGCTTAAAATCATATCTCGTCGGCTCGTATGCTGCTCATTGCCCCATCTCTTAGCACGCTCCCCGCAGAGAAGCAGGGATCGGCATCGCGTTTCGCCTGGCTGGTTCCTGACCGGCGAGACAAGGGGAAGTCCCCGCCGGTCGCAATTCGAAGGTGGATGCCTATGTTCGGCCTATGCGTTTCGAGTTTTGCCTACCGACGCTCGGCGAGGCGGTTCCCGCCGGCGCCGAGTGGTTTCATGAAATAAAACACGATGGATATCGCCTGCGGCTTTAGCGGGATGGCGACTGCGTGGTTATGACTGGACGAAGCGTTTCCATGGGTTGTGGAAGTCGCACTGAAAGCATCGGGGCTGGAATGCAAGCCGTAGGCGCTCGTCTTGCGACGGAACGGAGATCGCTGCACCGATCGTGCGCAACGGTAGCAGCGCAGGCCGCAGGCGCCGCTCAAATGCGGCGCTTGCCGCCGTTTCAACGACAAGAGGAGTACCCCTAATGCGCCAAATTCCAGAATGCTAATGTTCGAGAACAGACAGACGGCAGCGTGAGCTTTTGTAAAGTAGGCCCATTGCGGCGTACCAGAGCATATTCCCGATGAAGCCCGGCCTTCGTGCCGGGCTTTTGGTTTGCCAGGCCGGGGGCCAAAAAAGGGGCAAGGCCGCCCCCCGAATATGCCACGGCGGGATCCTGAAACCATTCTGCCAGCTCCGCGAAGCACTCCCGAAACAAAGCCTGATCAAGCTCGCGTACATTGGCCAACGGGGATTCGATCATGTGGGCATTCATTGAAGAATTGTATCGAGACTATTGCCTGACGCGGGTGCAGGAGATCCGGAAGTTCGAACTGTCCCACTGAGCCCGCGGGAACGGTGCCTCTTATTTGCGCGAGATGCCCAACATTCCCGCCCTCCGAAAGCTTCAATCCAACGTTCTATCAAAGCGGGTCCTTGGCACGACACCTCGCAAGAGCCTCGCGGCATCCATCTGCACGGCCCCTGTCGCGTGCACCGGCAGGGGCTTGTTTACATTCGGCACTCTCGCGCGCGGAGGAATGGCGGCGTCTACGGGAGGCAATAGCGCGCGACGTCCGGGCCATCATCGATCGACAATTTGCAGAATGCTCACCGGGCCACTTTCATCGCGGCATGGCAGACCTATTGCCTCTGGATCCAGACTCAGATCTCGTTCCGTTCATTTCGACCAAATTGCTTTTCCGGGGGATCTATCGTGAACGGCGAAGCCGGATGCATGGTTTGTAATCAACCTCGAGTGCTCAAGGTCCTTTTTCCCGGCAAAGGTTACGAGCTGAAGCTCTATGAATGCACCAGCTGCGGCAGCAATCTGCGGCTAGCTACCAGAGTTTCCAAATTATCGCCCAAGCGGCAGAGCGGACTATCTCCTCGCGGCACGCGTTTCAAGACCATCGATGCGGCGCTGAAAAGGGCCGCTCGTGCGGCAGTTGCGCCAAAACTGAAAGGCCCGCCAGCGTGAACCGCCGGTCCTCGGAAGTGTTTGCAGCGCCCGTTAGGGGATTTGGGAAGTGCCTGTAGGCAAACTGCTCTCGAAGCTGCTCCTGCAGGCCTGGATAGAGGATCAACGATAATGGACACTCGTTCCGGTCTCCTAAGCGAGCAAGAAACCGCCGTGAAGCATCTCTTGAGGCAAGCGGTCAAGCGCCACCGCCCAAGCAGAGCCTATTCGGTCATCGTCCGTCACGGCACCGAGACCGATGCAAACCGCGAGTTTGCGTCGGATCGCGAGGGCGATGCGGTCGCATGGTTTTTGGGCGCGCTCCCAATATTTGTGATCATTCATGTAATCTGCGTGAAAATCGGCGCGATCTAGCAAGGAAAGTCATGCGCGATGATAGGCTTTCGCTATCGGTGTTCACAATCGAGGTCGATCGAAGGCCGGTTGTTGCCTTCGCTGCTCGAAAATATTCGGATGCTGAGGCGATCTGTGCCGACCAAAGAATACGCACCAAACTCAACGCGGCGCGGTCGGGCGGAAAGCCTCTTTGCGACGAATTGGCTATATTGCGCGTTCGACTTGCCAATCCCGGAGAAAAGAACCGCTACCGAGAGCAGACTTCAGCGCGATCTGCAGATGCTGGTCTGCCAATATATTTGGTCGATCTAGATCGGTAGCTGATTGGAAATTAGCCAAAGCGAAAGCCGCAAAGCGTCGCTCCCATGCTCGTCTCCAGACAGCGCAGAATTGCGCTGTGGAAGAGCGCGCTTGAGTCGATGCGGGATCGTGACGGGGCTTCATGTCCCAGCTGCGGCCCACTATCTCTGCAGCTGTTTCTTGAGTAGGGCTCTCCCCGCCCCTGTCAGGATCTTGCGGCGGGTCAACGGCTTTTCCACACCTCTCGATCCGCAGTAGCTCGCGCGCGTTCCGAGGCCCAAGGTGGCTTGGACTAATTGATAGCCACTCGAAAGACGGCCCCGGCCGCGGGGGGCTTTTGAGGTGTGAAGGCGGGGGCCGCTCGAGGTGCTGAACTGCGTCTCCAGCGACCCAAGCCTAGGAAAATTCGGCATTCAGCTCTGTTCGCTTTCACACTTTGACAGTACGGTTCCCCTCAGGGAACGGAATAGCTGCAATGAAGGCTCAGTTGGAAAAGCTCCGCACAGAGGCCGCCAAGTGCGCCCTCACCCTCGTGAAACTTGGGTGCGATCGATCTTCAAAGAATTACAGAAACTAGGAAACAGCGGGTCCTTCTCACGTTGTTGAGCAAACCACCTGAGGAGGAAAGCATGCGTCGAATCGCACTTGCAGCAATCGTTCTTGCCGCTGGCCTGACGCCAGTGGTGGCTCAACAGACCTCGCCAAACATGCAAAACGAAGCCGATAAAGGCATCAAGACTCAAAACTCCGGTGCGTCGGGTTACGTCGGTGAACAGGACAGACCAGGTTCCGCAGCGCAAATGCCTGGCGGTAGCTCGGGTCGCGCCGATTCCACGACGACAACACCTAGCGCTCAAAATTCCGGAACAGGAATTGCCGGAGCACCGGGTGGCAAAAGCGGCCCCTCTCCAAAAGGTACTGTCGGTCAGAACACGTCGACCCAGCAACAGGACTCATCGAATATCAAAGGTCTGCCGGGAAACAAGAGCGGCCCGCCCGCTAAACGTTGACGGTTCGTTGCTCGAAGGCGCGTGGCATAGTCGCCACGCGTCTTGATCGGTCCTAGACCGGCAAATTGTCTGTGATGCCGGGCGGCAGATCATCTGGCTGCGACCGCCCCGTCAGAAGCTGCTTCTCGGCTGCATATCAGAAGCGATCCACGTCTCCGCTTGGCTTGCCCGCAGCACGCCAAACCTCGCAGGCACGAATACGAATGTCCTCCTGACCTAAGTTGGGCGTCGGTTGTTCCTACCCACTGGTGCAAACCTTGGCTCCAGACGCTCTCGCGGTTGATATTCAGTGTCGCTGGAGAGCGTATCGACGTTTTAATCTTTCGGTTGTCGTCCGAGCAGCATAATTGATGCGGTCAATGTCGGCGCCATCGGCCGCAGTAACGTTCAAATGCCAATTCATAGTGTTCGGGTCGTCCTCATCGCATTCAACTTCAACCGCGATAACCAATTCGCCGCCCGGAAAGCTCCGGATCTCCTGCAGGGCAATTAACTCCAGGTCTTTCCTTGACATACTGGCCATTGCGAGGCTCCGCGCGCCCACCTCTCAATCAACACGCCGCGTTCTTGCCTCGTTCCTAAAATGCGAAAAAGTCAGCCATGCCGTCTTATCGTACACTGGGCCAATAAAGCGGGTCTGCCGCTCGCCCGGGAAAACTTGCAGCGCCCACTCACCGATGGGACTTGTAAAACGCTTGCGCGTTCGCCTTTTCGTCCATGCATTGTGTCCTTTCAACCGCGCATCAAATGCCTTCCGAGTGGCGATCCAAATCCCCGGCTGTCGGCTTATCCCTTAAAATGGCGCACAAGCTGACATTGCCGAGGTCTGAGAACGGCCAAATTCAGAAGCCTTCGTGTGCAAGACTGCTAGTTCTCCGAGGAACTACTTCGAAAGGCTTTCGTTGTGCTGGTCTTCCGGACAAAGGAAGACGATAATGGACCGCGAACATGTGAAGGACGCCGCCGACAAGGTAAAAGGCGCCATCAAAGAAGGTGCCGGCAAGCTCAGTGGCGACAAGCACATCGAAACCGAAGGCAAGATCGATAAGGCCAAGGGATCCGCCCACAACGCCGTGGGAGATGTGAAGGATGCAGCGCGGGACGCCGCTGACGCCCTCAAGAAATAAGCAAAGAGAGGACCAAAAAACCAGCCACCTCCGGGCGGTCTTTTCTTTTTCTACTGGGCGGTCTGATAGCTCGCCGGATCGTGGCGGAAGGCGACCTGATACCGCCGCTCTAAGAGGATGCGTCGTTGCATCGGGCGTCGCGCCCTATGAGCAGGACCTCTTGTTGGAGTGCTTCAATCCGGTGGACTGATAGGATGCCGAAAGCAGCAGCAGAAAAAGCGCCCTGGCCGCTTTGTATCTGGCGGCGGCGCGGCTGCCCTCCCGACCTGAGACTATGGTCGTTCCGTCGCTGGTGCATACGCACCAGCTCCATCTTCGGCCCCGCGGCGCGAGAGCGATATCAAAGAGCTTGAACTGGCCAGTCATTGCACTGCAAAAGATTGTGGATAGGCCAAGAATAATCGACAGCGCTGACCCCGTCCACAGCGACAGAAAATCCCCTAAATACCGCTGGGAGCTTTCGGAGCCTTCGGGTGTTACGAATTAATTATGGCTACAGCAAAACTGTTTGAAGGTTGAAGGACCCGAGTATAGCATCGGGGCTTAGGGCTCTGATGAGGACTTTGGAAGTGCCGCCTCATTGGCGGGTTGACGTGCACATCCCGCAGCTTGGCACTTCAAGCTTCAGAGATCAAAATGTCATCCACCAGCAAGATTGTGCTCTTCATCGATGGAGCCAATCTCTATGCCACGGCGAAAACGCTGGGTTTCGACATCGATTACAGGCGCCTGCTGACTGAATTTCATAGCCGCGGGTCGGTTCTCCGCGCGTTCTACTACACCGCCATCATCGAGGACCAGGAATACTCTTCGATCCGTCCCCTGATCGACTGGCTCGACTACAACGGGTACACCGTGGTCACCAAGGCCACGAAGGAATTCATCGACGGCAGCGGCCGCCGCAAGGTCAAGGGCAACATGGACATCGAGCTCGCGGTGGACGCCATGGAGCTCGCCGAGCACATCGACCAGATGGTGCTGTTCTCCGGTGATGGCGATTTCCGCTCTCTGGTTGAAGCCGTGCAGCGGCGTGGTGTGCGGGTCACCGTTGTATCAACAATTGCGAGCCAGCCGCCGATGATCGCCGATGAGTTGCGCCGCCAGGCCGACTTGTTCACCGACCTCGTCGAGCTGCGATCCAAGATCGAGCGGCCCGCCTCTGAACGAGCTGCCCCGCGCGAGCGTGAGGTGCGTCAATCCGCGCCGCAATCTTTGCAGCGCGTGACGGCTGTGCCACCCAAGGGAAATGATAGCGTTCTTGAGGAATGATCTCGAAGTGCCAGTGAGCAGCGGCAGGCGGTGGCCCTTAGCCGCCTCCCAATTGACCAGCGAAATGTCTGCTCACATGCACCTCGCAGGCATGGTGCTTATTGTCGGCGCAAGCACGTTCGACCGTCTGCTTGCTGCATCGGCTTTGACGATATGGCGGACGCCCTGTTCAAGGATGAGCACACCGAAGGCGCGTTCGCCCTACACAGCGAATATCGCCTTAAGCATAAAGGGGCGAGAACAATTCAGTTGCCGCGGCAGCTCATCAGTTAGGGGTGCAGAAGGGTCAGCGATGAATACTCACCGTACAGTATTAGCTATCTTTGCTGCAGCTTTCGTTATTGCAGTTGTCACAGCGTTTTTGACGATCTTGCACAATGTCGACCCTCGCAGCGCCAGCACGGAAGCGCCGCCGGGCACGATAGGTTTGGCTCGACCCCATCCGCCCTTGCCACCGCATGCCGGCCAGAATTAAATCGTGCTTCTATCGGCGGCTCTGAATTCGGGCCGGATCAAAATGAATCCACCGCGTCGGCTGAATTTAGGCCGCATAGCGACCCTCGTCACGGCCAAGCGGCGGCAAGAAGCTAGCGGCCAAGGCGCCGCAGAAAGGAGCCTAGCTAGAACGGCTCCGTTGCGGTCTAGGCGAGGTTAGGCTTACCCGAGAGGCCGTGCTTGCCTGAAATGGAAACCGTTAGGTGCGAACTTCCGGGCCACAGCGCGAACCTCACCCTCGCATGTTTCCAGCGCGATCTTTTGGGCGAGTATGACGTCTCCGATCGGCAGAGCGCCGATCGGCATGAAACACAACCCCACCTGTATGCGACCTCTCTCGTCGATCTCGCACACGTTGACCGAGGCCCCGGCGTGGATCCTGTATCGAATGCCGCTGTCGCTCCCGATCACCTCAAAGTAGCCCTTCCTGGCGAACTGTTCACGCTGGGCTGGCGACATCCATTCCCGCAAGAGTTGCAGCGACCGGCCCTCCGGCGTGCCCTCGGCGCCGTGCCGGATGAAGAGCGCTCTCGCCGCCTTCATTCGGGAGCGGCCGCCCCGCGAAGGTCGAAATCCGAACATGACCGTCTCGGTTATCCACCGACCAATCTGGGGAAGAAGACGGTTTCCTTCACAGTTGGGTCGAACGATCGGATCTGCGAGACCTGACCTGGACCCGAACGGACCGACGCGGCAAAGCCGGCATTGGTGAGCTCGTAGAACCGCTGCTCCGCTCTTGCCAGATCTTGTGCGTCGTCGGCATTGAAATGATGTCGGCTGTCGCCGCTGCGATCCATCACGATCTGGATTGCCATGATCGTCCTCCTCGGATTGCTGGTGGCCAAGGATCTCAACCAAGTATCTGGCCGAAGTCACGAACTTGCAAGACTTCTTCAACGGCGGCCTACCGCGAGCGAGCCTCTGCCCCCACGGCGTCAGCGCAATCAATGATCCCCAAGCCTAAGCGGCGCCGTCGCCAGGATACCCTCGCCCAGCCTTTCGACAAGTGGCAGTGCATCAAGTAGCCGGCGGACGTTCAGGAACAATCCATCGACACATGTCGTTGCTTCTGTCGAGGCCCAGCTCACGGGTGGGTGTTGGTTTTCTGAATAGGTAGCCATGCGACGGCCGATCGTGGAAGGTCTCCGAACTCGGACGAGGCGTAGTCCCGACCTTCTGGGGTAATGATATGGACGTCGTAACAGCCTATCTTGGCAAGCTCCCTGGCTTTCTTGAGGGCCGCTTCGACGGTCTTCCTCCGGTGCGCCAGCTCGCCGTGCCTGCACATGGCTTTGACGGTGAAACTCATTTCTTCTTCTTTTTGTTCTTTTTCATGGTCTCGGCCTGGGCCCGGAATGCTTCGGCCAAGGTCTTCATCTGATTTGCCACAAAGGCATCCGCAGCGCGTGCGGCTGCCTTTTCAGCCACCTCAGCCTGCTTGCGGATGTCCTTTACAGCTCCCATGGGGGTTTAATTTCGAGGCCACAGTGTTGTTCCGCCTGATAGGCTCGATTCCTGGCGGCTTCCTTTTTGCGGCGCAATCTGCGCCACATCGGATGGTGTAGTCGGCGATTTCAACGATCAGAATGCTTGCCGGAAGGAGCTGTGCCGCATGATCTTGACGCGCCTCGCCGGAGAGCCAGATCAGGTGGTCGTCGTCGACTGGTCGCGGCGGTCGTCTT
>NZ_LBJZ01000121.1:0-9175 GCF_028128935.1 Bradyrhizobium sp. CCBAU 11361
TTCGCCACGAGCTCTCTCCTGTGTAGAGATTCGAGCTATCAACTAATGTGACGAACTTGCGTTCCAGATGACTAGTATCTCGCTCCACATGGCCGGGAAAAAATAGCACCTGCAACTTGGTCGCACAATCCAAAATTGTACGCCAATTGGGCCCGCCAGCGTAACCGGCGGGCATGAGCCTGGCGATCGAACCTTCGCTGAAGGCCGTGCGGCACATCACCGTTACATCGTTGGTGGGTTCAAGGCCTTGAGACCCGCCGCTTTCAACGCGTCGGTTGAGAGCTGTCCATGTGCCGCAGCATCGAGCAGCTTCGAGGCAACGTACGCTCTGGCGCCCGTCTCGCTTACAGGAATATTTTCGCAAACTTCCTCGAGCACCGCCCTGAGCAGCGCAGTCATTTCAGCATTAAACACACCTAACTCCCGAAATTGAGAGGATGCTGAACGCTGCACAATCGGAGTATATTCGCTCGGCAGAGTTCGCCGGGTATTCCGGTCTGGGCTCTGAAATCCCAGCACCTGCCAAACTGGCACCTGTCTGTCAAAGTAATGTGACAGCTTCCCCGCCGATCTGGTGGTCCGGCCCGCCAAGCGGAGAGCCCTCAGTCCGACGTCCAGCCGTCCCATCGCAGCCGACTCCGGCGCCGAGATCTCGTCTGCGCTACAAGCCTTCATCGCCGCTAACGCCACAAAGCGCTTCGACATGCAGCTAGCGCTGCCCTGGCGGGGTCGGCCTGATGTCCAACGAGGAAAGGCCCCTGGCCGCCCGGTGCAATGGCCACGACGTGCGCCAACTGTGACGATCGCGGCTGGGTTTGCGAGAACCATCAGGACCGTCCCTGGGACGACCCGCGCGCCTGCACCTGTGGCGGCGCTGGCGCGCCCTGCCCGGCCTGCAACGTTACCGACGAAGGTAAAGTGCCGCGCATGCCGAAGGCTTTCGGGTGGAGGTCGACAAGGACGGCTGGCGGCACTGAAATGCCTTGTGAGCGGCCCCAAGCGCCTTCGGGGCTGGAGGCGAGACGCCGGGACCGCCACGACGCACCGGCTCAAGGCTGGGCGCCGCCGACATTCTCCGCCCCTCGATTCATCGCTGGCCCTAACAAATGTTGAGTGTCCCAGATTAACTTTGTGAGCTTCCTCCGTTGCCCCCTGTGCAACGCTACCAGCGTTCCTTCGCCGAACAGCGCCGACGAAATATTCTTGAAACAATCGGCTGCTTTCATCTCCTTAACCGGGCGCGACGTTTGTATCCCCGTTCAATTTTCACTTCCCCGGGGCTGGCTTTGCTCGAACCTATTTTTTTGACCGGCGTTGATAAACTTTGGACAGGGCTGCCCCCAGAAGGCGGCCCTTTCTTCTAGGGGCTTCACATCCTATTTGCGGCCTATATGTACCGCGTTCGAATTCTGCCTGCCGACCGCCGCCAAGGTGGTGCCGGCCGGCCCGACTGGATTCACGAGATCAAGTATGACGGCTACCGCTTGCGCGTCGAGCGCAACGGCAACACCGTTCGGCTGTTCACCCGCAACGGCCACGACTGGACCAGGCGATTTCCCTGGATCGTCGAGGCCGCACTGAAGAACCGCGAGCAGCAATTCGTCATCGACGGCGAGGCCGTGGTGGTCGGTGTCGATGGCGTCTCCGACTTCAACGCCCTGCACTCGCGCCGGCACGACAACGAGGTGCAGCTCTACGCTTTCGACGTCCTCGCGCTCGGCGGCGAAGATCTGCGCCAATTGCCGCTGAGGCTGCGCAAGACCAACCTGGCGCGGCTGCTACGCGGTCGGCCGGATGGCATGTTCGTCGCGCCCTTCGAGCCGGGGGAGATCGGCACCGAGCTGCTGGGCGCCGCCTGCCCCTGAGCCTCGAGGGCCTGGTCTCGAAACGGCGCGACGGACGCTATAGCGCCCGCCGTTCGAAGGACTGGATCAAGGTCAAGAACCGGACGCACCCGGCGATGGACCGAGAGTTTTGAGGACATGAAGCACACGATCACATCGTCGCTGCCATCGGAACACGTTCAAGCAACGCTCTACAGTTTCACGACGTCAGCAATCCATGTTCGCGCATCTCGTCGTCGCGATTGGCGGAACACCGCGGCATGGGCAACGGCGTCCTCCGTTAGGTGTGTGCTATGGCGCTGATTTCGACCAATTGTTGAGGCGATGCCAGCTCGGTCACGCCGATCAGCGTGGCGGCCGGCCGATGGCCCGCCAAATATTCCTTGAAGACGCGCACGCTGGCTTCAAAGTGCTCCTGCGGTTTGATCAAATATATCTCGATGTACGCCAAATTCGATTTTTTGACTCCGAAGCCCGCAAGCACCCGATCGAGATTGTCCAACGTCAGCCGGGTCTGAGCCTCGATATTGCCATCGACGAATGCGTTCTGATCATGGGAAAACTGCCCGGAAATATAGATGGTGTTGTTGACCTGATAGCCCTGAGTGACGCTGTTGCCTGCTTCCCACGCGACACCGTGGTCGAAGATCTTTGCTTTGCTAATCATATCAGTTTTCCTTGTCGTTTGTGGTGGATGCGCGATGCCGTGCGCAGGCTGCTAGGCCAAACTAAATAGGTATCCTGCGACATTGCGGCGGCCTTGATGCATATAGACGTTTGATTGGCGAATGGCGGGCGACACACAAGCGAAGCCATGGCCGCACTCAAAGTTGGGGGCATCTCATGCTGCGCGGGCATTTGAACGATATCTTCATCTTCATGGCCGTCGTCGACGCTGGAAGCTTTGTTGCCGGGGGGCGGGCAATGGGAATGTCCCGCTCAGCCGCGGCCAAAGCCGTGATGCGCCTCGAGGATCGGATCGGCGCTCGTCTCCTGAACCGCACGACGCGAACACTTAGCGTGACGGACGAGGGCCGCGTGTTCTACGAACGCGGGCTGCAGGTTCTCGCGTCCGTCGAAGAGGCGGAGGCGAGCATGGCCAGGAATGGCGGTACGCCGCGCGGGATATTGCGGCTCACCGTTCCGGATGCCTTCGGCCGGGTCGTGGTTCTGCCACTGATAGAGAAGTATGTCGCGACATGGCCGGAACTCCAGGTCGAGGTAAGTTTCACCGATCGTCTGACCGACATTGTCGAGGAAGGTTTCGATCTGGCGATCCGGATTGGCACGACGATGCCCGATACGCGCCTTGTCTCTCGGGTGGTGGCCAGTTATGGCGCGATACTTTGCGCCTCGCCGGCCTATCTCAGCAATCACGGTGAGCCGCAAACAATCGATGATCTCGCAGCCCACGACGGCTTGATCTTCAGCAGCCGCAATCAAAGGCAGGGCTGGCGCCTGCGAACGGAAGGCGGCCCTTGGATCAAGGCGCCGGTTCGTAGCCGACTGCGGTTCGATAGCGCAGAAGCCCTCCGACATTGCGCTGTGGCCGGCCTCGGCATTGCGCTTCTTCCCGACTTCTTGATCGCCAATGACTTGGGTGCAGGCCGCCTGCGGAAGATTCTGCCCGGCTTCAAGGCTGACCAGGTCAAGATCGTTACGATTTATCCCAACAAGCGTCTGCTGGAAGCTCGCGTTCGCCGTTTCATCGATCTGGTGGTTGAGCAGCTTGGAAGCTGATTCCTTCAACCAGTTTCATCTTGGGCGATGGAGCCACGCAAAACAGTTTGACCACTTTATTGATGCAAGACCACTCACCACCTGATCGACGAACCTCTTGCTACGCACGGCCGGACCATACATAAGGGTCAAACTCGGAAGTCGGCGGGTCCGTCGTGGAGGGTCTGCTTGTGAGCGGACATCACCGGCTCCGCGGTTCAGGTCCGCGAAGGGCCAAACCCCGACGAAAGCCGTCCGTTAGCGCTCGAAATTTACGATGCTCCCGCCGGCTTGTCTTGCGGTTTTTCGGGCTCTCCATTCGGTAGGACAGCATCAATCATGCGCTTCAGCGCATCCAGCGAACAGGGCTTGATGAGGACAGGCATTCCTTCAAATCCGTCGGGCACGCCTACGCTGCCGTAACCACTCAGGAAGAAGAGGGGCAGCCCTCGGCTCTTTACTACCTCGGCAACTGGATGCACGTTGGTGCCCTGCAAATTGATATCGAGGATCGCGAGATCATAGCCCTCAATTTCTGCCAGGGATCGCGCCTCCTCTATACTTCCCGCTTCGGCGATTACCCTATGCCCGAGCTCCTCAACCATGTCGACAAGCATCATTCGAATGAGCGCTTCATCCTCGACAAGAAATATCGATGCTTGCGTCATGTCTTGCCTCAAGCCTTGCTTGAACCGGCAACCGGGAGCCCGTTGAGGAGATGTGAGACCGCAGTTGTAAGCTGCGCCGGTGCAAAGGGCTTCTGAAGCATTATGCTGTGGGGAACGCCTTGCGCAGGCCATTCATGGGCTGCGATGCCCGATATGTAGACCACAGGAAAATTGGGATCGATATCGCGCGCAACCCGCGCGACCTCCCAGCCACTGAACCTTCCCAGGAGATTGATGTCAGTAACGAGGGCACGGTATGCGACGAGCCGGCCCTTGAGCAGCGTCACCGCCTCCTCGCCAGACTTGGCGATGGCCACCTCGAAGCCCCCTTCGCTCAATGCATCCTCGACGATGCCTTGGATCGCATCGTCGTCTTCGATTACCAGAACTGTCGGAAGTATTTCGGTCAAAGTCTCCCCCGGGCACACGAGCGCCGAGCGTTACAAAGTGCACACAAGGCAAAAGTTCCTAAGCTATCGGGAAAAATCGACACTCCGAGACGAGTTCGGCGCGCTATTAATTCTTGGCCTTAGCTTTTTGCCGGAGGAAGCTGACCTCCAGCTCTTCGCCGTTTACTCGGTCGAGCTGACAAGCGCCGATAGGCAAGTCCGGTGGAAGAAAGCAGAAGAAAGAACTCCTTGAGGGTCAATCCCTCGATGGAGGTCTCAACTTGAAGTTTCGCCCCGGCGTCCGAAACGTCCTTAAGCGTGCAGGCGCGGCGCCAAGTGCCGTCGATGGCCATCATTTGCGCGGGCACTGGATGCTCGAATGAGACCCGGCGGCTTTCTTGCTCTTTCTCTTTAGGCATTGGGTAAACCGAACCTACCCCGCGGTCTTATCCCCCAACCAACTAAGAGGTCGTAACCACGCTCGGGAAATTTGGCAATTAACCCGAACCGCTCTAGCCTAGAATCGAAGCCGGCTCCCGGCTGCTCTTTGCCATTCAAGCAAGCGCGAAGTGCTGTCGCCTCGTGGCGCAACGCACAATGTGTCGCTGCCTTTTCGCTTCACATGTTATGTGGAGCTATGTCGCCTTTAACCTCTCAACGACAAACCAAGTTAGACTTACTTCCGTGGCTCGGTCACGACCTTGGTTGATCCGTCCGGCGCTGCCTGCATTCCCGGTGGGCTTTGACCTTGCGGGCTTTCCGGCGGCGCGCCACCCGATTTCGTATCAATCGGTCCGGTCCAACCTTGTGGCTGCAATTGACCTTTTTCTTCTGGTGCCGAGCGTCCAGTCGCCATGTCCCTGGGATCGGTCTGTGCTGTCGCAAATCCGCACGACAACGCCCAGCCAACCGCCGTTATCAGAATGATCCGCATTGCGAGACTCCACTTGGCTGATCGAACCAACAGGCTGGTCCCGCTTCAGTTCCGTATTGTGCCGTGCAAGCGATCAAACCTGCCCGCAAACGATGTCCGAGTTGGTCAAAAGCAGCGGTGGACGCCAGTTGGATCGGCGTCCGGTTTGCCCCCTGATAGTCGACATACGCGCTCAATCGACCGTCGGCTAAGGGCCATCAACGGACATCGTCCGCTGGCCGGGCACTTCTGAAAAAGCCAACCGCGGACCTGGCTAAAGCCCCAACTGACTGCAGCAGTCTTGAAGTAAGAAAACCAGAGAAGTTGTCTGGAATGTTTTTGCACTCTGCAACCTGCTGCGCAGGTTCTGAGCAATGTCAAGCAGCGCCGGATTGCTTTTCACGAAACGCTTGGCTTCGTTGACGGCGGATATTGCGCCGACGGCGAACCGGCCGCGCACGCTGAGCGGGATGAAACTGTCAAAGATCGGCTCGTAGTCCGGGCAGACCAGCAGCTTGTAGTCGTTCGAGCCAATGCCAAAGTCGAAGGCGCGATAGCGACCGGCAAAATGATCGATGACATAGCGCATGAGAATCAGGCCAGGGCTAAACTTCGCTTTCCGCGACATGGTATAGGTGTTGAACATCGTCGAGAAGCGGTGGTCGTCGGCCACACCGGCGAAGATCGCGAGCACCTCCTCGTCGCATTCGAGCGCATGGATCTCGATCGCGCGGCCGCCGTCGGCTAGCTTTGTCATGCAGGCGCCGCGGATGAAGTCCTGCACGCCCGGTTCGGCGAACACGCATGGCAGCTTCTGCTGCGCCATTCGTTGCGGCTTGACCTGGAAGAACCAGTCGAGCAGACGGGTGATGTCGACGTCATCAGACGCGATGTAATAGCGGTAGCCGGCAAGCGGCTGCAGCTTGCGCTCCTTGCGCTGCAGCCGGCGGCGGAGAGATTCGCTGATCAGGGTCACCGTTGTCGCGCCCGGCTCGATCGTTCGCACCGGGCAGTGGACGGTCGAGGCCTCATGAGGCAGCAGCCTCAAGGGGTTTTGCAGGTCGCGCCAGAAAGTCGGCTGGCGGCGCAGCGCGAGCACGTCGGCTTCGTCGCGCGCGGCGAGCATCGCCGTCAGCGAGTGGAGATCGTGTTCGGTAGCGGTCGCCGCGAATTCGCGCTGCCACAGGCCCATGTTGAAGGTTGAGTGGGTACCTCCCATGAAGCTCGCGCAGCGCACGCCGAAGGCTGTTTGCAAGGCAAGCGGCAGCAACCCAAGCGGCCGGCCATCGTCGTCACGGGCGATCACGAGGAAGGGGGAAAGCCCCGCGCGCTGCCCGACCCGACGCTGCCAAGCGGCGAGGAAATCGAACCGCTGATAGGGCGTGGCAGAATGGTTCGGGCTCTCAAGACTGCGCCAGACCGCTTCGGCAGCAGCGAGGTCTTGGACGATATCGACCGAAGCGACGCGCCTTGATCGCGAGCAGATATTGGCTTGCGTCGTCCGGCTTCCGCTCGCGATCGCGATCTTGCGGGGGCCGTCCCATAACTCCACGGCCAGCCCGTAGCTGGCGAGGTGCGTGGCGCGTTCCTTTGCAGCTTCGTCATTTTGCGACGCCAGGTGCGCGCGGCTGATGATGTGGCCTTCGTTGTCGAGCATGAATACCCTGTAGTTATGGTGTACCGATGCACGCCAATTGCTCATTTGAGCCCACCCAGAAGTCGCCGCGCATCCCTCGTCAGCGGCTCGCCCATAGTGTTGCGGGCGTCTCTATTCGGGGTGGAAAATTAGAGCTACCTCAGTCGGGAAAAAGAGGTAATGGAACTCAACTTCAACTCGCCGCTGCGTGGTTTAGCGGCGCAAGCCACACGTTACCCAGGCGGCGCAAAAGCAGACATCGTGGGATGTCCGAGTTGGGTCAAAAGCAGCGGTGGACGCCAAGTTGGATCGGCGCCCGGTTTGCCCCTGACAACCGACGTGACACGCGCTCAATGACCTTCGTCTAAGGGCCGATATTGTTGCAAAAGTCGATTTTCGCCGATGACCAGAATTCTGCGGGCCGTGGGCGCGACTTTCGCGTACAAGATGCGAGGGACCTCACGGCCTCGCGCAAAATTCACAGGCGACTTCGGTAACGCGATTGAGGTCATACGAATCAGCGATCGCTCGCTGCTTAGTGTTTTCGCGAAAAATCTTGAGCCCTGCAACTTTCGACTTTTGCAACACAATCGGCCAGTTGCAGACGTCAAACCATTTTACTCCGGCCGCATTTTGTCAATCAAGCGTTTGTCTTTAGCTTCCGTGTTTCTTGGATAGCTCTGTTCTTCGATACAGGCCTGCCGCAATTTGTCCCCATTGTAGCAAAGGCTCCGTTGATCGCCGCTGGTGGGGCACGCTCGCGGAAGGATTTCTAGAGATCCCCTCTTAGGATTTTCCTGCCCGCCGCGGTCTGGGACATCGCATCCTTGCAGGGATCTCTCAACTCAGCCATGTGCAATTTTATGCAGGCCCTGATACCGCCGGTGCCCGGCACAATACCGGCGCACAGCTTCGCAACGTCGGCCTTGCACACCTTTCCGGCCACGGCAACCGTGAGCAAGCGTTCCTCGCAGGCTGGTGACAGGTCGGTCAAATGCGACTTTATGCAGGACTTGATCCTGCCTTCGCCGGGCTGAATGCCGGCGCACAGTGTCTTGATATCGTTGGCGCAGGGCTTGCCCGCTTGCTGTGCCACGGCGGCAGAGCCTGACCAAAGCAGCGCTGTCAATATAACAAGCCCGGATCGCATTCCTGCCATCTTAGATTCCTCTGGGATACAAAAAGGGCAGATTGGGGATGATATCCGAAAGTCGGCCGCAAGGCGATTCGTTCCGGAGGACGGATCAGCGTAGTCGGCTATCTGGGCGGGACGGAGGGCCGCGTCAATCCGCTCGACGTCTTCCGCAAGCAGGCCATGGGTCAAACTGGGAAGTCCGGGCGCTCAGCCGGCAGGTCAGCTTTGCCCCCAACTCCAGACAAGCCGCTGCATCGGACTAACTGAGGCGATGGGCCAACAACGGACTCATGCATCGCAAAAATGGCATTGATTACTCGCGCCAATCCTTAGACCATCAGCTTCCATGACCAATAGACACCTATCGCCATCTGGACGGCGAAAGCAGTGAAGCGGAGACTTACTGCTATCGGGCTGGTCGATGTGAGATGGACAATTGACTGCACGATCCTTGCGCCAAGAAACCAAAACGCCAGAGGGTCCGTACTTTCTGTTCTTGAGGTCATGATCGCAATTGCCAACAAGCCGCCGAAAATCGGTAGACCTTCGATGCAATTGGCATGAGCGCGGGCGAGGCGCTGCATGAAGGGCGATAGTCCAGAATTATCTGGCGTGAACGCGTTGGCCGCGACCTTTCCCGTCACGACGAGATACGTTCGGATAGTTTCCATCACCACCAGCAGAAGGAGCGCCCACGAGACGAAGCCTGTCAGTGCGTAGCCCGTGTTGGACATGTCACCTCCCACGTTATTCCTGCCTTTGTTTATTGTAGGCGACCTTTTCCGGACAAAACAAATTCAGGACTGGTTGAACGCGCTGGGCTTAAATCAGTGGTCAGACGTGAGACTGACGAAATCCTCTCCTCGTCCGT
>NZ_LBJZ01000122.1:0-9227 GCF_028128935.1 Bradyrhizobium sp. CCBAU 11361
TCCGGACATTCGCCGAAACTGGCCCGGCTCAAAAGATCGCTTAAATCAGCGCGCGCCCGCGTTCTTCACGGAGGACTAGGTTAGCGAGGCGTAGTAGAGACAGCGCCATTACCAGAATGGGACACGCCGAGTCACGTTCCTGCTAACCTCAATCTGCAGCGCAGGCGCGCCAGGGACAGCCCGATCCAGTCCCAACCGACCGGCGCCGAGTCGCGCCCGCGCTGCTTCCGGTGTCGGAGAAGCGACCCTAGTAGTCGCATGTCATGCTTTTTCAGGCACGGACACCCGGTCAGCTTGTGCCGAGGGAGATTGACGACGTTAAATTACGCGGCGCGTGTGATCTTTCAAGCGATCGCTTCCATGCCTCCCGTCTTACCCCGCCAACATTCTCGGGCTCTGTCATGAGCGGTAGCGTGTAAGCCTTTTTCATGCAGCGGAGCGGTTTAGTATGCTGGGCATCTCCAATTTCTCCGCGATGTAGCGGACCAGCGTAGAAAGTAGCAGACGATCCAACCAATTCAGGGTCAGCGTTGATATCGAATGGGGCAAGGCTGGTGCCAAGGTCAGCGGCGCGTGGCAGGGACAGGGCTTTCCAGGGTTTGAGCGCCGAGTGACGTCGCCATCAACGCTTGACGTCGCTGGCGCGGTAGGGACAGCGTCTTTGAAGGCTTGCTCACTAGATGCCGTAATGGGCCCTACTCCGCGCAAGGGGTCATGATGGTGGCTGTCCCCCGATAGATGATGAAACGGGGTCACGACTTGAGTCGGCCCCAAGCATCTAGAGACGGAAGACAGCCGTGGAGAACTATGCCGGAATCGACGTGTCATTGGAACTGTCGAGCGTGTGCGTTGTGGATGCCCAGGGCAAGATCCTGAAGGAAGCGAAGGTCGCGAGCGAACCCGACGCCTTAGTCGAGTTTTTCGAGAGGCTTGGCTTTGCAGTAACGCGAATTGGGCTGGAAGCGCCGTTGTCGCAATGGCTGCATGCAGGCTTGAAAGGAGCGGGGCTCGAGACAGTCCTGCTCGAGACGCGACATGTGAAGGCCGCATTGTCTGCAATGACGGTGAAAACTGATCGCAAGGATGCCCGCGGGATCGCTCAGTTGATCCGGATGGGATGGTTCCAGCCGGTACACGCGAAGTCGGTCGGCGCCTAGGAGATCCGGGCACTCCTGATCGCCCGCAAACAGCTTCTCGGGCGACTTATCGATGTGGAATTAAGTATCCGTGGGATTTTGCGCGGCTTCGAGCTGAAGGTTGGCCCTGTCACGCGGAGGAGTTTCGAAGCGCGGATCCGAGAGTTGGTTGCGGGGCAAGCGACATTGGAGCGCATTGCCGGTGCGATGCTTTCGGCACGATCGGCCTTGAAGGCAGAGTACGGAAGGCTGCACAAGGCTGTACTGGCAATTGTGCGTGACGATGCAGTCTGTCACCGGCTTATGAAGTACCGGGCGTTGGCCCCTGGTGGCTGTTACCTACAAATCGGCGATTGATGACCCTCATCGCATCGCAAAATCAAAGGCAGCAGGCGCGCTGTTCGGGCTTACGCCAAAGAAATATCAATCGGGAGAAAAGGACGTCACGGGCGGGATCACGTTGGCCGGCGACGAGACGGTACGCAGGTGTTGTATGAAGCCGCCAACGTTCTGCTGTCGCGCATCACGCGGTTCTCAAAACTCAAGCGCTGGGGGATGGACGTCGCCAAGCGGCGAGGCTCAAAACGCGCAAAAGTCGCCCTGGCACGCAAACTCGCAGTGATCCTGCATCGGATCTGGATCGACGGCACAACTTACCGATGGACTGACGCCGGCCCGATCGCAGCATAGAAAACGTGGAGGAGATCAAGAACGCAACCGAGCTGAACTGAAGCCCGGTGCTCGAAGTCCCGTCACCGGGACGGTGGATCCGGTGAAGCCGTTACACGGCCAGTGGTCGTCATCTGACGAACCCCGCGCATCTAGATAGGCTCACCGCTCCCTCTGACAGCATGATGTGGCGGCCACGCGTTGACCACGGACAGAAGCATGAGCTCGGCGGCGTGACGTTCACTCGGGAGGCTTGACAGCATCGGGCCGATTACAGAAGGTCGTGTACTCAAATTCGTCTAGCGGATCAGGGCGGACCATGATTCAAGCTACCGAACATCGGGGCTGGGATCATGCGCTACGACCTGACGGATTTACTCAACGGCATCTTCTGGGTCCTGCGCGCGGGAGCGCCGTGGCGCGATCTGCCCGAGCGATACGGGCCTTATACGACTTTCAATTACCCACAAATTCTCCTCCGACCATGGCGCCCAGCGCGATGCCGGTGAGGCGTGACAGCCCGCGCCACATGACCGTATTGCCGGGCGGCGGATCGCTGGCGCGGGCGAGGTAACCGCCGAGCCAGGCAATCTTGATCAGATAGTGCGAGAGCGTTTTGCGTCTTGCTTTTGGTTTATTGTTGACGAGGCGATCGAGCACGCCGATTTCAGTCGGAGTCAACGCGAGGGTTGGCGGCGCGTCTGGGGCGGAACGGTTGAGCATCGTCATCCAGAAGATCCGCCAACTCAGGATGCAAAAGAGCGAGATCAGATTGGTCAGACGCTGGGCGGTCCTGAGCTTCGACTCCTCAGCTTTGCAGCCCGATTTGAGGATCTTGTGGAACACCTCGATCTTCCATCTCAAACCATACCATGCCAGCTTCTCAATGGCGTCGGTGCGGGAACCAACAGGCAGGTCGGTGATCAGCTTCCAATCGATCTTCTTCCTGGTTTTCGGCGTCCCGCGCTCTTCGGCATGGATCACCGTCAGGGTCAGAGCGGGATAGCGCTTCTTATGGCGCGACAATCAGGATGAGAGCGCGTATTGCCTCACATATCGATGCTCCCGGGCGCGATCAGTTGCCTCATTTATTTTGCTCCTGGCCTGAGTTGAGGAGGAGGCCGGGTGCGGAGATGGCCGGGGTTTCGGAGCGCCCGGCCTCCTCCGCCGGCACCTCGCACGTCATTGGGGTGTTGTGACCTCATGCCCTGGCGGCATTTTTTCTGAAGCAAACAGCCGCGCATTCGCTTGCTCGCTGCGCCAGGATTTCAACCGACGTTGAAGGGTTCGAAGAAGCTTGTTCGGATAGTCTCCAGGATATTCCACCTGCAGGCGCGAGAGCAGTTCGCTGCCGGTCCGCCAAGGCTCGGCTTCAAACCATTTTCTCAAATCTGACGTTGCCCGGATAAGCGGATCGGGACGACGCCGGCCCCTTTTAGCCTTCACGATGGCCGATCCGTCGGGCGCGTGGCGCCGTCCTTCCAGGCCGTTCGCAGGCTTGCCAGGAAGCGATCAATCGATTGTGATGCCGCAGCAGGATGGGCGGATGGTTGGATATCCGCGAGCGCCGCGAGGCGCTCCTGCACGTCGCGGATGTCGCGCAACAACGTGACCGGATCGAGAGCGGTATAGATTTCCTGGAGATGGTGGCGGACCGCATCAGGCGTGCGGGCGTCCGCTGACAGGCGCTGGTGGGGTGTTGCCGGCGCGCTGTATGTCTTACGTACACGAGCACCGTCGCGCTGCTTGGCTAACAGTTTGAACGAAGGTTGGAAGAAGTTTACGAACAGCCGCGCTGACCAATAGAGTTCCGCCAGTAGCTTGGCCGCCTCCAGGCCTTCGAACCTACGATAGCCGACCATCCTGCGCACGACGGCGCCGTTCTTTTGCTCGACGAACGCCTGGTCATTCTTCCGGTAGGGACGGCAACGCGTGAAGACAATGTTGGCCGCCTCGCAGTAGGCCTTCAACGTCTCATTCATGAACACGGTGTCATTGTCCGTGTCGAAGCCGAGCAGCGCAAAAGGCAATTGCTTGCGCAATTCCGTCAGCACCGTGCTCACCAGCGTCTGTTCGCGCACGATCAGAGGTGCGCACTCTGTCCAGCCGGTAGCAATGTCGGTGAGCACGAGGGTCTGGATGAAGCTGCCGCGCGCAGATGGACCGCTATGCGCGACCAGGTCAGCCTCCACGAATCCTGGCGCCGGATCGTTCCAATCTGCCGACGTCCGTATTGGAATACTGCGACGCAGGGAATGCCCCGCGTGCCGCCGGCGCTTGCGACCCAATTTTTCTCGAACCCGCACCAATGCGCGATCGATCGTCGCAGCGCTCATCGCCAAAAGTTTGGTGCGAATCTCAGGGGCAAGGTCGAGGTGCCCGTACCGTTCCATCGCCTCAATCAGCGCGGGCATTAACGCTTTCAGTCGCTTCCCGCAGATGCGGTCTGACGCCTCCCAAAGCAGCACGAGTGCGGTGTGTTCTGCTTCATTATATATCCGACATCGCGCCCGTCGGCCCGGGTGTACGCCTTCCTGATTTCGAAGGAGACGCATCGCATGCTTCCGATGGAATCCGGTGATGTCGACGAACTCGTCCAATATCCGCGCCTTCTTCGCGCGATCCGACCGCCGATAGCGCACGCCTGCCGCCGCCGTCAGTTCCTTCCGCGTTGCCATGCTCAGCCACCCCATCTCCGCCCCTCGCTCGTTCCCGGTCCAGGGGAGCAATTTACGTGAGGCAACGGCTTAGGATCCGGTAACAATTAAGGCGAGGCAATGCGGAGTCTCACCCTGATCGCCGCCGCACAGCTTCTGCTTTCCAATCGGCGGTAGGACGCGAATCTTGCGATACCTGATCTCAAGAATGGCCTGGTCGGGATCGCCGTTGCTGTCTCTGACTTCGATGCGATGGAGCCCTTTGACGGCGACCTCGTCCATTTCGTCGGCGATCGTGTGATCCCCGTCTCCAGCCAATCGGTCGACGCAGGTCCTGATCAGGAAATGAGTTCCGATCTCCTGTGCTGCGCAGAAGAGCTCGTAGATGTCACTCTCGCGATCACCAATATGGATGCATCGTCCCGGATGGTCCAAGAGTTGCGTAGACTGCTTGAGATTTTCCAACCACCGGACGCTTTCCTTTTTCTCGATGGAATCCAGGTCGGATTGATCTTCTCTTTAAGCGCTGCCGTCCCCTTGAATTTGTTCCGAGTCCAGAACTTAACGGCCGCCAACCCCAGCGGTACCCCCCTCGATTGTAACCGCGAGGCTCGAATGCATCAGGATGCCGCAAACCGTGTGCGATCTGAGGCGACCTGCCTTATCCCGTCCACTGTTTATGCTCTTGGTGATGCCGATCGCTTCTGACTTCTCCTGTTGATAGCTGAACTCGGTTGTATCGTGCAGCACAAGAACGAGACCTTTAGAGGCGGCGGCACGATCACGTGTCGATCGGAAATGTCCGGCCAGAATGTCCACTTCGCTGACCCGGTCGTTAGAGAAGAAGCGGTAGGCTGCCTAGGCTGCCTTGGTATTCGCCCAATCCTGGCAGACGAGCGGAATGCTTTGTCCCACGGCGCTTCCAATCTGCGTGAGCAGTTTGCGGAATCTGTCGCCGAGCCGCGCGTCCCTAAACTCGCATCCACTACTCTCTCGATCAATCCAACATTCACCTTCCAAGGACGGCAAACAGCCTTTTGCCGATCGTTCCCTTAATGTCAGCCCCATAGATGCCCCCTCGCGAATCAGGTGCTCAGAAAGGAATCACAAGTGATTCTTTCGATTCAAGTTTTCGCCGATCAGCGGATCAGCCCGAGTGGTCAAAGTTATGGGTAACTGAAAGCTTATACGACCGCTTACAATCGTTTCAACCGCTGGCGCAAAGCCGGCATCTGAGACCGGCTGATGGATGCGGTCGTCAAGGCACACGATGGCAAGGTGCAGATGATCGACGGTTCGGTCGTGCGGGTCCATCAGCATGCTTCCGGGGTAAAAAAGAGTGGAGATCGTTGTGTGGGCCGAAGCCGAGGCGGCCTCACCACCAAAATCCACGCGCGCGTCGACGCGAAAGGCCGCCCGGTCCGCCTCATGATCACCCCCGGCGAGGCCCACGACGTGACGTGCGCCGAGGCCCTGCGCGACGGACTCGATGCGCGCGCCATCGTCATCGCCGACAAAGGCTACGATGCCGATCGTGTTCGTGCCCACATCCGTGATCAAGGTGCGATCCCCAACATATCCACCAAATCCAACCGGAAGAAGAGATTCCGGTGGAAGAAGGCCATCTATCGCGAGCGCAACCACGTTGAGCGCTTCTTCAACAAACTGAAGCAGTTTCGACGCATCGCCACCCGCCACGACAAGATCGGCGCGACGCTCTTCGCTTTCGTTCAACTCGCTTCCGTGCGAATTTGCCTTCGATCAATTGAGTCCACACCCTAGCACTACTTTGGCAGATTGTGTTTTCGCTGCTGTTTTTCAAGGATTTGCTTTCGGCAATATGGGCACTGCTGAGGCGGCGGCCGAAGGATGAGATCGACGATGGCGTGACGTACTGCGGGCATGGTTGGTTGAGGCGGAGGCCCGTTGATTCTTTTTTTCCGCCCCGCGTATGCGAGGCGACGATGCTGCAGGTGGCGTAGGCAATCATTGTCATAAGGGCATGGCGATGAAGACCTTGCCATGATCGCCCTTCGAAGTGATCAAGTCCAAGCTCCTCCTTCAACTGTTGATGCGCCTGCTCACAAATCCACCGTGCCTGGATGGTGGCGGCCAGCGTGCGCAGATCCGTCGCTGCCGGAAGATTGGCGAGATAGTATTTCTTCTCCCCGGAGGCACGTTGCTCGCCAATGAGCCAGGCTTCGTCGCCGGGGAGATGCTGCTGACCTTTATCCCATATCCGCTGCGGAGGGCCGTCGGCGGTGCGGACACGGAGAGCAGCAAATCGGGCTTTGAGCGACCTTTCGTCCCGCTACGCCAACTCACGGCTTTCCATCTAGCGCTGGCCAGCAACTGTTCTGCCGCAATCGATAAGATATCGGGCACGTGGTGCTTTCGTGGTTTGCCACGGACTTGGCGATCGGCCAAATGAGCTTCACATCGACCGGATACACTTTCTGGTGCCGAGGGATACTGACCTTGCCCCCTGGACTTAATCCAGATTGAAGTTCGCTCTGGCCCATATGAGGACCAGAGCATGAAGCGCAGCCGCTTTACGAAGAGCAGATCATCCGGATTTTGAAGGAGCACGAGGCTGGCGTGTCGGTTGCCGATCTGTGCCGCAAGCGCGGCGTCAGCGATGCCAGTATCTACAAATGGAAAGCCAAGTTTGGCGGGATGGAGGTCTCGGAGGCCAAGCGGCTGAGGACGCTGGAGGACGAGAACACGCGGCTGAAGCGGCTTTTGGCCGACGCCATGCTGGACAATGCGGCGTTGAAGTACCTCCTGGGAAAGAAGTGGTGACGCCCGCGGGGAAGCGGAAAGCTGTCGCGCATCTCGTGGATGCCCACGGGATGCGCGAACGACGGGCGTGTAAAGCCATCGGCTGTTGCCGCATGACCATCAGATATCGGACAATCCGGGCGGATGACGCGGCCCTACGCCAACGCATGAGAGCGATCGCCGAGGGCGCCGTCGCGTCGGCTATCGGCGCCTGCATGTTCTGCTCAAACGGGAGGGCTATCTGGTTAACCACAAGAAGCTGTTCCGGCTCTATCGGGAAGAGAGGCTCGCGGTCCGTCGCCGTGGTGGCCGCAAACGGGCGCTCGGGACCAGGGCGGCGATGGTGGTGCCGATAGCGCCGAATGACCGCTGGTCGCTCGACTTCGTCTCGGATCAGCTCACCGATGGCCGCCGCTTCCGCATCCTGACCGTGGTCGACGAGTGCACGCGCGAATGCCTGACGTTGGTGGCCGACACCTCGTTGTCGGGCTCCCGGGTGGCGCGGGAGCTGGACTGGCTGATCATCGAGCGCGGCAAGCCCAAAATGGTGGTCAGCGACAACGGCACCGAATTGACCAGCAACGCCATCCTGACATGGGCCGATCAGAGCCGCGTCGCCTGGCATTACATCGCACCCGGCAAGCCGACGCAGAATGCCTTCATCGAAAGCTTCAATGGCCGTCTTCGAAACGAATTTTTGAACGAGACGCTGTTCACGTCGCTGGCCCAGGCCCGGGTCGCACTCGGACATTGGCGGGCCGACTACATTGATACGCGACCTCACTCGCAACTCGGATGGAAAACAGCATCGGAGTTCGCCTTCACCTGCAACCCGCGACGGGATCTGGCGCTGCGCTATGCCGATGGCTCCGCACCAGCTCCCGTCGCTACCACCGCCCAACCGGGTCAATCCTGACGTGCCCCCGGCAAATTAGGCCAGTTTGAACTGGAAATTTCCAATTTTGATCCCCTGACCGGGACGAGGAGAGTTCCATGAAGGCATCGAAGTTTTCGGAGGCGCAGATCGCGTTTGTCTTGAAGCAGGCGGAGGACGGCGCGGCGGTTGCAGAGGTTTGCCGGAAGGCCGGGATCAGCCAGGCGACGTATTTCAATTGGAAGAAGAAGTATGCGGGGCTGATGCCCTCGGAGATGAAGCGACTACGCCAGCTTGAGGAGGAGAATGCCAAGCTGAAGCGGATTGTCGCGGACCTGTCCCTGGACAAGGCTATGCTTCAGGATGTGCTCTCAAAAAAGCTCTGAAGCCTGGCCGCAAGCGGGAGCTTGTCGACAAGGTGCGGAGTGACTGGAAGGTCTCGATCAGGCGGGCCTGTTCGACGCTTCGGATCGATCGCGCACTTTACGTCTACAAGTCGAAGCGCGGCGACCAGGCCGCTCTCAAAAGCCGGATCAAGGACATCTGCGAGACGCGGGTGAGGTACGGATATCGCCGGGTCCACGTCCTGCTCCAACGCGACGGCTGGGCCATCAATGTCAAACGTGTCTATCGTCTTTATCGGGAATTGAGCCTGAAATTGCGTAACAAAACGCCGAAGCGTCGCGTCAAGGCCAAGCTGCGTGAGAATAGGACGGAAGCAGGTCAGATCAATGAGGCCTGGGCGATGGACTTCGTTCATGACCAGCTCGCCACCGGCCGCAAGATCCGTGTGCTCACGATCGTCGACACGTTCAGTCGCTTCTCTCCGGCCGTCGATCCGCGCTTCAGCTATCGAGGGGAGGATGTCGTGCAGACTTTGGAGCGCATCTGCCAAACCGTCGGCTACCCCAAGACGATCCGCGTCGACCAGGGATCGGAGTTCGTCTCCCGCGATCTCGATATCTGGGCCTACCAGAAAGGGGTCGTGCTGGATTTCTCGCGGCCCGGCAAGCCGACGGACAACGGCTTCATCGAATCCTTCAACGGCAAGTTCAGAAACGAATGCCTGAACACGCACTGGTTCCTGAGCCTTGACGACGCCCGGCAGAA
>NZ_LBJZ01000123.1:0-10151 GCF_028128935.1 Bradyrhizobium sp. CCBAU 11361
ATTCGCCACGAGCTCTCTCCTGTGTAGAGATTCGAGCTATCAACTAATGTGACGAACTTGCGTTCCAGATGACTAGGTGGTCTTGGTCTTAGGCTGTTTCACCGCTTGGTACCTAATTCGGCCATTTCTATCGAATACTTCTGAAACATGGCGATCCGCTTGCTTGTGAATTCTGCAATGACGCTGAGAATTTCAACGGGCGACCTAATCGTCGCAAGCCTCTGGGCGAATTCAAAAGCCAATTGCATGTTGGCTTGTGCCATTTCCAGCAGCTTTGCTTGATAAGCCCGCAAGTTTGACGTGGCTGAAGAAGAATCAGTTCCTTTCTTTGAATCGTTATCCGTCATCGTCTGTTTGCGGTGATCTTGTAAGGTTGTCGCCGGTGTCTCAACAAGGAGGGGCTCTTGTTTTGAGTCGTTTTGACGTTCATGGGACGATTCAGTCGAGCCTGCCGCAACCGAGCGCAGGGGGCTTTTTTTCGGGCTTCTAGTAATAGCATGATTGGCCCTTTGGGCAGCTATTTTCGTGCTGTGGGCGTGCTTTGACGCCGTTGCCGGCTTACGTTTGCTCATCTGACACTCCAAGGGATGATTGGGCGACCACAACGGTCATCCGCGCCGAGGCAACATGCTGTGTAGTTTAACGTTCCAAACGCGGAATTTAACTTTCGCAATGTGAGCGGTATTGACCAGTATACCGGCTGCCGGACATGCCAGATTGTCGCTATCACCGCCGGGACATCGGCTTCTATCGGTGACGAGAACGCCCGATTGCGCTCCCTCCTTCCTCTATGGAACGGAGCATCCCTATGCAGCAGCGACGCCGCTATGCACCACCTGAAACCACCCTGGAGCAACGCCTTGCCGACGAGGCCTGCCGCCTGTGCGAGCAAGCCAGATTGCTCCCGCCCGGCGCGGTTCGGGATGCCACAATGCGCAAGGCCCGACAAGCCGAAACCGGGTCGCGCCTGAGCGAGTGGCTGCGATCTCCCGGCCTGAAGGCTCCGAGCTAAATGCACAGGTTCAGCGATAGCTACACCTTTGGGCAAGTTCAACCCTCCCTCATACGCGAACTGGCTATACGCGAACTGGCTCGCTGAACTTCGCACCCTATTTCCTGTCCCGGATGAATTCCTTCTAGCGGATGCGATCTTCAGTTTCCCAAACGCATTCAAGGAAGGGAATTCACATTAAGCCGCGCTTGGAATGTTAAGCTCGATCGCATGTCCACTTCGGACGAGGAATCGTTGTGGTCGCCAATCATCGCGTGACAGCGGTGAACCGTCGCTCATAGCGGCCATCCTTGAGCCGTCACTGGTTCAAGCGCAGATGGCAAAGCGCGCAATATGCCATGACATAATGACTCTCAATCTCTGCTCCCCGGTTTGCATCTGCATTTGAGAATATTCACTGCTGGGCTCCTGGAACCATTCTGTCGCGAGCCGATTGGCTCACTGACACAATCACTTTTGGAGAAATGCTATGAAGGCTCTCGCAATCACTCTGGCAGCCGCGGCAAGTACGCTTCTTGTGACCGCTGCTTCAGCTGCCCCGCTTTCCGCCAATGTATCAGTTGCACCGGAGAGCAACATTCAAAACGTTCGCATGGTCTGCAATGAAGACGGTCGCTGCTGGCGCGAACGGGGTGAACGCCATGTTATCATCCGCGACGGGCGCGATGCTTACGGATATGCTCCTCGCGAGCGTTACATCGAGCGGCGCGGCTATGAAGATCGTGGCGGTATCGGCTTCAGCGCTCCTGGCGTGAGCGTCGGAATCGGGACCGACCGCTACTGAGAAACGACGAAATATCCTATGAAATCGGCCGCGGAGCAGTCCGCGGCCTTTTCTTTGGGGTGCATCCTAGAATGGAATACATCGATGCTTCAGTCGGCGTCTGATGTGATCTATCCCGACTTTCCCAAGCGAGGGGCGTTCGTCCCTCGCAACCGTTCCGCAAGCCAAAACGCCCCGATCGCGACAAACGCGAGAAGGAAAATTCCTCCACACGACAGGAAGGTAAGCGTAAAATTTGTGTTCATGACATTCTCCCAAGAGAGATGATCGGGTGCAGTCTCGGTTCGACTCCGCCGCTATCCTGGTGTCAGCTCAGCCGCGATTTTTCAGGTGGTCAGATCAAAGGGCCGACGTTTCGCCATTCGTCGAGCAGTTTCGCTGATAAGGCGAAGCTTGCAGGAGCAGGTTCGGTTCAAAAATTTGCGGCGAATCCTGAGAGCCGGCGCATTGGCGATTATGCAGCGTGCTGCATCACTCAGAGCGGGTCCACAGTCGCGGGGCCGGTAGCCAGATCACAGCGGACGGTCGCGAGTCACTCTGCGGGAATGCGTTACTATCGCCGACCCCAATTGCCGCCCCACCTACCTCCCCATCCGCTGCCACCTCGAAGCAGCCGCACGATGAGCAGCAGCAATATCGCTCCGATGGTGGCGTTGACGATCGCGCTGATCATCCCGGTACCGAGATGGATGCCTAGCTGAGGTAACAACCAGCTTCCGATAAGGCGCCCAAAATCCCGACAATGAGGTCACCGATGATTCCAAAACCGGTCCCCTGGACGATTTGACCAGCCAACTAGCCCGCAACGAGGCCGACAAACAGTATGACCAGCAGGCCTTCGCTCGACATATTCATTGTGACACCTCGGCATCCTGGTTTGGACGCAGTATTGCAAGCTGATCCGCCTGGTGTCTGTGCAAATTTGATCAGCTTGTTGGAATATTGGCTTTGGCGCTAGGTATGGCCTCACGCCATCGACCTCGTGGCAATTGGTTGAGCTCGCCTGTCGGGGTAACAGGCAGTCCATCACCCCTTTGGTCGCTGGTAGAGGCACGCACACGGTCGATTTGAAGTCTCACTTCGACCCGCTTTCTGACCCGCGACCTGCACTGACAAGGCGCGCCTCGAGTTTCGCGCCATTCCCGTGCAGGCACGAGCCGCTGAAGTCAGGCCAAGTCTGCTTTGCGCAGCCCGTGTCGGCAACATGAATATCACGCCGGTTGCTCTTCTGGAGGGCGGCCGACTGCCCAACTTCGACCTCCGGGGCATATCCAGACAATACGAACAAGGCGGCAGCAATGAAGGCGTAAATTGCGATGGCTGAGAGCGTTTTGATCATTTGATCCCAAATTCAAAGGGACAATGGCACCTGCCGTTAATGGTTCCAGTCTTGGCAGTGCTATTTCGACCGGCACGCCAGCACCGCTTTGCGTGAATGGAAGCGGCGCATACGTTGAATCTCCGCGCAATAGGGAGAGCCGAACTGAGGTTCCATTGTGGTCTTGCAATTCGCCGCTTTAACTCGTGAACTTAATGATGGGTTCGTGCTTTGGTTCGTTGGAGGACCAGCTTGGGCCGCATATTCAAACCCTTTGTGTTTCTGATCGCCGCCATCTACTTCTTGGTGGACGCCATCTTTTTCACTCTCTTCAAACCTGTCCTTCGCCGGCTGGCGAACTGCTGGGTTTTCGAAAGCTTGCGAGCGTGGATTGTGTCGCTTCGCCCATATCCTACTCTGGCGCTGTTCATCGTGCCGGTCATTTTGCTTGAACCTGTTAAGCCTGTTGCGGCTTACCTGACGGCGACAGGCCACATCGTTGTCGGGCTTATGGTCCTCATCGTCGGCGAGCTTCTCAAACTCCTGCTTATTGAACGTCTCTTCTGCGTTAGCCGCGATAAGCTTATGTCAATTCCTGTTTTCGCTTCGTGCTACGACAGGTTTTGTCAAGGCCAGGACTGGGTCGTAGCTCTGCAGGCGTGGCGACTCATGCGCCGTTGGAGCTTCATTGCGCAGCACGCTGTTCAAAGATATGTCCTCGAATTTAAGGCTGCGCAGAAGCGAAAGAGGCTTTCTTGGCGATCGCGCTGAGCGTCGAGTTCGCAAGCCAACTAGCCGTCATCGGTTTAAATGTTACCATTCGGTCGTGGATGCAAGTGGTCCAACTTGACGCGAGAGCGCGTCCCAGGGCCACACACCGCACGGCTGAGAAAATGGCGCCACCAGATGTTTGTCGAGAACCTATTCTCTGCTGACAGGTTGTGTCGTCGCTCAGATCCCCATCCCGGGATCTAAACCGGCGCTCGCAGCCCGGAAGAAATCCACTTCATCGAATGGGTTTCGCTGACGACTTTGTCGACGTGGTCGCAATTGACGCCCCGAAACGTGCGCATCTCGGATCCGATCCGAGAGGGCTTAATGTGAGTCAGGATCATTGGACCCAAGCATTGGGGACAGGTATGGGGCCGAATTGCTATACGGCTCGGGTCGAACAAGACGGCTAAGGATGACATGATGCTCACCTAGATTCAGGCGGGAGCATTACAGAACTCTCAGTCACCGATAGATGCCGTGATAGGGACGGTGATGGAGTCACTATGGGATCATCGCTATCCCCCGCGCCGCTCCATTTTGCTCACTTTCGAAAAGTTAACGAATTAGGGACACCTGGGAAAGCACAACGCCACCAAGCCAAATAATGCTTGGTGGCGTTGGATTAGGTCCGGACAGCACAATCCCCCGATGATATGCACTGCGATCGTCTGTTCAAAATTGCTCACTTTCAAACCATTGCTAAGCTAACCCACCGTTGTCGGAAACAGGCCAGTACCCACCGTCCGGTGCCGTCCTAATCAGGACACCCGCAACTTGAAATTGGGATAGTGGGCAAAGAGTGAGCAGCGCGCCGCTGTTGAATGTGGTCGGCCGCAGTCGAGCAGCGAGTGTGGAATGCTAAGAGCTTTAGGCCACACCACATTTGCAAGCCGGCCTGTGCGCGCAGGAACATAGACTGACCTTGTCGGTTAGCTCTCCGAGACCTCATCTTAGGGAGTGTTCGCTATGGAGAGCGATCGAATTGCCGACTCGGCGAAGGATTTCGCCGGTAAGGTCGAGGGCACGGTCGGCGATATCGCCGGCGACGCAAAGACCCAGGCAGCAGGCCGCATCCGGGAAGCGACAGGCGCCGCGCAGAACCTGTACGGCCAGGCCAAGGATGCAACGCGCGAAACTACGGATGCCGCCGTCAACTACGCCAAGGACGCTTATGAGAACAGCAGTGATACCTTCCGTGACGGCTCGCAAGCGATCGCGAAAAAGGTGCAGGACAATCCGCTCGGTTCGATGTTGATCGCAGGCGGGATCGGCTTTGCGTTGGGGCTATTGCTGACGCGCCCGCCGCACCATCCGCCGCAGCGCGGGCGATAACGGCTATGACGGCCATATCGGAGCTATTCACGCTTTTTGATTGATTGGCTGGTTGTTGACTTGGAGATTAGATCGTGAGTGATGACATCCCGCTGGCCCCTTTCGCCCATGAAAGTTTGGATTCCGTTCCAGAACCGAAATCCACGATCGCGGAAGTCTCCGAAGCTGTGAAAGGGACAGTCCAGCGGGTTGCCGGCGCGATAGAAGCAGGTCGAAGGCCAGGGATGCCGCTGAGCATCTTGAGCAACATCGCGCGCGAAGCGCCTCTTGCTTCGCTGTTGGTCGCTTTCCTGTTGGGAGTTGCCATCGCCCGTCGCCGATGATGGTTTGGGGGCGCGCTAGCCGTCCTATACAGATCTGCTGACCCCTCGGAGGCTGCTTAGAGCAGGTGCCCGATACCCGCCCGCAATGGCCGAGAAGGGTCCTGTGCCATGGTCACCTCCTTGGTGAGGGCGGTAGGCTAAGTGCGCTTAGAGCACGCCGCCGGTCAAAATTGACCACACTGTCCGGCTTTAGTTTTCAGACCCCCTGGATTTAGACTGGGGGCGGGGGCAGCATCCGCACCCGATAATCACCTCCGAAAGAAGTTGGCACTCTTCCTGATTGCCGGTCGTGTTCGATAACATCAGAATTGGGTCCAATCGCTACCTTAATGCGGATCAATCTGCGCGACCTTATATCGCGCGGTAGGGCGGGAACTTTTGCTGGCTGACCCTATTTGTCCCGATGTCGGACGCACAACGATTGGTGAATATCAACGCGCCGCGTGGCAAAAACCCCCGCACAATGCGAGTGCCAGTTTGTTTGCGCTGCGATCAGCATAGTCGTAGCGGAGAATTCTTTCATGAAAAGCGTTTTGAAGCTGACTGCAATGCTCGGGCTCGCAGTGTTGATGATCCCGTTGAGCGCAAATGCTCAGGAGCAGAAGCACGAAAACAACAAAGGCGCGCCGGCGGCGCGTTCAGCCCCAGCCGTCGCGCCGCCGCCACAGCGGCAGGCCGCACCGCAAAATCAGGCCGCGCCGCAACGCGAGGCCGTGCCGCAACGCCAGGCCGCTCCGCAACGTGAAGTCGCACCGCAACGCCAGGCAGCTCCGCAACGCGAGGCCGCGCCGCAACGGCAGGCCGTACCGCAACGTGAAGCCGCGCCGCAACGCCAGGCCGTACCGCGACGCGAGGCCGCTCCACAAGGCCAGGCGCCGCAAAGGGCCGCAGCTCCAACCCGTCAAGCAACGCCACGCATTATCAACAGTCCGCGGGACAATGCACCCACCCGAACAGCAACTCCGCCGACCGCCCGCAACGCCGCGTCCAAGGCCGCCGTATCCGCTGCGCCAACGCGCGAGCAGCCGCGCAGCCAGCTACGCGAGGAGCGCACGCTGCGCCAACAGGAAACCCGTGAACTGCGAAAGCTCCCGGCTACGCAACGCGCGCAGAAGCAGCAGGAAATCAATCAGCAGCGTGAGCAGCGCGCGCAGCAGCGGCTACAACCTAACGGCCATGCTCAGCCGAATGCATTGGTTCAACCCAATGATCAAGCGCAGCGCGGCGAGCGTCGTAACGGTGTCGCGCGTGTTACACCGCAGGCAGCACAGCAAGGCCGCTTCGCCGCGCGCTTCGAGGCACGGGCGCAAGGTGCCAATTTCCGCGCGGACACGGCTGCGCTCGCCCCACGCCGGGCCTGGAGCCTCGGCCTGCGCGCGGCCTTCGTGCCGTGGCACGGGCCCGTGTTCTGGCCCTATGCCTATTCGGACGTATTCGATTACGCATTCTGGCCCTCTGGCTATGATGACGGTTACTTTGCCTATGCCTATGATGATTTCTTCGACGGCGTGTTCTGGGGCCAAGCCGGTATGCCGCCTGAGTACAGCTATGCCTATGCACCGCCAAACGCACGCCAAGCCCGATCGACTTCTTCCACCGTGGAAGAGCCGTGCACGCAGCCCGGCACCGGCATCACTGCTTGGCCGCTCGCAGAAATCAATAGCAAGGTCGGCTTGAATACCGAGCAGAAGCGGCTTCTCGACCAGGTGCGAAGCTCGGGCCAGAGAGCCGCCAGCGTGTTCACAGCCTCATGCCCCGCGAAAAACGCCTTCGCGATGACGCCACCCGGTCGCCTACAGGCGATGACGTTGCGGCTTGCAGCCACGCTCGAAGCAGTGCAGACGGTCCGGCCGGCGATGGAGACGTTCTATAACTCGTTGAGCGACGAGCAGAAGGAGCGCCTAAACGAAATTGGGCCGAAGCAGCCCAAGAACAACGCCGAGGCCAACCAGACATCGGCGCGGGATGGCAAGAGCTGCAGCGAACCGAAAGCCGGGCTTGCTAATCTGCCGATTGAGCGGATCGAGGACGCGGTCAAGCCGACCAATGCGCAGGAAGGTGGTTTGAAGCACCTTGAGAAAGCCACCGCAAACGCTGTCTCGATCATGCAAGCCGCCTGCCCCGAGGACACGCCAATCACTCCGCCCGGCCGGTTGGAGGCTATGGAGAAGCGCCTGCAGGCCATGATCGATGCAGCTAATACGGTGAAGCCTGCGCTCAACGACTTTTATGGGGTACTGAGCAGTGAGCAAAAGGCGCGCTTCAACCGCATCGGCGGCGAACTCGCGCAATCCGGCAATTAGTTGGACCTTACGTTGAGTTGAAAATAGATACGCGGCCCGTGTGGCCGTCTCTTTGTTTGCCGGTGGTGCCGAGCGGATTTTAGAAACTCCGGACATTGGTCCCAGGCGCATATCCGAGATGGTCATGACTGACCTGACACAATCCTCGTCCAGAGTCCGTTTAGCCTTCGACACCATTGCAAAAGTCGAAAATCGAATGCGCTTCGAGCCGCTTTCACCTTTGCAGCGGCGGCTTGCGATGACGGAGGAAGCGACCGAGCAGCCGGCGCCTGCCCTTGCGCGGGATGAGATCGACGTCGCTGACGAGTTTCGCGCCACCCTTGCGCCGTTCCAGCACTATCTTGCGGCTGTGGAAGGCTTCAAGCTCGGTGCGATGGGCGACGCTGACCACGGTGGCCATGGGCAGCTCCTTGGTCATCAGCTCCATCATCTTGTCCTGGCTCTTTTCATCGAGTGCAGAGGTCGCTTCGTCCAGCACGATGATATCTGGCTTGTGCAGAAACAGCCGCGCGAAGGCAAGCCGCTGCTTTTCACCTCCTGATAGCGTCTGGTCCCACGGCGCCTCTTCCTCGATCTTGTCCTTGAGATGACTGAGGCCGACCTTGTCGAGCGCTTCGCCGATCTGGTCCACCGTCCAGTCCTCGGCGGCGGCTGGGTAGGCAGCGGCGCGCCGCAGCGTGCCCAACGGCACGTAGGGTTTTTGCGGCAGCATGAACAGGCGGCGATCTGGATGGAAATTGACGCTGCCGCCGCCCCACGGCCACAGCCCCGCGATCGCACGCACCAATGTGCTTTTGCCGGTGCCGGTTTCGCCGGCCACCAGCAGGCGTTCGCCGGCTTCGATCACGACTTCCGCCTCGCCGACCACGGCGGTGCCGTCATCGAGGGTCACCGAAAGATCGTTGAGACTGAGAATAGCGTCGCCTTCGGTCTCGCCGCGCTTGATGCGGCCGATGCCGTCGCCACGTTCGGCGCGCTCAAGGCCGTCCAGGGACATCATCAGCGAGGCGATGCGCCGCGCGCAGGCGTTCCAGTCCGAAAGCCGCGGATAATTGTCGACCAGCCAGCCAAACGCGCTCTGCACGATGGTGAAGGCGGAGGCCGCCTGCATCACCTGTCCCAGCGTCATGCTGCCGTCGAGAAATTTCGGCGCGCACAGTAGCAGCGGCACCACCGGTGCGATTAGGCTCGATCCCTGCGACACCAGCGTGGTGCGCATGTGCTGGCCGGCGAGCCGCGCCCATTGCCTCAGCACCTTGGCAAAGGTCTTGTCAATGCCGTCGCGCTCTTCTTCCTCACCGCCGAGCAGCGCTATGCTCTCGCCGTTCTCGCGCACGCGGGTCAGCGTGTAGCGATACTCGGCCTCGGCTTGATTCTTGTCTTCGGAGACTTGCACGAAGCCGCGCCCGATCGTCATGATCGAACCTGAGGCAATCGCCGCGTAGAACACCGCCGCAATCACGAGGAAGCCAGGAATGGTGATGGTCGATCCTGCGATCGTGACCGTCAGCGCGCCGCCGATGGTCCAGAGCACCACGATGAAGGTGGTCGCCGACAGGAATGCCGAGGTGACGCCGGCGGCGAAATCCACCGGCGCATCAGTGGCGACGCGCAGATCCTCGGCGATGCGGTATTCTGGATTCTGATGGTCGCCGCTGACGAGATTGAGCTGATAATAGCGGCCATTGGTCAGCCAGCGCGACACCACGGAATTGGCTAACCACGCCCGCCAGCGGCGCTGGATGCCCATACGCGTGAATACTTGCGCAACGCCGAGCAGGACGCTGCCGATCGCGAGCGGAAAGAACACCGCGGTCAAATAAAACACGGTGGCGGAATCGCGCTTCTCGATCGCGTCGAAGATCGCGCGATTCCAGACATTGATGCCGTATTGGAAGCCGACATTGGTGACAATCAGGATCGCCAGGACGATGGAAAAGATCCACGCCAGCCGGTCACCGTTTTTCCCCCAAAATCCCTTGGCGCTGATCCAGAAACGCGTGAGCAGATAATCCCGGCGGATTTGCTCCGCGTCTTCGGCAGACAGATCCGGATCGGTTTCAAGGACTTCGGGCGGGGGTGGCTCGATGTAGGCACCGGTTTCAGCAACAACCTCGACGATGGGTGAATCACTGATGGCGGGCCTGCGCATATCCCAATAACGCAAGGAAAAACAGATGGTTCCGCTGGTTTTTGGATGACCTTGCGCTTGGCCAGAAGGTGCGATTGCGGATCAAGCCGTCCGGCGCTTCAGCTTCCCCCATCTAACGACTTGTAGACTGGGACTGACCTCAGACACATCGGC
>NZ_LBJZ01000124.1:0-10204 GCF_028128935.1 Bradyrhizobium sp. CCBAU 11361
TTCGCCACGAGCTCTCTCCTGTGTAGAGATTCGAGCTATCAACTAATGTGACGAACTTGCGTTCCAGATGACTAGTCCTGAGATCTCCAATTCGGCGAAATACCGAACTTGAGACCCATGCGGTCAGGCGGCCCTATGTCAAAAGTTTGCGGGCCGCGCCGGGTGTCCGTAGCGACTAAAGACGGCTCTTCCGAAAGTTACAAACAGCGCTCACGTGATCACTTCGCACGCTTGAAAACCAACTCCAGCGTGACGCCGGCCGGCGTGCGTGGATTTGTAAACTTCAACTCATCATCGGTGATCGATGTTACGATCCGGCGCTGATTTGGCGCTCCGACCAAGTTGGGAAACGAACTCGCCTCGATGTTGACGTGGATCGTCTTTGTGCCTTCGTCCACTGTGTATGTTCCAGTGTAGGCAACCAAGCCTGACGCAATTGCCATGGCCTCCTCCGGGGAGGGACGTGCAGAATCGCCTGATACATACTTCGGCGCATCGGAACGTACCGTGATGAAATGGAAGCGGCCCTCAGCAGTATAGGTGACGGCGCCTTGCAGGCTCGGCCGCTGAACTGCACTGCCATCCTCACGTGTGCCTGTGCTGGACACGTAAATCCACGTGCCAACCAACTGGTCCTTGAGCGACTTTCCCTGCGACAGACTATTTTTCGGCCATGCAACAATCGAAATCAACGCGGCCGCAGAAAGCCCGAGTGCATAACGCCTGTTCATGAGGTGCCCCTGCCTTTGGCAACTCGGCAACGTTACTCGGCGTTCTGATTGTCGGCAATGGGTCTTGGTCGTGTAAAAACGATGCCTAAGGGTATCTGGCCCGGAAGAAAGGAGACACGCAGTTCTCAGGCCGCGATCGCAGCGATCAGCGGCTTGATCCCGACGATGTTCATGACCCTTGTTAGATTGTAGGCCAGAACCGAAAGAGCCATCTCGGCGGCTACTTTCGGAAGCGTTTTGGTCAGGAAGTGTGTCGCGCCCATGCGGGCCTTCATTGTGCCGAACGGATGCTCGACGGTCTCGCGACGTTGACGCATGGCCATCGGGTTCGCATCAAGGCGCTTCTGCACAGCATCGAGCAGATGCTCATGCTCCCATCGAGGAATCCGCCGCTCCGGCCCTGTCGTGCACTGGGATTTGAGCGAACAATTTTGACAGGCTGTTGTCCAGTAGCGCCTTATCCGCTTGCCATCTTCCTCGCCAGTAAAGCGATATGGCAGTTGCTCCCCAGCCGGACAGCGATAGGTGTCTTTCTCCGGTAAATAGACAAAGTCCTGCTTGCCGAAGCGCCCTTCCGACTTGGCGCTAGAAGTCATCGGCTTGGGCAGCGTCACCGTGATGTCGGCCTCGTGGCAAGCGAGGATCTCGGAGCTGCTGAAGTAGCCGCGATCGGCAACGGCCTCGAGAGTCTCGGTCTGCAGTACAGCCTTCGCTTGGTTAGCCATATTGGCGAGTTGCGCCCGATCTGAACCACTGTTCGTTACCTCGTGCGCGACAATCAGATGATGCTCGGTATCAACGGCGACCTGCACGTTGTAGCCCACGACGCCAGACCCGCGGCCGCTCGTCGCCATCGATCGGCTGTCCGGATCGGTCAAGGATATCTGCTGGTCAGGCGAAGCACGCATCTGCTTCTCGTAGACGGCAAGCTTGCCCATCTCCTCCTTCAGCTTTGTAAGCTTCTCATTCAGCCTCGTCACCTTCGCAGCCAGCGCCTCCGTCGGCTCCTGCCGGTCGGCCGTATCAAGCTGGCTCAAATACCGCGCCACACTCTCCTCCAACTGGGCACGCCGCCGCTCCACCTTTGCCCGCGTGAAGTTCTTGTCCCGGTTGTTGACGGCCTTAAACTTGCTGCCATCGATGGCGACGCTCGCCGTGGCGAGAAGGCCCATCTCACGGCAAAGTTCGACGAATCGCGCGCAGACCTTGCGCAGCGACAAGCCGTTGTCCTTGCGGAAGTCCGCGATCGTCTTGTGATCTGGGGCAAGTCGACCCAACAGCCACATCACCTCGACATTGCGTCCGGCCTCTCTTTCCAGCCGTCGGCTCGACTGCACCCGGTTCAGATAGCCATAGATGTAAAGCTTAAGGAGTACCGAGGGATGGTACGATGGCCGACCGGTCGCGGCAGGCTCAATTCCATCGAAACTCATCCCGGCCAAATCAAGCGTACCGACGAACACATCGATCACCCGAACCGGATTGCTCTCGTCAATGAAATCATCGAGGCATTCGGGCAACAGCGTCCATTGCCCACGATCCGCCCCTTCAACGAAGCGCCTCATCGATTCCTCCCGTAGAATCACGAGAGAATCATAACAGGGGCGCGGCGTTTTCACACAGCCAGGGTCAAACTCGGAAGTCGGCGGGTCCAGGGTAGATGGTCTGCTCTGCCACTGTGAGCGGACATCACCGGACCCGCTGTTCAGGTCCGCGAAGGGCCGAGAGGAGACATGTCCCGTCGAGCGTGTCTTGGACAATCTTCGAGTCAGATCTTGGCCTTCGCCACGTAAAGCCCGGCGACGCATTTGCACCGCTCGATATGCCAGTCATCAGACCGGTAGATCGGGTGCGCGCTCTTCCAATGGGCTAGACCTGCTTGGCCGCCAGTTAAGCAGCCCTGAAAAGTGATACCGGCGTCCAAGTTCGAATTTGCTACGACCACCTCGGTGCAGTCGTGAGCTGAAAAATGGCAAAGCACTGCAACAACGGTGACGAACATATTACAAAATTCCGAAACGAGTTCATGAAAAAGGTCAAAAGGCAAGACCGGGCCAACCAACGATCGTCCTCCCACAAGGCTTCAGGGGACAATGGGCGCCAATCCTTTGCTCCGGATCGCGGCCGCGGCGGCGGGCGAGCGCAAGAATGCGATCAATTGCTCGGCGGCTTTAGGCTCCTTGGCGTTGGCACTGACGGCGATGCTGAAGGTGGTGTAGTTCTGCAACTCTTCCGGAAGTAACCCTGCGAGGGCAACGCTCTCGACGCCGACGATGTTGGGCACGGTGATCACGGTCAGCTCTGCTTCGCCGCGCGCGACGGCCTCGACGGGGCTCCGCCCTGTCACCGCCAGGAGCCTCGGCTTCACCTCTGTCTCGATGCCGAGGCGATCAAGCAGATGAAGGAAATAGCTTCCGCTCGCGCTGTCGGGCGAATAGGAGATTGCTCTTGCCGCGAGCAGCGTTCGCTTGAGGTCCTCGCCGGTACCCACCAGAGGCTTCGGCGCCCCTGCCCGGACCGCAACGCCGGCGGCAGTGCGGGCAATGTCTGAACGCGAGCCGACGGCGATCTTGCCCGATTTGGTGAGATCATCGACCGCTGCCGGCAACAAGACCGCGGCATCAAACGTATCGCCCGCTTCGATCCGCCGCTTGAGCGCCGGGACGCCTTCAAAGGTGAGCCCCAGCGTATGGCCGGTTGCGCGTGTAAATGCCGGCGCAAGATCATTGAGCACGCCTTGCATGGAGGGCGTGCTCAAAACGGTGATTTCGGCGGCCCCGGCGGGGGCGGCGCGCACCACAACGGCCAGAATTGCAGCTACAACGCCAATCGCCCTCATCGCCATCTCCTGCTTCGAACCTGTTCAAGCGGAAAGTTCAGGCCCGGAGCTGGAGTCGGCTCCAAAACAGGAGTATCCACAAGGTCGAATATTCGACAGGCCGGTAGCCGTTTAGGTACGTCGACATGCGCTGGGACAGAGTCGGACGATTTCTCAAGCCCCGCGACCTCCACGTCTTCATGACGGTGGTCGAGGAGAACAGCATGGCCAAGGCCGCCGAGCGCCTGGCCATCTCACGGCCAGTCATCTCGCGCACCATCGCCAATCTCGAGCACGTGCTCGGAGTGACGCTGCTGGACCGCACCGCGCGCGGAGTCGAGCCGACGATGTTCGGCGAGGCGTTGCTCAAACGCGGCACTGCAGTGTTCGACGAACTTCGGCAGAGCGTCGAGGAGATTGCGTTTCTCGCCGATCCTCAAGCGGGCGAGCTGCGCATAGCATGCACCGAGGTGTGGGCAGCCGGCCTCGTGCCGGCAGCGATCGAGCGGCTCTCAAAACGACTGCCGCGTCTGCGCGTTAGGCTGGAACAAGGCACGGCGTCGCATCAGTTCAACCTGCTCCGGCAACGTCAATGCGAAATCGTTATTTCGCGACTGCTGACGGAGACACCTGACTCCGACATCGAAATGCAACCGCTGTTCTACGAGTCGCTCGTCGTCGTCGCCGGCCCGCAGAGCTCCTGGTCGCGCCGCCGCAAACTTACCCTTTCAGAACTCGTCGACGTGCCGTGGATCCTGTCGACGCTGGAAGCGGAATCCGGTTCGCCTTTCGTCGAAGCATTCCGTGCTGCGAAGCTGTCGATTCCCACCGCGACGATCTTCAGCAACTCCCTACACCTGCGCATCAGCCTGCTCGCCACCGGACGCTATCTCACACTAGTACCCGGCTCGGCGCTGCAGTTCGGCCCCGGAGCCGATTTGCTGAAGGCACTGCCCGTCGCATTGCCGCGTTGGCACTTGCCAACGGCAATCTTCACGCTGAAGGGCCGGATGCTGAGCCCGGTCGCGCAGGTGTTCGCCAATTGCATTCGCGACGTCGCAAAACCACTTGCTTAACGCAAAGTGGCGCCATGACGCCCGTTTGTGAGATTTTTCCGTGACTCCCATTTGCGATGGGACCGGCGCCATGCAAGCCATCGACTCACCAGATTAACGGCTTGCCGTGCGATCAATTAAACGTCTGCTTGGGGTCCAATCGCGTCCCTTTGGCCGCGTGCCGTTTTCTTCCGGTCTACCCCTGTGAACAAGACATCGTCAGACCGCCCCGGCGTGTCTCAAACGGGCCAAGAGCCGACATTAGTGGGCGCTTCGCTAAGATCAGTTTTCGGGTCTCACGTTGGTACCACCCGTGGCACATTTAGTGCGCCAATTTGCGCTGAGAACTCCATCACCTCCCGGGGCTCCTGGCGCATAGGAACGTTTTGATCCCAAGCGCGTCCTACAGGCGCATCGATCCTTAGTTTCTGGTGGATCGGCCAATGGAGAAAGCACTCGCCTACGGCATTTCGGCGCTCATTGTGGGCTTTGGTGTCTGCATCTTTGTTGCTGGCCTGGGCTCCAGCTCGCCCGCCCTATGGACCATCGTGGGGCTAGTCCCCATTGCGATCGGACTGATAAGCGCTTTCGGTCCTTCTTGATTGGCTCGGTTACACCGGGTGGATCGACGCCAGGTCGTCTGGCGTTTTCTCCAGAGGGGCAACCGTGGATCTAACCGAGATCGAGCGCGCGTTCTTAAAGCAGCTGTCTCCCGAAAAGTGGATCAGCACCCGGATCACAGCCGAGAGCTCGATCGTTCAATTCATGGCATTACTGCCGCCGCCACAAGATCGCCGTCGGCTACACCTGGACCTGCTGCGGCGAGGCAAATCGCGGCGAGCGCAAGCACAGCGAATGCTGAGTATCCGAGGAGGATCAAGCTATCGTAATTGCGAGCCGTCGGACCGTAGGAAGTGTTTTGGATTCGATCGGTAATCGTCATGTCAATTACTCCCTGTTAAAACAAATAACGGTGGTCACGCGGCAACAGTGCGGAGAAGTGGGTTCGCACGGAACGCTAGTTCGGGGTTGGCGCGCGAACTCATTTCGATCCGCCAAATCGCACGATCCGCGCGTGCTGTCCTGGCGAGCTAGACTGCGCGATCTCGGTGTCCTTGGATCCAGCCAGAAGGTACCCCACGCCGATGAGAACGAGCAGAACGGCGGAGTAGGCTAAAGACCAGCCAATCTGCCATCTGCGCCACAGTTTGCGGTCCCCGGGACTTAGCTCGTCCAGGTATCTTCTCCGATGAGGCTCCAGATACTCGACCATATGCCCCTCCATCATCAGCCCCCGTCCTGCGGATCCCTGCTCGCCTCCACATCGTCAAACCAACAATGGTCAGACATCCGAGAGTGTTAAGCGCAAAAATGATCGCCATCGCAGCGTCATGCGAGACGATTATCGCGTAGCTTACAGTCGCTACATTTGCGGCGGAGAACAGCGTCCAGGTAAAGACTGAAACAGCCTTGGCGCCATTATCGTCGCGGTGAACGCGCACGATCTGGGGAAAATAGCCTAACAACCTCGCTGTGTTCAAAAATGCAAAGGCGCCAAATGAGTAATCTGCCAAAGTCATTTCTGCACTCCGATACCTGAGTATCCTGGCTCGTTCTTCTGTGAACCAGCTCATAGAGCTCCGGAAGCGAAGGAGCTAAAGTTGTCTCCCAGCTGCCCGTTCACTCCCGGCAAATCATCGGCAATGGGTATTCTCAAATGTCTTGTGATGATTGGCCTCTGCACAAGATCGATCCGGGCACGGAACGCACCAAAAGAAAGATCGATCCTGGCTCCCGCCCTTTGCGCGAGTCTTCGCATTGGCCAGTTGTCGCTCGTGTAGACAAGATCAACGCCTCGGGCATCCATATCCAACGCTTGAAGCATCGACGCATTCAGCAGGCGCCGACCCATTCCACGCCGACGAGATGCTCCCTCCACCACGATCAGAAGCTCCATCACACCCGAGCTGCCCTGCCGATAAAGCTCCAGCAGCCCGCGAAGCCTCTGCTCAGAGAAGATTCCGAGCATGAGTTCAGCGTTTTCGAACGCGGTGATCGCCTGCAGATCGAGCGCCGCATCCGAGAGCGGCGCTCCAAACCGACGGCAACGGCTCTCTGTATCGAGCCTGGACAAAAATGCCTGCACCGACGGAAGCTGCCCAATGTCGAGCTGACGGATGTCGAGATCAGACTGTTGTGGGTTGGACCACAACGGCACGTCCCTCTCGGCTCGCGCGATTCCACTAACCGCCGCCATTGGCGTTCCTTTGTGCGAATGCCCGAATTGTCCAAGTGTACCGATGTTCAGTTAACTTGGCCCAATGCGAGAAAATTCCCGGGAGCTACGCGAAATCTTTTTCCTTTGACGGTCGGAATAAACGGCGATGTTTTTGAGTCTATTTCTGTCCTTGGATTCCAGCGACAAGTAATCCGTTCGCGCTGCGCCTCGATCTCGGCAAGCCGATTGGCGTTGTAAATTGTCCAGCGGGAGCCATTGAGCGGTGGGATGCGATGATCTCATCGCGGCGCCTCAATTGCAGCGAAATGGTCCATTTGGATAAGGTTGGCTGCCGCTGCGACTGATGCACCGAGTTGCGAGGCTGCTTGTCCTTTGGAGGACGCTTGCAGAAGCGTCCACCTATTTTTCTGATGGCCGGGAATATTTGGTTCCATATTTGAGTTCATTAAGCAGGGGACGAGGTTGAACCCTAACGACGACAGGAAGAAGTTCATGACTGTCGTTGCGCCCTACCTGGCCGATGCGCATGCGTTTGCGCGCTGGCTCACGCACAACCGTGCAGACGCCGAGGACGTCGTGCAGGAGGCGTGCATTAGGGCGTTTCGAGCATTGCCGCGGTTCTCGGGACCGAATGCACGTGCTTGGCTGCTGACAATAGTGAGGAATACCGCTTTCACCTTGCTCAAGGACAAAAAGGCCGCGGCTTTGGTTGGCCTTGACGAGCTGAGCGAGACCGATCGCTTCAGCGTCGAGCGGGGAAACGAAGGGGATGCGGCAGGATCACCAGAAGCAGCACTAATTGCCGCCGCCGATGCGGCGAAACTTGAGGCCTTCATCGCGGCCCTGCCGGCTGAATTTAGGGAAGTACTGGTCTTGCGGGATATCCAGGGACTCGAATATCGCGAAATCGCGGGCATCACCGGTAGCCCGATCGGAACGGTGATGTCGAGGCTTGCGCGAGCCCGCCACAGGCTGATTGCACGAATGAAGCAGGAGAGTTGCTAATGCCGCTCTCGGACGACAGTGATCTGCATCTCATTCACGCCTATCTTGACGGGGAACTTGACGTCATGGCCGCGCTCGCAGTCGAGCGCAAGATCGCAGCCGACCCCGACTTGCGGAAGCTCGCAGATGAAATCGCCACCTTAAAGAAAGTGCTGGCCGAGAAATTCCCACCGGAGCCGCTTCCGCCACGACTGCGATCGCGGATCGAGGCCGCCTTTGCGCTCGATACGATACGACGAATGCCCAATTGGGCCAAGATCGCGGCATCGATCTTGGTCGTGGCTGCCCTGTCCAGCACCTTGACCGGAATCGCACTTCGCAGGATCGCGCCGCAGGAGATCGTGGTAGCCGAACTCTTTGACGCCCACCTCCGCTCGCTGATGGCAGCACAGCCCACGGATGTCGCTTCCTCGGACCAGCATACGGTTAAGCCTTGGTTCAATGGTCGGATCACCCAATCGCCACGGGTCGTTGATCTCGCTGCTCAAGGCTTCGAACTTGTAGGCGGACGGGTCGATGTCGTCGGCAGGACACCGTTGTCGACCCTGGTATATCGCAGACGCGAGCACGTGATCAGCCTGACCGAAATCACCGGGCGTGATCAACTCGACGTGCCATTCGATTGGCGGGCGGAGAATGGCTTCAACATGATCAGATGGTCAAACCGTGAGCGATCGTATGTCGCGATTTCAGATCTGAACGTGAATGAACTCGAGACTTTTGCGAAGGTGTTCCGAGGTAGTACCAGCTAGTGCCGGCCTCCCGGCCTCGCTCACTGCCGCTCTGCCCGGTTGGCCCGAATATGCGGCAAAGAGAAACGGGCAAAAGCCGAGGCATCGCCTTGGGCGATCACATGGAAATCTTCGTCATGGTCGCCTGCTTCACGATCGCTAATCAGGCAGACAACAACCCCACTGCAAACTGATCAATTCCGGCGATGCAACACGGCGCTGCTAAACGATGAAGGGACAGGCAGGCGCCGATATCAAGCTGACCTGCGTGAACAAGCCGCATTGCCTCCTGAAGGCAGACATTGCCGCCCTATAAGCGAAGGTCGGCAACGGGCCACCTGCGGACTACACTGCAGCCCAGCGCCAGAAGTGCAGCCACGTGACCCTCATCGAGTTGGTCATCCGGTTGAACCTTTTCGGGATTTGCGGGGCTCACTTCTGTGGGCTTCGGAGCCTGAGGTTTCCCATCATGAAGCATCGCGCGATCACCGGATTTGTGGCTGTCGCTCTCCTTGTTGCAGCCACCGCGATCACCATTAAGTCATACTCGTCCTCTGCCGATAGCTTGATTTACTAAGCGCCTGGCGCGCCACGATTCCGAGTGTGAACGGGTTCACAACGGCGTCGTGACGCGAATGCTATGCTTGCAGCAAGTTCAATTGCTGACTGATTGTTTCAAAAGGGTTTCTGTTTCGAACGACCTCCGAGGAGGTTTTCATGTTCAAGCGACTTCTTTTGCTCGCGGTCATAGCCTCTCTAACGTCGGCATCGTCTCAAGCCCATTGTCGTGATGGGTCGGAGCCCACCGCGCCCACCGGTTCGCCTTCGGTTCCGTCGCGTGCCGACGCAACGCGAGCCGCGGAAGACTTGTTGGATGAAATTGTGACTTGGCTCGCTTCGAATTTCGATCTGCCGGCCATCAAGGAACGTCCAGCCATCGAATTTGCGTCGAAGATGAAACTCGCGACGATGCGGTTCGGAGATGGTGCCCTTTCGGAGAGTTTCACGGAGAACGACGCATTCGATGAACTGGCTCAGCGTCAGGTCGTCGCCCTCTATAACAACACGTCAAAAACGATCCTGCTCCCTGATGACTGGACTGGGACTTCACCAGCCGAACAATCGATCCTGGTCCACGAAATGGTCCATCACCTCCAGAACCTGGCCAAGCTCAGGTTCGAATGCCCGAGGGCGCGAGAGAAGTTGGCATATTTGGCTCAGGACAAGTGGCTTGGGCGGTTCGGAATGAGCTTGGAGCGCGAGTTTGACGTCGACATGTTCACGGTGCTGATTTCCTCAGCATGCATGTTTTGACCGTGAGTTGAACGATTGCTTTTCCAAACATGTCCAAAGTCCAGGTCTCGTCCGTACGAACACAATTTCAGCAGGTCTGAATTTGATGGTCCGACTCTTGGCGGTCGTTGCAATCATATTGGCGCTCTTGGCAATGGTACGGGGGCAGCAGCATCAGTTTGTGCCGCAGCCAACCGGACCAATGCCGACGGCGCTTATCCCCTAGGTGGGCCGAAGCAGCCAATCGACTCGAGACGCTGCGACCCAATGTCCGTTCGGGGTCAAAAACGCCGGTTTCACCCTTTGGCGTTGACTTCCGATCTACCCCTATC
>NZ_LBJZ01000125.1:0-10431 GCF_028128935.1 Bradyrhizobium sp. CCBAU 11361
TCTCCCAGCGCCAGATCCCGCAGCGACGAGGAGCTCGGCGGCAAGGTCAAGGCCAGCTTCGTCGCCAGCGACCGCACTTATGGCGCACGCCGGGTGTGGCGTGACCTGCTCGCCGACGGGGCGGATTGCGGCCTGCACCAGATTGAGCGGCTGATGCGCCTGCAAGGCTTGTGGGCGCGGCCGCGACGTCGGCGCTTGCCGAGGGACAGCGGCGACCGACAGATCGAGATCGTACCGGCGAATCTCCTTGACCGGCACTTCGCCGCCGAGCGCCCCAACCAGAAATGGATCGCCGACTTCACCTATCTCTGGACGGCCGAAGGCTGGCTCTATGTCGCAGCGGTGATCGACCTGTTCTCACGCCGCGTGGTGGGCTGGTCGATGAGTGCGGCCATGACGGCACAACTCGTGACGGACGCATTGTTGATGGCCGTCTGGCGACGCGGCAAGCCGGATGCGCTGTTGCATCACTCCGACCAGTACACCAGCGAGCAGTTCCAGCGCCTGATGGCCGATCACGGCATCGTTTGCAGCATGAGCCGCTCCGGCAACGTCTGGGACAACGCGGCGATGGAGAGCTTCTTCTCCTCGCTCAAGACCGAGCGTCCGGCCAACAAGATTTATCGAACCAGAGACGAGGCACGCGCCGATGTGTTCGACTACATCGAACGATTTTACAACACGACCCGCAGGCACTCGACCATCGGCTATCTCAGCCCGGTTGAGTTCGAGCGCAAGGTGGGATTAGCTTAACCGGGTGTCCATCAAACCGGCAGCAGCTCATTTGAAATCGGCGGTTAATGGGATCGTATGGCGCGGGAGCGGCTCGACAAGTGCGCGGCAGTGAGAAGGCTCATGTCTTGGAGGTGATCGAGTTATCGGTTGGTGTAGGTACAATCTGACAGAGAGAAGGTCGTAAGCCGTGGCAGTTGATCGTCGAACCTTCGCTGTGGGTGGGTTTTCCACGCTCGTGAGTGGATACGCGCTGATGAAGCAGGGGCGGACCGCGCCGGCCTTCAACCCCGTGGTCGTCGGCTATGTCGCCCCGTGGAAGGCCCGGGCGGGCGGTCCAAGCATCAAGACAATCCCGGCTCGCGAGCTGACCCACCTGATATACGCATTCGGCGCCGTTTCTGCGGAAGGATCCGCTGAACTTGCGGATCGTTGCCTCGACACAGGAGCCTGCGACGGAACCTCACGGTCGGGCCCGGTCGGCGGCAATTTCGCCCAACTTGCCGAACTGAAGCGGAGCAATCCGAAGCTTCGGATCCTGATTGCATTGGGCGGATGGAGCGGATCGAAATATTTCTCGGCCGCCGCTGCCACGCCGATTTCGCGCGCGCGGTTCGCGCAATCGGTCATCGAGGCGTTCTTTCGGCCGTATCCCGGTCTGTTCGATGGTGTGGACGTCGATTGGGAGTTTCCCGTTTCGGGAGGGCCTCCAGGAAATCTCGCGCGCCTCGAGGACCGTACGAATTTCACGCTCCTGATCGCGGAACTCCGCCGAAAGCTCGATAAGCTTTCCGCATCGGAGCGCAGGGAGCTGGAGCTCACCATTGCCGTGTCGGCCGCGCCCGACAAAATCGTCAATCTACAGGCAGCCGCTCTCGCCCGGCTGGTCGACCGGTTTCATCTGATGGCCTACGATTATCACGCGGGCTCGGCCCTTGCTGCCTTCAATGCCCCGCTGTTCGCCTGCGCCGGCGATCCAAATCCCGATCTCAATGTCGATGCGAGTGTGAAGGCCTTGATCCGGGCCGGCGTGCCGCCGGCCAAGGTGACGCTCGGGGTCGCCTTCTATGGCCGAGCGGTTGCGGACGTTCCGCCCGAGAACGGCGGGCTCTTTCAAAAGGGGGCGACAGCAAGCGAGGAGTGGGGAGGGAGTGACGGCGTCGATTATCGCGATCTCGTTGCCCGGCAACCGGAAGAGCAGGGCTTTCGCCGGTATTGGAGCGACGAAGCCCAGGTGCCGTGGCTCTATGACGCCGAACGGCGAATATGGATCAGCTACGACGATCCGCTTTCCATTGCGCGCAAGGCGATGTACGCGCGCGCCCATGCACTCGCCGGGATCATGATTTGGGACCTGTTTGCTGACGACGGTTCACTGCTCGCAGCACTCCGCACCGGCACCTTTCCTTCGCAAAAGTCCGAATAGGGGTGTGGTTAGCGCGCCGCGCTTAAGCGCGTCATCGGCGCGCCTCAAGCCAGCCGCGAACTGGGCGGTGCTGGGGAATCAGAGCCACGTCCGATTGAAAGCGGCTCCTGTCGCCAAAAAAAGGCGGCCGGCAGCATCGTTCCAAAGGCATGCCAACGGCAATGCGTGTTTTCTTCCGTGACGCGGCTCCTAATTTGAGGGACTGGCTCGCCTCCAAAGCCTCTTCTGTATTGAGGCTTCTCTAGCGGGGAAGGTGATCTTGGCTACCAAGCACACCAAACCCTGGCAGTGAAGTCGGACAGTCTGAATTGTTTGGTGCTCTTCTCCCTCAAAACGAAGGCGGTTGATGAACGTTAAGAGCCGGGGCGCGCCGAATCTCGGAGCTTGAAGGGTCTAACGAGCTGGCGACACCGTTTGGCGTGATGGGGAAAGACTGAATCCCAGGTTGATGCTCATGAGTACGTGCATGAACCCAGAGCCTCTTGCTTGGGCATCTTGAGGCATGTTTCATGTCACCTGCCAGTTGGCGTGGCCTCAGGTTCGATGAAGCGAGCTTGATAATTTCCGAATGCGCCAATCTTCTGCGTCGTACGTTTCCACCGGCAACTGCAATCTTTTGGCCCGTTCGTCGCGGTCCTTCTTTCGAAACTCCCGCTCGCTGCGCTCGAACTTGGCTAGTTCGTCATTCGCGGCTCGCATGAACTCAGCGTGCGAGGCGCTGGCGCTTTGGATACGGTCGGACATATTCATCTCCGGACAATTTGGTCAGAAACGTAAACCGAAATGCCGCGAATGACCCCAACCTTACACCATCTTGAGAACACTGCGAAATAGCAACGAATTGGCTGAAATAACTGCGAACAATGTGAGCGCCACGGCCTATGAACACGACGCATCAACAGCTTAGCGGCTCTTGCCGTGCAACATAGTGGCATGATGCTCGAAGGCCATGTGGCCGAACTGAACGAACACCGAGGCTCTTTCCCATTTTCGCAGCGTCGGGGCACGATTGCTACCGTTGCGGCGCCACAGCAAACGAACAGCCGGTCGGATCGGAGAGATCGGAAAGCGATAAGCCCGGCATTGACGGTCGCGGGACGAACGGCATCGAGGGCATCATCTCGCGGGCAGACCTGGTGATACTCTCTAGCCTGCTAGGGGGGCTGTCGCCGGCCTGAACTGGTATGACAACGAATGTGAAATTGGCCGCAAGCAAAGCAAAGATTGTGAAAACTATTCGCAGTGAAAGCGCCCGCGGCCCCTTTTGGGTTCGGATGAAATATCAACCAGCAGATGCGTGCAATAGATGGTGCGCCTAAAGTATAGACCGTCGACGCGCTAAAAGATGTTGGATGCGGGGCAAGGGCACAGCTGCATCACTTTAGGACTGATGGTGGTCCGCATTATGGAAGCAGCTATGTTTGATACCATCACAGAAGGAGGCCGCGGGTGAGCCCGGAACGACCGGACCATTGTCCCAGCTCGGTTGAAGCAACTCCAACAGCGGCTCGCCGCCACCAGATGCGGCGGAAGAACGAACGGCAGCAGCTCCACTTAAGAACCGGACCCGGTGGTCCTCAGCAAAGGGTCCACTTCACTGCAGGCCGCGCGAACATTACGTCGCATGTCAAAGTCATAGCATTCTCGTCGCAAACGCGACGCCTATTTGTTGTTGATGCGGCTCCACAGCACATGGCAGCTGCACGTGCCGACCGGCAGACAGAGCCGAGTCACCGAACCAGGCAAGACAAATAGATCGCAAAAACGAAAAGCGGGCGCGATGGCAGGCTCCATCACCTTTCCTGGTTTGCTACGCTCAACTAAACTACACAACAGTGAGTGAACTCGAGGCCGGTCGTGATGTCCGCCGCCCTCCATGGCGACGCGCAGAACTTGCTCGGAGTGGAGGGCCGAAGCGAGCGCATTCCATTTATCGAACAGCTTTTTTCTTGGCGTAGTTGGCACGGTCTTTGATAGCTGCTCCTCACACAGAAAAGGAGACAACGATGAAGACCGATATGTCAGCCTATGGCGTAACCGAACTAACTCCTCAAGAGGCATCGGCAACTTCGGGAGGCTGGTTTTGGGCGATTGTGGAAGTGTTGGCGGGCCTAGCAGCATCCATCGCCGCTGGCGGCCTCTTGCCTAAATCTTGAAGCCAAAAAAGAGAATGTGGTCCTAGCTGTCGCGGGATGCTGCCGCAGCTGTGCGTTTTGAACCGCAACTCTAGGAAGCGGTCTTGGTCGCATGGAGTTAGAGCCCATCCGATCGAGCGCACCTATAGCGGCAGCTTTGACTGCCAAGCTGGAGGCTGAGCGGGGCGCGCTCACTGACAGATGCAGATAGTCGGACAGCTGTCAATCAGGCCGCTGAACGAGGCAGAATGGGGGGCTTGGGTTCTCACTTCACAGTTGCCGCAACTCTTGAGTCCCTTTTTGCGCGGCCGTAGGGCCGGTCGATCCGGCATCACTGAAAGGACTCAAAAATGACGACCGATGTGTCAGCCTATGGTGTAACCGAACTATCTCCTGAAGAATCATTTGTGACTTCGGGAGGGTTTTGGTAGTGCGACAATCTGGCTGGGAAGCCGTCAATCAACGAGTGTTTTTGAGGTCGCGTGCGACGGTGGCCGACCTGGGCCGCGTTTTCGCTCGAGCGCGGTGCGCCTTCGTCGACGTTCATTTCGATGATGGTGGCGTGGTGAACGAGGCGATCGATGGCGGCGAGCGTCATGGCGGGATGCGGGAAGACCCTATTCCATTCGCCGAAGGACTGATTGGCGGTGATCAGCATCGAACGCCGTTCGTAGCGTGCGCTGATGAGTTCGAACAGCACGCTTGTCTCGGCCTGATCCTTGGTGACGTAGGCGAGGTCATCGAGGATCAGGAGGTCGAAGCGATCGAGGCGATTGATGGCGGCCTCGAGGTTGAGCTCGCGCCGCGCCACCTGGAGCTTCTGCACGAGATCGGTGGTGCGGGTGAACAGGATCCGCCAACCGTTCTCGATGAGAGCCAAGCCGATCGCTGTCGCCAAGTGGCTCTAGCCACCGCCAGGGCGGCCCGAACAGCAGCAAATTGGCGCCCTTGCCGACCCAGCCGTCGCCAGCGGCAAGCGCGGTCACCTGCGCTTTGGAAATCATCGGCACGGCCTCGAAGTCGAAGCTATCGAAGGTCTTTTCCGGCCGGCAGCCTTGCCTCGACGAGATGGAGCTCGATGCGACGGCGGCCGCGTTCGGCGATCGCGTGCTCGGCGACGACGGCGAGGAAGCGGGCCGCCGGCCAGCCTTCCTTGTCGGACTGTTCGCCGAATTGTGGCCACAGCACCTTGATGGCGGGCAGCCGCAGCTCGTTGAGCAACAGATTGAGGGGCGCGGTGTCGACGGTGTTGGCCGTGTTCGTGCGGCATCTCCGATCTGGCTGGCGCCGATGAGAAACTCATAGCTGGCGAGCGGGGCGAGCTGCACCATGACCTGCGGCACGCAGGCAGGATCGGGCGCGAAGTGGGCGCGCAGCCGGTTGAGGTCGGGGGCGAGCTGACCGGCGACTTCGGCCTCGCAGCCGCGCTCGTGCGCCAGCGCAAGCAGATCGACCATGAGCCGGCAGGCTTCCCTGTCGGCTTCGAGGAACTCCTTGGACAGGGCATAGTGCATTGAGGCGCGAAATTAACAATGGTGTAGCAGTTTCGCCCGATCCGCATCCCGGTGATGCTCGCTGCCTTCTTCGCGCATGTCGTGTTTCCAACTGCTCGATTAGTCGTGTTCGCAACGCGATGTTCAAGCGGCCCGCTGCACATTCCCTGTCAAGACCCCGAATGACGTGCAAATGCTCGTTTTTGCTGCTCTGCGCGCGGTTGGCCCGAGGCTTGCGTTCCTGCGGTATCGTCGGCAGCAGTTGCTGACCGGCAACGATGTGAAAGGAGAAAACATGGAAAGCGATATGTCAGCCTATGGCGTGAACGAATTGACCCTTGAAGAAGCATGTGCGGCTTCGGGAGGTCACGATGTGATGCCGCCCCACTGCCACCCCATCCTCGGCAAACGCAGTGATTGTAACATCCCAGTCTGCCCGGAGCTCAATAACTAAACGCAAACATTTTGGCGAGCCGGCGAGCGGTACGCGATACCGCTCGCTTGTCCCGCTTCAGTCCGAGAAATTATAGACGTAGTGCTTCGCCAAGATTAAGAAAACGCCTCTGTCTCGGCGGCGGCGCTAAGGTTTCGCAGGTGTGCGGCGAGGCTCTCAGTTGATCGGGTGAATGAGTGCAAAACGGCTTTTCTCGGTCTTTTCGGCGTAATCGCGAGTCTCTTCATTCTATCTCGTCTAGCAGCCGAAGAACGTTGCCGAGGCAGTCGAAGAAAGTTGCTGACGTTACCGCTGGGCTGCGACTTCAGAAGGTGGGTTCTCGGATTACCGCCCATGCAGCTGCAACGGCGAACATGGTTGCAAGGACTGCTGCAAAAGGCGTCGGTGGTTGGGTTCGGGTCCGAGGATTCGCGCCTATACGTCCGCATTCGTAAATGACGCTGCTGGCCCTCATACAATTCGTGACAAGTTACTATGGCTCCGGCGGAGGCCGCCTTGTGTACTTTGCGAGGCGGGTTGAGGATTGACCTTAATTTATGGTCCGGCCGTGCATTGCGAGAAGATTCGAAGATTCGTCGAATTGGCGGCGGCGGTCTTGCTTCAATGTATCCGGCCTCTGATTGGAGCGTTTGTGCTCCCGGCCATCATGGATATCAGCGCGCGCGTTCTGATTAGTCTACAGGCCTCGAACGGGCCCTTAAGGTCACCAGTATCCGCGCGCGCTCGTAAGACCGATCCTCCATTTTGTCTTGTCTTCTCGCAGGCCTCGGCTGGAGACTGTTGATGCGGCAATCGGCCGTTCGGTGATCGCACAGGTGCTAGCCTATCTCGGCCGCTATACCCATCGCGTTGCAATAGCAAACAGCCGGCTCTCGCGAGCCAGGGATCCTGATCCCATTCAAGACTAACGGGAGATCGTCGATTTGCACGGAAATCTCGGCAGTCGGGGACGACGCGTCACCGGCGGCAAATGATTGAGGAACTCCGCCGCTGAATAATGAAAAATAGACGATCTTCAGTGCCTTCGCGCGCGCAACGTATTGCGGAATCCAATTGAATGCGCCGCGAGCGGTGACATGACCGATTTGCACTCAAGAAGCTGCCGATAGTCTGTCAAAGCCTGGGCAAATTCACGGTCGCACTTTTCTCTATGACGAGCCTGTCATCAGGGCGGTCAGCAGCCTTCTATGCAGCAAGTATTTTTTCGCTGCTCTACGCTGGCTCCCCACGACTGCTGAATAGTTGTTGAACTAACCCGTTTCCTGCCTTTTATATCCATCCCCGTCGCCGATCGCTTGCTGCGATTGGCTCTCGACGGGGGACGATCATGGCGGGCACTTCACTCCATTCGGAAGCGTTCTCGCGTGGCGCGCGCATGCTGCCACCGCGCTGGGCCCTGCGATCGCGACCTTCCTTGAAGACCCCTCGATCGTCGAAGTGATGCTCAACCCCGACGGTCGGCTCTGGGTCGATCGGCTGTCCGGCGGACTGGAGGATAGTGGCCGCACGATGTCCGCCGCCGACGGCGAGCGGATCGTGCGCCTAGTCGCGCACCATGTCGGTGCTGAGGTGCACGTGTAGGTGAATTTGCCGAGACCCGGAGTTGGCACGTCTACTGTCGCAACGCGCGGACGCTGCATCTTGGCCCCATCTGCGAGACCGCCGATAAATTCAACGCGAGCTTTGGTCATAGGTCTGATTATCCCCGGTCTCTTCAGCGATCACGGTGCGCGACAATTGGAGGGCATGTGCCGATCGAAGCTCTCCGGGTGGGAAATTCGAATCTTCCTTCAGGCACCATCGTTTGACCTCCCGACTTGCGATCGATGCTGATCGATCGCCTCAACCAACGCGATCAGATCGACACTACCGTCGATGATCGTATCACGGGGATTGCCGGCGTCGACATGGACGCCGGCGCCCTTATGTTCCTCGTGCTGCCGGCGCAACTCGGTCAATATGATATCGATCAAGCTCACGGCAGCGCCGTCTCTCGAGTCTCCAGTTTGCTGACGTTGTTGAGTTTGTTGTGCCGCGCGACTTGGTCGGACAACAAGTTCGACGGATAGGTCTTGCTCGCCGGCATCCATCAGTGCTTCGTTGAGCGCTTTTACGGCATCAACTATCTTCACGGATGCTGCCTTCTGTTCTGCTGTTGCCAACTCGTTTTCTTTCGCCATTTTCGTTTAAGGGTAGGACGCTGGATTGTGGATCCGGTAATGGCCGTTCGAGTCGGCCAGGTGGTGCCGGCTTGGCGAGCTATCCGGATGGCTCGGCGTGCTGCGATGAGTGAGGCTCATTGGGGGGAGACTCGGGTACACAGCTGTGTGCTCGCTTTATCAATCGGCTAATTCGGAGAGGTCGCCATTGGTAATGCCGAATTATTCGTGTGTTAGCCGTTGCATCCATCCGTTCTGGAGGTCCGGTTGGACTTTGGGCGCCTCACTTGCAATTTTCTCATCCGCTGAGCGACAGCGACTTCGCTTCTCTCGAGCAGGATAGAAATACGCTTCGGCACTTCGTTGTTCGAGCCGAGTTCGAGCAGGCGCTCGTCCTCTTCCTTGCTCCATCGCCTGGACCGGTTCCTAAGCGCACTGATATGATTGACTGTCATTCCTTCGCCCTGGTTGTTTGGTGTGTCCTTTGGGTGAAACGCGATTGCCCGCAGACTAGCGGTCTCCAGCGTGCCAGTCCGCGCCGTGAAGGCGGATCATCTCACGATGAGCGCGTTTGATGAAGGCGCGTTCGAACCAAAGGCCAGCACCGAATGACGCGGCAAGCAAGAATGCAGGCGAAATAGCCATTCGCAAAATCCCAGGTCGCATTGCCGGCAGCGATTGCGAGCAAAGTTCCTACCATGACAGTATTACGAATACTCTTGATCATGTCGGTTCCGCAAATACCGGGTGCAATCTTAGCATTACAACCACAGCGATAATCGGCGCAAAGTGGCTGTCATCCGCCGTCTTTCTGCACGGTCGGCCGATGGTGAGACGCGGTCCACACTCGTGAACAGCCGGTGGCTAATGATCTTTCGCACATTGCGAAGGTCCAGCACCGCGTGCGCGGGGATCGTGACATCAAGTCACTTGGCGAAGATATTCGTATAACACGCGCTTGCGCTTGCGAACGCCTATGCTATTGCTGAGAATAAGATGCGGTCATGTGGATACGTAACCGTCGCTACTCCTGGGCATAGTCGGCCGCGGCTTTCGCGAGCTGAAGAAAAGCGCTCTCGCGGAGAATGCGGATTCGTGGCCCTTTTGCTATCAGCGCTTCAGTTTTGAGATGCTTGCTGCTCTTCGATTGACCGGTTTCGAAACGGGTCACATCTTGATCGCCCACGATGAGCAGCGTCGTGTTTTTCGTGACGCCGCCATCCACTTCGCGGCCTACACGGGCCGCCAGGTTGGCCGCTTTGCGTCGCGGCATCGACAAAGCTCCTGTGAAGACCACCACTTCTCCAGCGAGCAGGCCGTCGAGATTGCCCTCGCGCGTTATATGGCTCTATGGGGGAAGAGGCTGGCAACGTGTGATCCAGTCGTCAATCGACAGGCCTGTCTCTTCCATAGCTTTAAGGAGGATCTTGCCCGTGGCGCGAGCATCTTCCGCTGCATGATGATAGCTGAATGTGATACCGAATTCGCGCGTCAGATCTCCAAGGCCATAGCCTGCGCGTGCGAATTGAGCCCAAGCTCGCCGCGTCGTGTCCAGCCACCGGCAACTAACGTCTGTGAGGCGGTGTCGAGCGGATGCCTGTCGCATCGCCGCTCGATCGAATAGCGTATGACTGACAACCATCGCACCATTCAGGCGCGAGGCCAGTTGCGGATAGATGTCCGGAAACTTCGGGCGCTTCGGATTTGGCTTTCACCGATCCCATGAATAGAGACATTGATTGGGTCAAAGTAGTCATCGGGAGTCACAAGTAGGGACCGTTCCGTCAAGGATGTTACTACTAGTGGGCAAGATTTGGCCAAGCAGGTTTTCCAGGTTCATGGCGCAGACGCTGAAGGCGCACCGCTGTTCCAGCGAAAGCTACGGCGTGCGGACGTCTTGCGCTTCTTCGAGAAATTGTCACCGTGTTTGGTCGGAATGGAAGCATGCGCGAGCGCGCACTATTGGGCGCGCGAGATCGCGGCTTTTGGTCATGACGTCAAACTTCTGCTACCTCAATATGTGAAGCCATTC
>NZ_LBJZ01000126.1:0-11036 GCF_028128935.1 Bradyrhizobium sp. CCBAU 11361
AACTCGTGACGGACGCATTGTTGATGGCCGTCTGGCGACGCGGCAAGCCGGATGCGCTGTTGCATCACTCCGACCAGGGCAGTCAGGGCGGATTCAAGCGGTCGTCGCAACACCAGTTATTTTCACTCATGATAGTAAGTCGTCAAGCGCCTCCGCGGGCGTTTTCCAACCCAGTGTCTTTCTCGGTCGGGCATTGAGGGCCGCTGCCACAGCGGATATCTCGTCGGCGCTGTGGATGCTCAGGTCAGTGCCTTTCGGGAAGTACTGCCGCAACAAACCGTTGGTGTTCTCGTTAGTGCCACGCTGCCAAGGGCTTTGCGGGTCGCAGAAGTAGACCTGGATACCCGCATCGATCTTGAGACGATCGTGCTGTGCCATTTCGGCTCCCTGATCCCAGGTTAGCGAGCGGCGCAGTTCTTCAGGCAAAGTGATGATGGTGCGCGTGATCGCGTCGCGCACGGCTTCGGCCCATGTCCCGCGAGGGCGGGCCCGTTCTTCGCGCGCGGAGCTTCGCCATGCCCCGCCAACCGTGGAAGGTGCAAGAGCATCGTGAAGCGCGTCGTGCGCTCGACCAGCGTGCCGATTGCCGAGCTGCCAAGACCGAGGATAAGATCTCCCTCCCAATGTCCCGGCACGGCTCGATCGGCCGCTTCAGCGGGGCGCTCACTGATCATGATCTCTGGCGAGACAAAGCCCTTGCCTCGCCTGCGTACGCGCGCTCTTGGCGTCCGTAACACACGCCCTGTTCGCAAGCAGGCCGTCAGCTCGCGGCGTAGCGCCCCACGGCCCTGAACGAAGAGGGCTTGATAGATAGCTTCGTGGCTGATGCGCATCGTCTTGTCGTCCGGGAAGTCGATCGGCAAGCGTCGGGCAATCTGCTCAGGGCTCCAGGCTTTGGCCCATCGCCGATCCTTGCGCGGCCCGTGCCGGCGGCCCTTCCACGGAAGGATCGTGCCCGATGCAGTTGGTCTGGAGATCGAATGCTATATCGCCAACAGGGACATCGGCTTTGTCCACCAAGGCCAGGCCGCAGTGGTCAAGATCGAATCCCTGCCGTTTACACGATACGGCACTGTCGATGCAACGCTTTTGAGCATTCAACACGACGCTATCCCTGAGCCGGACGCGACGCAGACGGAAGAAATCCGATCCGGCCGCTCGAAAATCGAGGATTCGCCGGCGCGCAGCGTACACAAAACCTCGTGTTTCCTGCCACGCTTCGTCCCGAAGTCACGCGCGTGATTGCGGACGGCGCGGCCGTGCCTCTCTCGCCCGGCATGGCCGTAAAGGTCGAAATTAAGACGGGAAGCCGGCGGATCCTCGAATATGTCTTCTCGCCGTCGTCGAGATAACGGCTCAAGCACTCAGAGAACGATAACCGGATCGTCTAACGAATGATGCCGGCCTCGCCCAAGCATGGAGCGGCCTAACCGAAGGCGCTAGAGGCCGAATTCTTCGGGCGAGTCGGATCGCAAAGCGTTAACCCGGGCCAACTCCTGCGTTTTTCTCGATTTCATGTCAGCCCTCCACCGGCTCGTCAGCCCGAACAGCCCAATTAAGACCAGGACGACACCACTTCCGATCACCAGATACGACAGTATCACATCATCCACGGCTGCTGCTTTCGTTTTCGATTTGGCCGCCAAACCTGTCGCTCGCTGATATGCGAGGAGACGCGCCGCCGTTGTCGGCGTGCTCAGCTCGTCATCCTCGCCAACTGTTCCGCGGAGCGAGCAGCACCGCGTTCGCAGACCAATTCTGCGAACCGATTCCCCCCTGCTTTGCCACGCCTCTCAAGCCATGCTTCACTGGCGAGCGCCCGACAAGTACCGAATGGGATATTGCCACCGGAACGCCACAACCTAAAATGACTCACTTTGGCGCTAATGAGTGCCGACGTCGATGTTGCCCACAAGCTTGATTGGGGGCGCCGCGGCCTTTTCTCAGCGGGTACGCCAACGTGCTGTTCAATTCACCGGAATTCTTGTTGGCGTTCCTGCCAATCACGCTGATCTGCACCGCAATCACCCTCAGGGTTGCGGGCCGGCGGGCGGGGCTGATCTGCCTCGGCGCCGCATCGCTGTTCTTCTACTGCTATTGGGAAGTGACATCGCTCGCGATTATCGGCCTCTCGATCGCATGGAATTTCGGGCTCTCGCATCTGGTTGCGCGCAGCCAGAAGCCATCCCATCGGCTTGCGTTCATGTGGCTCGGAGTCGTGGGTAATCTCGCTGCGCTTGGATACTACAAGTACGCGAATTTTGTTCTGGCTAATGTCGCACCCCTGCTCGGTGCGCAGTCAACCGCCGTCGGTGTCGCGCTTCCCCTGGCCATCTCGTTCTACACGTTTCAGCAGATTGCCTTCATGCTCGATATCTACAATCGAAAAATGGACCGCGTGCCTTTTGGAGAATATGCCGCCTCCGTCGTCTTCTTTCCTCACCTGATCGCGGGACCATTGCTTCACTATCAGGACATCGTCTCGCAGTTCAAAAAGCGGTTGTGCGTAAGCGAGGCCACGATTTGGGCTGGGCTCCCGATCTTCGCGGTTGGCCTGGCGAAGAAGGTCGCGATCGCCGACTCCATCTCCACCTATGTCGGCCCGATCTTTGCCCGTAGCGATACGACCCTGCCGGACTTCTTTTCAGCATGGGGCGCGGTGCTCGGCTACACGGCGCAGCTCTACTTCGATTTTTCCGGCTACTCGGATATGGCGATCGGCCTCGCCCTGATGTTCGGCATTACGCTGCCGGTCAACTTCCGGTCTCCCTACAAGGCCATGTCCATCATCGAGTTCTGGCGCAGATGGCACATCACGCTCTCGAGCTTTCTCAGAGACTATCTCTACTTCCCGCTTGGCGGAGGTCGGGTCGGGCTCGCGCGGCGCCACATCAACTTGCTGATTGTCATGCTTCTAGGCGGCCTGTGGCATGGCGCAGCCTGGACGTTGGTCTTTTGGGGCGGGCTGCATGGCAGCCTCCTGATCTTCAACCATTTTTGGCGCGACAGGATTTCACCAAAGCTCGGTCGCCTGGACGCGGCGCTCGCCCCGATCTATGCGGGTGCGACGTTCCTTGCGGTGGTCACCGCGTGGATCTTTTTCCGCGCGCCGAATTTTGCGACCACCCAGCACATCATCCTCGGCATGTGCGGGCAGTCCACGCTCTCGCTGCCCGGCGAGGTCGCCTATCTTTTGGGGGTGGACGAGCTTTTCGGGGTCGAGTGGGGACAGACCCTTCCATTCACAGATTTTGCCATGCTCTGGATCCTGCTCGCCTTCGCGTTCGCACTAATCTGGGGCGCACCAAACACGGCGGAGCTGTTCGGTCTCGACAGCAAAACCCAACTTCGGTCTGATCGGACGGCGGGCCCCTCATTTGCGATCGCCAGCACGACCGGCGTACTGCTCTGGATATCAGCCTTCGGCGTATTCGGATCGGCCCCTTCCGAATTCCTCTACTTCCAATTTTGACGTTAGCTATCCGGCATGCGCCAAGCTTGGCTTACATTGATGGTCGTGGTCGTCCTGACGGCAGTGTGGGAAATTGCCCTGCCTTGGGCGCGGCCATCATATGAGATCGCCTGGATCCAGGCTATCTACGCGCGCAAGGAGACGGCGGCCGCCAGGATCACCGAGCCAAAAGTCGTCCTGATAGGTGGTTCGGCGACCCACTTCGGCTTCTCGGCTGAGCAAATCGGCCACGAGATAAGCGCGCAGGTCGTGAATCTGGGGACACACGCGGGCCTTGGCGCAGACTACATCCTCGCGCGCGCCAAGCGCTCCCTTAAGCGTGGTGACACGGCCGTCCTCGTTCTTGAATATCACCTTCTCAAGGACTCGGCGCCGACCGATATTGCCTCGAGCTTCGTGTCGATGTTCGACCCTCGCTACGCTGCTGAAGCGAAAGCGGCCGAAGTACCTCGTTTCGTCTGGGGGATTTCGCCTCAGCGGCTGCTTTCCGCCACAGTCCAGCGGACCATTCCTTACACGAGTCCGCTTTATCGCGTGGAAACTGTAACTGAGCTGGGCGACGAGACGGCCGGGTCGAATGAGGAGATCACGCCAGCGATGCGCGCCGCGGCACGGTCGTATCCGCCGATCCCTGCACTGAACCTCAGAAGCGACTGGTCGCTTCCGTCGATCAGCTCTTTCGTCCAATGGGCCCACGCGGACGGCGTTACGGTCAAGTATGTCTGGCCACCCATGGTGGGACGTAGCGCCTACGCAACGGACCCGCGCTACTCTGAGCTGTTCAGCGCTATACGGGGTACATTTGAGGGCCTAGCCGTGCCGGTGCTCGGTCAGCCTGCCGACTTCTTCCTTGGCGAAGACGAACTCCTTGATACCTTCTATCACGCCAACCAGCGTGGCCGCCTCAGGATGAGCAATCAGCTCGCGCGGGTTCTGGATCCCCGGGCGGACGATGGTGAACTCCGTATCGGCTCAGGCGCAGTCGCGCCGAGTACGCGCACAGTCTCTCCTTGAGCTGATTACCAAACATTTCTGCCGCTCCCTCCGGCGGCGAGATGCCGACCCGTGACTAATTCCGGGTGATTTGATCTTGGGCGGCAGCCAGACGTGCGGCTTCTTTTAATGCTGCAGCTTTTGTCTTGAAGGGACCGATGTCGTTCTCTCCAATGTCAGGCAACCGGGCAGGGAGGAACCACGAGCCTCCCGGTCTTCCGTAGCTGGCCGTGCTTCGGACTGATCCGATGCCCTCAGCGATGAGCCAGCCAGAATCGATCCCATCCTGTCGCCATGAGGTTTCCGAAATCGTCCGCGTCATTCCTCGATAGAATGGAGATCCTCAGGCTCTGGGGCACGTTCCCGAGTTCTAGCCAGTCGATATAGAACGACAACAAAAGCTCGTCGATAGCGCTCTGAGGGTGATCAAATATGCTTGCAGATCGGCTCCGCTAATTAATCCAGGCCGATGCCGGAAGCGTACTTTAAGAGTCAGGAGGGCCGCCCAGAGGCTGCTATCCCAAATGGGACGGGCGGCAAGTTCTCACCCCTGCTATGTAGCTCGTCCCCATTCTGGCAAGAGCGCGCGGCTTAGCCGTGTCAATCGAGGGCTGGCTGATTCCGATCGGCTGGACGAAAAGCTTCGTGCCGGACGTGACTCAAGCCGAACGTCGCAGGTCAGCCAAGCTCGTGTCGATGGATTTCCAGGCAAGCCCAAAAACGGAGTTCGCGAGGATGGCAGTAACGGTGCCCGAGACCATATCTCCTGCTTCTCGGAAAGGTCTCTTCATTAACCGTTGGAATGGCTGGCCCAATCTGGTCCGTCTGATCACGGGTACCGGGAATGAGCCGGGTGCAAGAGACCTCCGGATCGGGATGATAGATGCCTCTATTGTGGCTTTAGCCCTCGTATTTCCATGGTCAACAACGGCAACCGCGGCGCTCGGGTTTCTCATTTGCCTCGCGATTGCGAGCACCTATTCGGCGCAAGAGATGATCGCCCAGCTGAAGCGTCCTGCTTTGGCGCTTCCCGCCATGCTCCTTGCGCTGGCGGCTGTCGGCGCGGCTTGGGCTCACGGCATCCCCTGGGCGGATCGGCTACACGCCTTTGGAAAAGTCTCGAAATTTATCTGCCTTCTCCCGCTCTTCCTGCACTATCAGCATACCCGCCGCGTGAAATTGGTATTCACAGCTTACGTCGTATCCAATCTCCTCCTGCTTGCGCTCTCATTCCTAGTGTTCCTCTCGCCGGACATCTATAGCGTTGTCGGAGCGAAGGCTCCGGGCGTGCCGTTGAAGAACTACATAGATCAGACGCAGGCCTTCGCGTTCATCGCCGTCGTTTTCGTGGCGCTTGCGGTGGAAGCCGTCCGACAGCGGCAGCGAGGCCAAGCCATATTGTTTGCCGCTCTATCGGTCGTATTCTTTGCTAATCTCGCTTTCGTCAATATCGCGCGGACCGCGTTCATCTATCTGCCGGCCATGCTCGCGCTCGTCATCATCCGCTATGCGCGTGGGTGGTATTCTCTCGCGATCATAACGGCGATTGCTATGCTCGCGGCCGGAGCATGGGCGATGTCGCCCAACCTTCAGGTCAAGATCGCGCGGCTCCTGGGCGAAGTCGACGCGTTCCAGACCAACACCATGTTTGTCAACGGGACCGAGACTGGCGGCGCGGAGCGCCTCGAATTCTGGCGCAAGTCCATCGGTTTTATTCGGTCGGCACCAATCCTGGGACACGGCACCGGTTCGACAAAGGAGCTTTTTGAATCTGAGGCAGCCGGGCAAACTGGCATCATGGCTAAAGTGGTCGATAATCCCCACAATCAGACGCTTGCGGTAGCGATCCAGTGGGGAATTGTTGGATGCCTCGTTCTCTACGCCATGTGGGGCGCTCATCTTCTATTGTTTCGAGGCGCATTCAGCAGGCAGCAATGCGGTGTTCTCGCCTGGATAGGCCTCGTAGCAGTGGCGCAGAACATCGTGAGTTCACTGCTCAACTCACATCTGTTCGATTTCTACCAGGGTTGGCTCTACCTGTTTGCCGTGGCGATAGTCGGAGGACAACTGCAGCGACTGCAAGCACCACCCAGAGTCGACGCCGACCGGATCGCTCATGAACCATCTCGACGCGGAAACCCCCGACCTGCGGGGAGCAGGCCTTGCTGACGCACATTGTTGACGGAATTGTCTCTAACGCAGAGATCGTCGTTGGAGCCGGGCTATTTTGCTGGCTGCTCGAAATGGCGCTTCCAGGCGAAACGCAGAGCGTTGCGTCCCGACTACGAGGAGCCTGATGTGGTGTGTCCCCACGCCGGCATCTGGTGATTGGACTATGGTTTTATCCTTGACCACCAGCCATCAATCCGAATTGATTCTGAGCCATTCCCGAAGGTCTTTCCGGTAGTAACCGAAATGGCAAGCAACGGAGAATACTACAAATTGCCCTGCTGTCCCGTCCAAACCTATACGTTCAGCCACTTGTTGGGCTGTTAGCTCGCGAGTCGGGCAGTATTTCGAGCGCTTCGGCCTGCCTGGACCGAGACCTGCCACATGTCTAGGAAGTCCACGCACGCAGCGCATGATCAAAGTCGCTCGACGGGGACGTTTAGCCGAGCCGTGGTGCTGCGGGAAGGCGTGCGCGTCAAAGCGTAGGTCGTCCGGCGAAATGTCCGCGATGATCGCTGCGGGCACGGCGAGCTATCGACGTGCAAAGGCTTGATCGATTGACAGGGTGCACGACAGCGGTCACTGATATCACTAAGTCGCAGCATTATGATATGATCGGCTTGTCCGAAGCCGGCCACGAACGTCGCCGCCACCATCCTAGAAATCGCAATGAAGCTCCTGCCACAATTGGCTATCATGCAGGCCGTGTCGCAATTCGCAGCCCCATCTAGGATGAGTAATTGCCCTTGCCGAAGATCAAAGCATGGCCAGGGTGGAGAATCCCTGCTCAGGAGAATGCCGCACGTCGAATTCCGCCGATGACTGGGGCAGCGTCACCGAATTAGGTCGGCGGCGCCGATGCCGAGCGGGATTAGCATGGGCGCTAGGCGCGAGGTGTTGGCCGCGGTGGCGGAGCGCTACCGTACGGGAGGGCGAGTTGAGAAGGGACGCTCCTTGATGAATTGACGTTTGACGTCGAACGAGCTTGAGGCGCGTCATCTGACCTTCAGTCTGGCCGTTGGACCATGGGGAAGTGATTGCCGCCAGTAGCGCTCAGGCTTCGACCAGCCGTTGGTTGCTGGCCGTATCGTAGCGACGACGGTCGTTCCGCAACACGCTGAGCGTCTCAAGCCTCAAAGGTTCGTCTGCAGCGATCATCGATGGTGTCCACCTCGTTAATTGTGGACACCTCATCCCATCCGCGCGCTCAACTGCATAGGTGTACAAAAAATATCGCTTACCATCATCGTGCGTGATGTCGTCGATCGTAGGATGTTATCATTCGATGACGAGCTACTCGAAAATCCCATGGCATTCTGACCGGCAAGGGTGATCTCGGGAGATTGCGCTTTTTAGCGGCCGTCGCCATTGACCCTCCGTACTCCTGTTTTGAGCTGTGTCTTGTTCAAGACATCGATGTTGCTAGCGCTACGGCAGGACGCCGTATTCAGCTAGCGCGACGAGAGGCGGCGCATTGTTTTTCAGGACGTTTTCAGAACGTCGTTGGCACGCCGGTTGCTTGAGACGGGGGACCCGCTGCGACCATAACAATGGCTCACTGTTCAGATGAAACTCGCTTTATCGATCCTGATGCTGATGCATCCCCCGCGCGCGCCATCGTGGCGAGTCTCTCATCTCATAATTCGGCTGCGGTTTCCCGGCGAGGTCAGGACGGCGCCGTATCAGGAGTGGGGCGAATGGTGTCAGCCAAAGAGCTCTCGCGCGCCACGACCGAAGCGATGTGCCGTCGGCCGACGTTCGCCAGATCAATCTGCTGGAACTGGGATGCGGAGGCAGTATGGGCGATGGAGGACATGGATTGGCAGGTTCTTGCCGGCCTGCCCGGTCCAAATAACCATACCTTGCCTTCCGCTTCGGGAGCGCGCGGAAGCCGTGCGTCCAGGTCAGAACAACGGCCTCCGGCTTCCACAAAGTGACTTAAACCCGTATTCCTGGAATCAAACGCTATGATTGTGCGTAGCCTGCACGATGTTGAAGCGACCGATCACTTCGTTGATTGGGGCAATGGGACTAGCCACCGCCTCCTGACGGCTAAGGACAGCATGGGCTTTAGCATCTGCCACACCGTAGTGCGCGCTAACACCGTCTCGCTTCTGCAATACCGTAATCATCTCGAAGCCTGCTACTGCATCGCCGGAGAGGGCGAGGTCGAGGACATGGACGGCAATGTTTTCCCCATTCGCAAGGGCGACATGTATGTGCTTGACAAGCATGACAAGCATCTTCTGCGCGGTGGTCGGGGCAAGGACCTGATCCTCGTCAGTATCTTCAACCCGCCCCTCAACGGAACCGAGCGCCACAACCTCAACGACCCGGCAGGCTCGGCATATTGAGCATCCGCCGGAGACCATTGGTTTAATTCATGCTGCCATGGCTGGTTGTTCCAGCATGGCGTAGTAGCGTTGTCCGGCTCGGCCGGCGGACTGTTTGTGATGAGCTCCAGGAGCTGTCAGTGGTTGAACCAATCGACCCATTCGAGGGTGAAATCTACAGCCTCCAACGTGCCGGGAGGCCCGAGCGTTGAGGCAGCACCTCCAACCGCCTGACTATGACAACCCCATCGCCAACGGAGGTGATCGCCTTCCTATTTTGAGCGAAGATGAGGCGCGGAGCATAACTGCGAGCCATGAATTGCTGGCGCCCCAGGAGGATTTTTGGCGACAGCGGCTCGGGCAGTTTAGAATATTGCATCCTCCTTTCCTGTCGTCGTCCGTGGCTCCGGCGCCGCCCGGATGGCGGTCGAGTTCGTGGTTAATTGCAAGAGCTTTGGCTAAGTTGTCGCCACATGATCGCACGGAATACTTGGTAACGGCTTGGCTGATCTATCTCGCCCGCATGACGGGAGAAACAGAGCTTCAACTGGGATGGACGCCTGCATCGGATGGATCGCAAGCTGGCTCCAAAGCGGTGGGGGTGTTGATCTCCTCTGTCGTGCCGATGGAAGTTACCATTGAGCTTGCTGATGATTTTGAAGAAGTGCGCAAAGCGGTAGCGGCCGAATGCGCTCAGCTGAGGGCGCACGGTAGCTTTGCCCGGGATCTTGTCGCGCGCTGCCCGACATTGCGAGGTGTGGAGGCGCTACGCTCGAAACGCCCCTGGCCGATTGGCATCACAATCAGGACAGAGAGCAGCTCCCTCGCTGACGATCTAATGACGAGCCACAGAGCTGGCCCAGCCCTATGCGGCGATTTGCTGACCTTTGAGTGCGCTTCGGATGGGAGCTTCCGCTGGCATTTTGATGCCAGCCGATTAGCGCCGAAGCAGATCGACGGCATGACGCAACATTTGCAAACTTTGTTAAATGGTGTGATGGCCGATGCGGGGCAGCCGGTCGGCCGCATCAACGTTCTCCCGGTCGATGAGCGCACGTATCTACTGGAGGAGTTGAATCGGACGGCGGCGCCTTATCCGTCGGAGCGGTGCATCCATGAGCTGTTCGAGGCGCAGGTGCAAAAGGTACCGGCGGCGGTTGCGGTGGTCTATGAGAACGAGAGACTGAGCTATGGCGAACTCAATGCGCGGGCCAACCGGCTAGCGCATCATCTGATCGGGCTCGGGGTCAAGCCGGACCAGCCGGTGGCGATCTGCCTGGAACGCGGCCTCGCGATGGTGGTTGGTGTCTTGGCGATCCTGAAGGCGGGCGGCGCCTATCTGCCGCTGGATCCGGCCTATCCGTCGGCGCGGTTGCGGCAGATTGTCGATGATGCCGCGCCGCAAATGCTGCTTTGCGATGCAGCCGGCCGCTCCGCACTCGGCGCCGAGGCTGTGGCCGATCTCAGCGTGGTCGACCTCAACACTGCCACTCCGCCCTGGGCCGCGCTGCCTGTCTCCGATCCCGAGCCGCGCACGCTTGGCCTCACATCGCGCCATCTCGCCTATGTCATCTACACCTCAGGCTCAACCGGAACCCCAAAGGGCGTCGAAATGTCCCACGGCTCGCTTGTGAATTCGCTTGCGGGGATTAGCACGTCAAAACTGCGCACACTTCAATTCGCGACCCTGAACTTCGATGTGTCCTGCCAGGAATTGTTCATTTGTTGGAAGGACGGTGGACTGCTCGTGCTCGTGCGGGAAGAGACCCGTACGCACTTCTCCGACTTGCTTGAATTCGTGGAGGGGGAGGCGATCGAGCGGCTTTTTCTCCCATTCGTAGCATTGAACCATTTTGCGGAGGTCTGGAGCGCGCAGCAAGTGCAGCTGCCCTATTTAAGTGAAATTTATACAGCGGGTGAGCAACTGCAGGCCACTCTACCGCTTAGGGCGTTCTTCGAAGCACATCCAAAGGCGAGATTGATCAATCAATACGGGTCCACAGAAATCAGCGTCATTGCCGAGCACCACCTTCCAGCTGACCCATCATCTTGGCCCCAATTGCCTCCCG
>NZ_LBJZ01000127.1:0-13817 GCF_028128935.1 Bradyrhizobium sp. CCBAU 11361
GTCAGCGACGACCTCATCTTGCCACGCAGTGTGGCGGAAGGGGGCCGTCCACCCCAACACGAGAGCCCGGTGCGGCATTTGCCGCACGCGCCCAAACGAAAAGCCAGGAAGACTAAGTTCAGGGACTGGGTGTCTGCGCGTCAAAGATTCGAACGAAACCTTGAGCTCCCGGCATTGCGAATCCCAGCCATGTGTTAGCAGCCGGAACGAATGACGGACAAAACGATTCGCCAATCAGGAGCCATTTCCATGCTGATGACTAGTGAACGAAGGCCAGCGATACGGACGATGCGCGGATGGGCGATTGACGTGCTTCAGAACGCGGGCGCCATCCGCGAGTGCGAGGAGCACGGTTGGATGCAGGACCGAGCCGATCCGCATGCATGGGAGCGAGCGATCGATATCGCCCGTGAAGACCCACCAGCAGGGGTCTCCCCTGATGCAGCGGCCGTCGAGGTTCGCGATGTGCTGAACTCAATCGGTGACACCTGCCCAGAATGCCCCCCTGACTAGAAGGATCGGCGCCGAACACTGACGCCAACCCAGGCCTCCGCCTCAGCGGCCTAGCCGTTTCTCCACGCGCTTGCGCGCGTTGCCAACCTTTTTGACGGCCTTTTTCACCGCGGGTGCCGACTTTCCGGTCTTCTTCGCCTCGTACTGCACTTCGTAGTCCTGCCCGCCAGCCACCCGCGCCCGGTCCTGTTTTCGTCCACGCGCCGTCTTCGTCTTCTTCGCTACCGCCATGGGTGCCTCCTGTTGTGACATCGAAGCAACGCGACAAGGATTCGCAGGTTCCGGAACGATTCGAACTGTGCCAATTTGAATCGGCTGTAGCGTGGAGTCTTCAGTGGCGTTTGCGCGTCAAAAACCGGCGGCCATCGGCGTCAAGGCGCCCTTCCCCGGCTTCATCGAACCGGCCTTGGCCACCTCGATCGAGAAGGTGCCGTCCGGAGAGCGCTGGATTCACGAAATCAAGTTCGACGGCTACCGGGTTCAGGTCCATCTGGCCAACGAGGCGGCGAAGATCTTCACCCGGCGCGGCCACCGATTGGACGCATCGCTTCAAGAAGGTCGCCCATGACGCCTGGCGGATCAAGGCGAGCTCGGCCGTGGTGGATGGCGAAATCGTGGTAGCGGCCGTCGATGGCACCACCGACTTCTCGGTCCTGCAGAACGAGCTCAAGGGCAAGTCGACGAGCATCATGCTTGTGGCGTTCGATCTGCTCTATCTGAACGGCCGCGATCTGCGGAAGCTACCGCTCTTTCGGCGCAAGGCCGAACTCAAGAAGATCCTAAGCGGCACCGACATCCAGTTCAGCGAAAGTTTCGAGATAGACGGCCGCGAGATGTTCGCGCATGCCTGCAAGCTCGGCCTTGAGGGCGTCGTCTCAAAGGTCCGGGGTGGCGCCTACGCGCCACCGCCTTGGGCAGTGTGGATGCTCCGCGCCCCGGGGCCCGCTGGATCGGCGCTCACCCCAGTCATGGATGCGTTCGTGGCAGCGTTTCGGCAGAAGGGAAATGACGGCAAAGGCGATGGGTACCTTCCGCATTTGGGGTCTCGTCGCATCAAGAGCAAAGCTTGAGTGCGACGACCGGCTGTCTGCCTTCCAGCTCGGCCAAGTGGCCGCGCGAAGATAAGGCAGCTCCCGCATGAGAGAGTCCGCTTTGCGCCACAAGCGGCCTGTCGCAGAAGAGTCTCCGTTGGCTCGCGACCGGAGGCAGGCATCCATCGAAATCTTGAGACCAGACCGTCGGGATGAAAGCGATTCCCGAACGATGAACGCTTGAAGGGGACCGCTGGCCTGCACCGTGGGTACGGCCAAGACTAACCTCGCTCGCGGCGCAGCGCAGCTTCCAATCGTTCCTTCTCCTTATCCCAGCGAGCTTTTTCGGCTTGCAATCTCTTCTCGAGAGCCTCGACCTCGGCCTGGATGACGGCGGCCCGCTTCCCGTGCTCCTGCTCGGCCTTGTCCAATGCAGCCTGCGCCTTGTCGATGGCCTGCTGACGCCGTTCACGGTCCTTCTGCCTCGTGGCTTCTTCCTTCGCCCGTTCACGCTCGACACGCTTCTGCTCCTTTTCGAAGGCGAGAGCGGCCTTTCGTTCCGCCGCCTTGTCGAGGGGGCGAGAGGAAGGTTTTTTCGCCTTTGGACCTTTCGACTTGCGGGCGGCTTTTGTTGGTCCTCCGCCGCCAAGATCGGTGGGGAGCTCGGCATGTTCGCTGAAAGGTCGGTCGGTTCCAACCGGGCGCCTGAGAACGACGCCGGGTTTTGCCATGGTCGCGGCGACGACCTCCGGATCGTGGCTCTCCTTTGCCGCGCCCTGATGGAAGAGATTACTGTCGGCGCCCCACGCCACCAGAGCCGCCTTCATGGATGGCGCAGCGATCGCCTGATCGAAAAAGCCCAGCGAGGTCTGATAGGTCTTCAATTTTCTGGCCATCGGTCTGATCTGTCCTTACCGAAATCGTCCGCCTCGCGCGCCGGGGCGCCTGCGGAACACGACGCGGCCCGAAGCGTTCCCCAATCCTTGAAGGACATCCGTGCATTTCGCAACGCGCTCCTAAGGAATGGCCTCGAATGAGCCGGACGTCGACCCTGCCCAAGCGCCTGCAGCCGATGCTCGCTACTCTTACCGACGCGCCGTTCGACGACCCCGACTGGGTTTTCGAGGACAAGTACGATGGCTTCCGGATGATCGCGGAAATCCGGCGGGGCAAGGTTGCGCTCTACAGCCGCAACGGCAAGATCATCAGCCGTAGCTATATCGAGGTCGCGGAAGCGCTGGAGGGCGTGAAGGGCGACGCCGTGATCGACGGCGAGCTCGTCGCGATCGGAAAGGTTGGCGTCTCGCATTTCCAGCTGCTTCAAAACGCGCTGCGCCATGAAGCGAAGCTGCAATCGCCGCTCAGGAAATTGACCCGAGCGGCAAGCGTGCCGTCGTCCAGGTCGGTGATATCGCGCTCCCCGGCACCGGCGAAGACATGGTGAAGGTTGCGCTCGAACGCTTTGGGCGACTCGATGTCCTGTTCAACAATGCCGGCATCTTCGGCCCCAAGCCGTTCCTCGAGCTCACCGAAGTCGAATACGACCGCTTCATCGACACGATCCTGAAAGGCAAGTTCTTCGCTGCGCAGGCCGCCGCGAAGGCGATGAAGGACGCCGGCCATGGTGGTGCGATCGTGCAGACGGGCTCGATGTGGGGCCTCCAGGCGATCGGCGCCACGCCGTCCTCCGCGTACTCCGCCGCGAACGGCGGCGTCCATGCGCTCGTCAAGAACCTCGCAATCGAGCTTGCACCCTACAAGATCCGCGTGAACGCGATCGCGCCGGGGGTGATCGAAACGCCGGTCTACAACACCTTCCTGACGCCGGAGCAGGTCAAGGCCGTCCTGCCGACCTTCAATGCGATGCATCCGCTCGGACGCAACGGCCAGCCGGCTGACGCAGCCGAAGCCCTCCTCTTCCTCGCTTCTGACCAGGCGAGCTTCATCACCGGCGTCATCCTTCCGGTCGACGGCGGCATCATGGCCGGCCGGCAGTGACCCGCACCTCCCAACTGCCCAAGGCCAATGCGTCCCGCGCGGGACGCAGCACTTCAACTCGCGCCCACGGGGCGCAGCCTCAATACTACGGAGAATTCCGATGGATAAACATGCCGAAAAGAAACTATTCACGCCTGTGCAGGTCGGACCGCTCACGCTGAAGCATCGTGTGGTCATGCCGCCGATGAGCCGGCTGCGCGCGCAGCCGGGAACCGGCATCCCGAGCGACCTGCAGCTTGAATATTACACGCAGCGTGCATCGAACGGCGGCTTGATCATCACCGAGGCGACGGCGATCGCACCGTCTGCGCGCGGCTATTATCACGCGCCCGGCCTCTACACGGACGATCAGATCGCGGGTTGGAAGCGCATCACCGATGCGGTTCACGCGAAGGGCGCCTATTTCTTCACGCAGCTTTGGCACGCCGGCCGCACCACGCACATCTCGATCACGGGCTCGGAACCCGTCACCGCTTCGGTCGATCCGGCCTATTGGGCTGATACGAGCATCACCGTGGACACGCCCGACGGGTTCGAGCCGACGTCGCCGCACCGTGCGCTCGAGACGGCGGAGATCGCCACGATCCTGGAGCAGTATCGCAGCGCCGCGCAGAACGCGAAGGCCGCCGGCTTCGACGGTGTCGAGCTCATGGCTGCGAACGGACACCTGGTCGACCAGTTCCTGCAAGACAACACGAACAAACGCACCGACCAGTATGGCGGCTCGATCGAGAACCGGACGCGGTTTCTAGCCGAGGTCGTCCAAACGCTGGCCGACGTCTGGGGCGCCGATCGCGTCGGTGTCCGGCTCGCGCCGAGCGGCACGTTCAACGGCATGGGCGACAGCGACCCGCGAGCCCTGTTCCGCCACGTTGCAGAGCGGCTCAACGACTTCGGCCTTGCCTACCTGCATCTCATCGAGCCGCGCGTGAAGGGCGGTGAAACAATCGCGGAGGCGCAGGCGCCTGCCGCCGCGCAGGAACTGAGCAAGATCTTTCGGGGACCGGTGATCGCCGTGGGCGGATTCAACCCGGAGACGGCCGAGGCGAGCGTCGCCAACGGCGATGCCAGCCTGATCGCCTTCGGGCGGCACTTCATCGCCAATCCCGACCTGCCGAAGCGCATCGAACTCGGACTGCCGCTCAACCCCTACGACCGCAGCACGTTCTATGGCTACACCGGTCGTGGTTACACCGACTATCCGTTCTACGAGGCCACGGTGCCCGATCCGCTTCCCGCGGCCTGAGATATCCGCAACCGCCCTGCCGGATGCATCCCGGCAGGGCTCTGTCACTGTCAGGTCGCGGTGTCAGGAATCCGTGCGGCGGTTCGGACAGTGTTTTGTTTCCGGCGCGAGCTTCACGCCGTATCTCCCGCAACCGACGAGGCGCTTCACCGGATCGCAGCGCGAGGCCATGTCCGCCTCGTCGCCGCGACAACAATCGGCAAGGCGATGTCTATGCCGAGCGCATCCAGGCGATCGCGGCCGAGGCCGGGGCTGGCTACATCCGATCGCGGCCACGCGGCGGCGACTGGAACGAGGATCTCAAAGCGTTGCCGGCGAGATTTCCCGTCCCCAATTCGTCGCGTTCGCGTGAGAGCTCGCCTTCAATCCGAATATTGACGGCCGCCTTTGCTTGACTGGGCAAGGCCGCGTGTTACTGTTGCCTAAACCTATCGATAGATAGATAACGTTTGGAGGCGACAGGTAATGACGGCGACGCCGGCGCCAGGGGACGAGACACTTCCGCCGCCGGCGACAGCGCCGTTTTCGGGCCGCAAGCTGCGCATGTTGCTGTGCTGCGCCGGCGCGCCGTTCCTCATCATGCTCGACACCAACATCGTCGCGGTGTCGCTGCCGTCGATCGCGCGCGACCTCAAGGGCGGCTTCACCGACGTCGAATGGGTGGTGAGCGCCTACATCCTTCCCTTTGCCGCGCTCTTGATGCCCGCCGGCGCGCTCGCCGATCGACTCGGACGCCGGCGCATGTTGCTCCTCGGATTGTCGATCTTCACATTCGCCTCTTTGCTGTGTGGCGCGGCGCCCGATCTGCTCACGCTCAACGCGGCGCGCGCGTTGCAGGCGATCAGCGCCGCCCTGCAGCTCACATCCTCGCTCGCCGTTGTCGCCCAGGGCTTCGAGACGCATGAGCGCGCCAGGGTCTACGCGATCTGGGGCACGGTAATGGGAATGGCGCCTCCGCTCGGGCCCATCGTCGGAGGTCTGGTCACGTCCGACCTTGGATGGCGATGGGCCTTCTACATCAACCTGCCCCTGGGCGCAGGGTTGATCGCGCTCGCCCTCACCTCGGTTGGCGAGTCGCGCGACCCGAAAGCGTCGGGTCTCGACTATCCGGGAATCGTGCTCTTCGGCTCCGGCCTGTTCAGCGTGGTGTGGGCGCTCATCGACGCCAACAGCGTCGGTTGGGAGAGCCCGCGCACGATCCTGCGCCTCGTCGTCGGCGCGATCCTGCTGGTCGCCTTCGTCTTCGCCGAACGCCGGCATCCGCGCCCGATGATCGACCTGTCGATCTTTCGCGATCCGACCGTTGTCGGCGCCGCGGTCGCGATGCTCGGTTATGCAGCGGCTGCTCAGGTCATGATGACGATCCTGCCGCTCTATCTGCAGGATGCCTTCGTTCTTTCGCCGGCCATCGCCGGCCTTGCCATGACGCCCTTCGCCCTGCCGCTGCTGATCGGTCCGAGCATCGGCGGCAGGCTTGCAGCAAGCATGTCGAGCCGAGCGATCCTGTGTTTCGGCCTCGGCCTGGTCGCGATCGGCAACGCCATCGCGGCAACCGCCGTCCTCGTTGACCTCGCCTATTGGCCGGCCGCGATCGGCATGTTCATAACCGGGTCGGGCGCTGGGCTGCTGAACAGCGAGACGGCGAAAGCGCAAGTCAGCTCGGTGCCGCCCGAGCGTGCCGGCATGGCCTCCGGCCTTGCCAGCACGACGCGGTCCATCGGCATCATCGCCGGCGTCGCCGGTCTCGGCGCGGTCCTCGCCGGCGTCGCGGAAGCCAACCTGCGCAACCTCGGGACATCGCTTGTGCCCGACCACGCGGTCGACTGGCACGATCTCAGCCTGCGCATCGTCGGCGGCGACGCGCAAGGCGCGTTGGCCGCGCTGCCGGTTCCCATCCAGAACGCCCTCGCCGGCGCCGTGCATGCCAGCGTGGGCGCCGGTTTCGGCGCGGTGCTTATCGTCGCGACGTTCATCGCCGTCCTTTCAAGCCTGGCGAGCTGGCGGCTGATCCGGACCGGAGGAAACAGCCCGTCCTAAAGCACCCTTGTCGAACTTCGGTCGGGCAGCGCGGCAGTCGACGTGTTCGGATTGGCGCTCGCGCGATCGTTCTTGCGAGCCATCTGCTAAATTCGCTCGTTCCGAATAGCGAAATTCGCCGTAAACGTTTGTTCCCCGATGCCAACAAAAATACCAACAACACGAACGGCTGCAGTGAGTAGCGATTTGCTGCGGCTAACTTTTAGGTGTGTTTTCAATGCCCGCGACAATTTTCGCAAAAGAATCAGGAATCGAACTAATGAAGTAAGCTATTGTTATTTTCAGCTTGGTGCCCCTGGCCGAATCTCAACCGCATATGGCGAAGAACACGCTTTAGGCCGACTGGTATACGAAACTAGCTCGCTCCAACCGTGGAGGACTGTGAGTTGCCGAAAGCCGCTATATTCGATCTAGACGGCACGCTTCTGGACTCGGTGGATCTCCACGCGCTGGCATGGCAGGAAGCTCTGCTCAAGTTCGGCCACGAGGTAAGCTTCGAACAGGTGAGGGGCCAGATCGGCAAGGGAGGAGACAAACTCATTCCCGTCTTCCTGTCCGCTGACGAACAAAAAGACCACGGCAAAGAGGTGGAAGAGTGGCGCGGCGATCGTTTTAAGAAAGAATATCTGCGGATCGTGCGTCCCTTCTCGGCGGTCCCGGACCTGCTGCGACGCGTGCGCGAGGCTGGACTTCAGATCGCAATTGCTTCCTCGGCCAAGAAGGACGAAGTCGACAAGTACCTCGACATCGCAAGCATCACCGACCTGGTGGACCTCACAACTTCTTCCGACGACGTGGAGCAATCCAAGCCGGTGCCGGACATCTTCGAGATCGTTCTCAAGAAGCTTAAGATGGAAAGCGCCGACGCCGTCGCTATCGGCGACACGCCGTACGATGCGGAAGCGGCGGGGAAGGCGGGAGTTCCCACGGTGGGCGTACTCTGCGGAGGCTTCACGGAGGACGAATTGCGGAAAGCCGGGTGCGCCGAGGTATATCCGGGGCCTGCTGGGCTTCTAGCCTGTTTCGAACGTTCGTTGTTGCGCAAGTAGCCAGTCGTTGCTTCTCAGATCCTCCGCCATTGCTTTGCATTCGGTCCGCGCCGCAAAATAGGAGCGATATGGCTGCGCTGAAAAAAACTTCCAGGAGATCGACGTTGAGCGCGGGCATTCTGGCCTACCGCAAGGGCGCTCGCGGGCTCGAGGTCCTGCTCGTTCACCCCGGCGGTCCGTTCTGGCGCAAGAAGGACGATGGCGCCTGGTCGATTCCGAAGGGAGAAATCGACGCCGCGGATGCTCCAGAGCAGGTCGCGCGGCGCGAGTTTGCCGAGGAGCTCGGCCACAGCGCTTCGATTGGTACACTCCAACCGCTCGGGGAGATCCGGCAGCGAGGAGGGAAGCGCGTCATCGCATTCGCAGGCGAAGGCCATTTTGACCCGGCTGCGCTGACCAGCAATACCTTCGATATCGAATGGCCGCCCCGAAGCGGTCGACGGCAGAGCTTTCCCGAACTAGACCGCGCGGAATGGTTCGAAATCGAATCCGCACGGACCAAGATGCTGTCCGCTCAGGTCGAACTTCTCGATCGTTTTTTGGCGGTCGCGGCTGAGAGCGACGGAAAATGATGTTCAGGATTGGAATCATTTCGGACACGCACGGCCTGTTGAGGCCTGAGGCGGAACGAGGCCTGACGGGCGTCGATCACATCATTCATGCCGGCGACATCGGGCGCCCCGAGATCATCGACGCGCTTCGCCGGATCGCGCCTGTCACCGCCATCCGTGGAAACGTGGACAGTGGCGAGTGGGCTCGCGAATACCCCGACACGAACCTTGTGCGCTTGGCGGGAAAGTCGATCTACGTTCTGCACGACCTGAAGACGCTGCAGGCCCATCCCGGCGCCGGCATCGACGTCATCGTCTCCGGGCATTCCCACGTGCCGAAGATCGACACGGTCGGTGGCGTCCTCTATCTGAATCCCGGCAGCGCGGGACGGCGGCGCTTCAAGCTGCCGATCACGCTTGCGACGCTCGAAGTCACGCCTGAGGGCATGCGACCGGAAATCCACGACCTTGGAGGCGACTGAACACAAGCCCGCGAGGGAATTCACAGCGGAGGAGGTGAAGGCGTTAATTCGTTCCGTTTGCCGGTTACGCCCGAAGGGAAGCGCTATTTGCGCGGACGTTCTCGTTCGCGCACGACATCCTTCGCCCGCTTGTCGGACCTGAGCCCGAGGTAGACGGGTTGGCGCAGTTCGCCCTTGCTCGTCCACTCCGCGAATTTCACCTCGGCCACCAGCGACGGCCTGACCCAGGTCGTGGCGGCCTCGTCCTTCACTTTGGCAGGGAAGGGTGATTTAGGGGTCGTCAGCTTCACGAGCTTGGCATGGAGGTCTTCCAGGGCCTTGTGGCTAAAGCCAGTGCCGACATGTCCGATGTATCGCCATGCGTCGCCTTCCCGCACGGCGAGGACCAAGGCGCCGAAGAACGGCCTGGTGCGCCTGGGCGCCGTGAAGCCGGCGATCACCACTTCCTGTCGCTTTGCGGTCTTGATCCTCAGCCAATCCGGGGTCCGGCTTCCGGACGCATACGCGCTGTCGGCGCGCTTCGCCATGATGCCTTCGAGACCCCTCTGTTCGGCCTCGGCGAAGAATTTCGTGCCGTTCGCTTTACGGTGATGGCTGAAGGCGATCAGCTTGTTGCGCGGCAGAATCGCCTTCAGTCGCTTCTTACGCTCGAGGAAGGGGTGTTTGCGCAAGTCCGCTGCATTCTCGAACATGAGATCGAAGGCGCCGCGGCCGTTGACCACGACGGACCCGCCCTCTGCGACGAACCGGGTCGCGACCTCCTTGCCGATGCCCGAGCTACCACCTGTGACGATCGCGACCTTATCCTGAAAGCGCATGAAAACTCTCCTGAAAATCTACCTATTGATAGATCAATTTGCCACCGAGATTAATCGCTGGAAATCTTCGTCGTCAAATTCTATCTATCGATAGAGAGGAACAGAAATATGATGCGAGCGGTTGGCGCGCGGCGGCCTGGGTGAAACAAAGCGGTCGGTTCGTGCACCACAGCCGCCGCCATTACGCGCCGTTGCCTCGACGATGCGAGAGGGATGCCGAAATGACCATGAATTCTGAACTGTCCGCTGCGGCAGCGACCGAGCTGCACAATCGGGTCGCTCGGCAGGTGGTCGCACAGATCATCAACGAGACCAGAGCGGCGGGCGGCGCCTATTCGGACCTTCTCGTCATCTGCGAAAGCGTCCTGGTTGGCGTCGTCATCGAGTGCTTCAGGCTTGGCCACGACAGCAAGGTGATCGACCTCGTCTTCACCGCTGCCAAGGATCGTCTTGCGAGAGTGCGATTGGAAGATCTCGACGCCAAGGGTACAAGCTGAGAGCGTCTTGAGCGGGCCGTTCCTTCCGCCTCGCCGACGGCAGTCAATGGCGAGGGCGTTGATTTGCTCGACGCTGACTGGCGCATATCTACCGATAGAGGTGTGGCGACCGTGACGGCAAAGTGAGCGGCGCGACCAGTGTACCCACCCTTTCAGTCAACCAACACGTTGTCGGTCTATCGATAGATAGAGCTTGACTGGACGACGTAGCTCCATTAGTCCGCTATCTATCGATAGATATGGCTGTCTTTACAGACCATACGCTGCGCAGTCAGCGCTCGCCAAATCACAAGGAGCTTTCAAATGTTGTTCGAACACAAGGTCAATATGGAAATCAGCGGCGATCGGACCGCGCTCGTGCTTGTCGATATCCAGAACGACTTCCTCACTGACGGCGGCAAATATTTCGTCATGATCGAGGAGCTGATGAAGAAGAACAACGTGAATGCCAACCTGGAAGCCTTGCTTCGGGCTGCCAAGGATCACGGCTATCCGGTGTTCATGTCGCCTCATTACTTCTTTCCGCACGATCACAAAGGCAAGACCCGCCTGAGCCCGATGGAAGACCTTGCGCTCCACGGGGGAGTCGTCGAGCGCGAGAGCCCGCTTCACACCCACGATGTCCCCGGCGGCGGCGCCGACATTCCCGACCGGTTTAAGCAATACATGGAAGACGAGAATACAACGGTCGTGTCGCGCCATGTCACCTACGCGCCCACGAACGACCTCGCCTATATGCTGCGTCGAAGGAGGATCGAGACGGTCATCATGGCCGGTCCCGTAGCGAACCTCTGCCTCGAAGATCACATGCGCAACCTCATTCGAGATGGCTTTGAGACCGTGATGGTCCGCGACGCCGTCGCCGCAGCGGCGAACGAGGAAGGCTCTGGCCTGGACGCCGCCATGATCAACTGGCGCTTCATGGCAAACGCGGTGTGGACCACGGAAGAGACCGTGCGCCGGATGGCCGAGGCGGCCAAGGCGACCGCCTGAAATCGACGCGGCCCGCGCAGACCGTCGCCAAAGAAACGACCATCGAACATGGCGCGCCGCCGAGACTTTGAGTTGCGCGTCCACTCAGCATCAGCCGCAAGCAAGCACAACCGACTTTTCGATCACAGGAGATTCAAATGAGTAAGGGCACTATGCTCGTCATCGGTTCGAACGGGACCGAGCTTGAGGCAAAGGGCGGCGGCACGATCACGATCGGCCAATTCCTGAACGAAACCGCCGTCCCGCTGATGACGCTCGTGGCCGCCGGCTACGATTTCGTCCTCGCCACCCCGACCGGCGAGAAGCCGCACATGGACAAGGACTCGGATGCGCTGATCTACTTCGCGCAGGACAACGAGGCCCGCACCAAGGCTCGCAATTTCTTCAACAACGATCCTGCCATGAACGACGTCCGGACGATCCGCTCGGTGATCGATGCCGGACTTGATCGGTTCGCCGGCGTCTTCTTCCCGGGTGGCCATGCGCCCATCGTAGACGTGATGCAGGACCCCGACGCGGGCGAAGTGCTTCGCTACTTCCACGGTGCCAACAAGCCCACCGCCGCGATCTGCCACGGCCCGATCAGCGTTCTTGCCGCGCTCGACAAGGCACGCGAATTCCGCGCGGCCCTGATCGACGGCAACGAGGTGAAGGCGCGCGAGCTGGGTAAGGGCTGGCAGTATGCCGGCTATCGCATGACCGTCTTCTCGCGCAGCGAGGAGGAATATGCCGAAGATAACGTCTTCCACAAGAAGCTGATCTTCAACATGCCCGACGCGCTCGAAGCAGCGGGCGCCAAGGTCGTCAACGCCGACAACTTCACCTCGTTCGTCGTTGTCGACCGCGAGTTGATTACCGCTCAGAACCCGATGTCGGACCACGAGCTCGCCGCGAAGTTTATCGAGGCCCTCAAGAACGCGGCCTGAGGCCGCCTCGTCACCGTCACCAGCAGAGCAACACAAAGGCGAAGTAACATGAAGTTCCGATCACTCGCGGTAGCAGGCCTCGCACTATTTGCTTTCACGACCTCCTCGCAGGCGCAGGACGCGTCCTTTCCTCCGGCCAACGGCGGTACGTCGGTCACCAATCCGGCGAGCCACTATTCCTTCACCGACACCGGCGCGAGGGGCGTGAACCCCGAGACCGGCATCCAGGTTTCGAACGTCTGGGGTAACGTCACGCAGGGCGCTCACGGCGCGTTCTTCCGCTTCGATCCGGGGTTTGTGAGCAAGCTCCATACCCATACCTACGACTACTATGCGGTCGTCATCAAAGGTCAGCTGGAGAACTACCAGCCGGGCCAGAAGCAGGTGAAGCTGGGACCGGGTTCGTACTGGTATCAGCGCGGCAAGGAGGCTCACACGACCGCGTGCGTTTCCAAGGAGCCGTGCCAGATCTACATCGTCCAGCAAAACAAGTTCGACGCGCAGATCCCCCCCAAGACGGAATAGGCGATAATCGCACCCCTGTCGAACGTCTCTCGGCGGATCGTCGAGCAGCCGTTCTCCTCGCGGCGCGTTGCAAATCCCCCGCAGCAGCGCGCCGCGTGACGAGCATCCCGCCGTGACAGCGGCCCGGCCAGGCCATCGCGCTGCCGCCCGCCCGCCGGGTCACCCACGCATGGAAACTCTTCATCCGCGACGGCACGCGCCGTCGACGACACACGATTGGACATCACCATGACGACCGAAAGTATCTCCGAACAGAACAAGAAGACCGTTCTAGCCTTCTACAAGGAGGCCCATTTCGACGGCGACGTCGATGGCGCCATCGCCCGCTATGTCGGCGACACCTACATCCAGCACACCCCGGCCGCTGAGGACGGTGTCGAGGGCCTGCGCGCCTACATCAACTTCTTCCTGAAGACCTTCCCGAACGCCAAGGGCGACATTCGCCGCGTCATCGCCGACGGCGACATCGTCGCCGTTCACGCCCACTGGACCGGCCTCATCGGCCCGAATGGCGATGTCGGCGTCGACATCTTCCGTGTCGCAGACGGCAAGCTCGTCGAGCACTGGGACGTCCTCGCCTCCATCCCCGACGCGTCGAAGAACGACAACACGATGTTCTGACGCCCCGGTCGGGGCCGCTACGGCGGCCCGCAACGCGTGGGTGCGGACGCGCAGGAGATATCATCGTGGCCAATCGCAACACAAATCTGACCAACCCACCGGTGGAGGCGGTGGTCGACGCGATCAGCGCTACGCCTGGCTTCTTCGGCTGGCGGGTCGTCGCCGCAGCTTTCACCCTCGCGGTGTTCGGCTGGGGCACCGGCTTCTATGGCCCACCCGTCTATCTCGAGGTCGTGCGCCAATCGCGAGGCTGGCCGATCGCGCTCATCTCAGGCGCCGTGACCCTGCATTTCCTGGTCGGCCTCGCCCTCATCCCGAACCTGCCCGACTTTTATCGGCGCTTTGGACTGCCGATCGTCACCGTCGCTGGCGGTGTCGTCATGGCGATCGGCGTTCTGGGCTGGGCCCTGGCGAATGCGCCGTGGCAGCTCTACGCGGCCGCGTTCTTGTCCGGTATCGGATGGTCCGTCCTCGGCGCGGTCGCCGTCAACGCCATCGTCTCCCCCTGGTTTGCCGCCAAACGCCCTTTG
>NZ_LBJZ01000128.1:0-14030 GCF_028128935.1 Bradyrhizobium sp. CCBAU 11361
AACCGTCCTCTTCAAGACGGAACGCATATTGCCGGTCTGCTCAACAGCAACAAGGTGCGGGAGACACGCCGCTTACCTAAGGACAAGGGTGAGACGACGAAGGTCGCGCTGGAAATCAAGTTCACGCGGATCGCGGTCTTTCCATCGACAAGCAGAAACGTTATCCAGCGCTCGACCTGACGATAATCCATGCGACCGAGCGCGGTAAGCCAAAGGGCCGTAAACCGACTGAGTGGAAGCTCATTACAGGCCTAGCCCTCCGCACGCGCTCCGAAGCAATCGAGAGGATTAACTGGTACGCCTTGCGAAAATCGAGGTGTTCTACAAGATCCTGATTGGACTGTGAGGGCTTCTGACCACAAGTCTCAACAGCCCGTCACGCCTGCCCGCGCGGATGCTCGGGCATACGTTTGAACTCCTGGGACAAATCAGCCGATACTGTGAGAGTTAAACGCATCCGCTACGTACGATCGACCTTCATGCCTTTTGACGATCTGAAGGTAGCTTCCTTTGCTTTGCTAGTTCCGCTTCGGACAGCATCTTGGTACCGATGATGCCGTCCTTCGCAAGCTGTGCAATTTCGCGGTCCGACAGCCCGAGAATCCCTGACAGAATTTCTCGGTTGTGTTCACCGAGAGTTGGCGCCGGTATCCGCACCGGGTAGGGCCCTGCGGCTTCACGTATTGGCATAGATGGCTGCGGGTGCGAGCCAATGAAAGCGCGTTCGACTTGCTGCAGAAATCCGCGCGACGTTAGATGCCGATCCTTGAGCAGATCAATCGGCAGACGGGCCACGCCGGCCGCAACTCTAACTGCCTGCAACTCAGACATAGCCTGGTCAGCATTGCGACTGAGTGTCCACGCTTCGATGCCTTTCTCGATCAGATCCTCTATCGCACGGCGACCATCTGCAGATTTGAGCGAGGCGTCCATGGCCCAGTCTGGGCGATCAATAAGGATAGCAAGCCTCCGCCACATGTCTTCGTCGGTCGCGGCCACTACGATCCAGTTGTCTTCACCCGCACACCTGAAACAGCCATGCGGAACGAAGTGCGGATGCCGATTGCCATATTTGGGCGGTGGCATGCCCCCGATCGAATAGATCGTGATCCACGGCGCCGCAAACGGCATCATGCATTCGACCTGCGCAAGATCGATGAACTGCCCCTGCCCGGTATTGCGGGCATGAATCAGCGCAACCAGAACTGCCGCGCAACCGTTTAATCCGCCGACAGAATCCCCGAAGGCGATATGACCCATCAACGGCGGCCCATCGGCAGCTCCGATGACGCTTGGCAATCCCGACGCCTGCTCGAGAGTCGAGCCGTAGGCGCGACAATTGCGATAGGCGCTGTTCACACCAAAGGCAGACATGGACATCATGACGAGCCGCGGATTTAATGTTCTGATCACGTCATAACCAAGCCCGAGCTTCGGCAGTACGTCGACTGAGTAGTTTGCGATCATAATATCGGCTCCTGCTAAGAGTCGTTTGGCCAACGCAAGTCCCTGCGGCTGCGTCAGGTCGAGTGTGACGCCACGCTTATTGCGATTCATGATGCAGAATTCCGGCGTCTTTTCGTACATTTGATTGTCAATGTAAGCAGGACGCCGGTCCACGCCTCGCCACCAATCCGGGTACTGGATGGCCTCAATCTTGATGACGTCGGCCCCGAGATCTGCCAGGGTACGGGTACACAATGGGCCCGCCCAGCCCATCGAAAAGTCGATGACGCGAATCCCGTGCAATGGAAGCGCGCCGACTTCGACGCCGTCCAACGACGCTGATCGTGGTGCTCGGATATTCGCCAGAGGCTGCCGCTCGGCAAGCGTCGGCACTTTGCCGCCCCAGCGTGGCGGCGTCCTTGTTAACCGCTGCATCGAACCGGGCGTCAGTCCCTCCTCTCCGCCAAGCTGGATGGGCACGATCGCGCCGCGCGCCTTCTTCTCCTCGTCCTCGAGCAGATCAGAAATCTCGGGCACCGGCACGATCGGGATCTGGCGCTTCAATCCCTCCGCGAACCACTCCTGCGCGGTTCGCGTATTTAGCCTTGGCATGAACTGCCGTTCGATCCGTTCCAGCTGTTGCAGACGATCGGCACCGGTAACTAGCGCAGGATCGTCGCGCAATTCAACGAGCCCGAGCATGTCGCAGAATGCGCGCCACTGTGCGAGCGTCACTGTGGTAACACCGAGCCAACCTTCTCGGGTTTTGTAAATGCCGACTGGAAAAGTAGGCCAGAAGCGATTAATACCAAGTCGGTGTGTCCTACCGCCGCGCCCGAACGACTCGAACATTTGGTACTCGCTGAGGGTGAGAGTCGACTCAAAAATACTGAGCGACCACGATCGCCCCGCCGCCTTCTGTAATCGCTGAACCACCGAGGATGCCGTGGCGATGAAGCCCCACAAACCGGCGAGGATACCTGTCTGGAAATCTGGTGCATACAATGGCGGACCCGCGACTGGTCCGACTAGCTTGATGAGCCCAGCAAGCGCCCGAACCGTCGCGTCCGTTGCGACAAATTCAGCATAAGGTCCCGCGCGACCGAACCAGCTCATATCGAGGTAGATCAATCCAGGCCGTCGTCGCCGGATTGCGGCGACATCAATTGAGGGGCACTCCGCGGGATCAATATCGCGGCCATCGACAAGAATGTCGGCCTCCTCAATCAGTGCCGTGACCCGGGCGACCGAGTCCGGATCGGCGCGGTCAACCATGATGCTTGACTTGTTAAAGTTCAAGAATGCGAACCACGCGCTGCGGCCAGCAGGCGTTAGTGGCGCTTTGCGACGAAGTGGATCGCCCGTCGGGGGCTCGACCTTCTGGACGTCGGCGCCGAAATCGGCGAACAACCGTGCACAATAGCTGGTGGCCGGCGAGCTACCGATCTCAACGATGCGCAATTGCGATAACACTTCCATCGAACGCTCCATCTTCAGTGATATTAATGCTCTTACACACCTGGAACGGGCCTAGTCGTCGGGCGCGTCCCTAGCCGCAACGCACTGCCACTCGGCTGCACGATGCTCATGGATCGATACTCCGATTGCTTTATTACTAGGCATCGATACATGGACGATTGCTGGCAAGACAGAGAGGGTACAAGAGGACCAGCTGCCTTTAGCCATTGTCTCGTGTTGCGGGAGGTGGTGCGAAGGGCGCTTGCGCGCGGACAGGTCCGGAACATCTGACAAACTTGGGGTGGGGCAGTAGCCACTAAGCTCCCATAATCGCCGAGCTGAGCTTCCTGCCGATACTGCCGTATGCGACCGGGGCCCCTCCATCGCTGTCGCCTTACAAGAAAGCTAACATACCAACCGAGCGACGGGACCAGAGCTTCGGTGGTGCTCAGGACTGCCATGTTGTCGCCTGCCCACCGGCGAGGCCCTTGTACGCATACTCCAAGAGCTCTGAGGGACGATTGATTGCGCCGGCAAATTTGTTTGCGTTGCAGTCGGCGCCTAATGGCCAGAAAAGGGCTGCTGTGATTGGCGCGGATATATCTAGCAAGGCCCCCTTCAGCAACACTAACAACACTCGTTCGTTGGCAAAGCTGTGATTCCTTGACATAGGCCGCTTTCTGCCAGGCTCGGGAAGGTCCATTTCCGATGGATCAGAAAAAAATCATCTAACTGACCTCACTGCCGCGGTCTGCTCTCAAAATTGGTGGAGCTTACAGCTCCCGCCGGAATGAGGAAAAGCGGCGAGGTTCACGGAAGAATTCCGAGATCTCAGGAGCAAAATGCAAGCCGAATTCGGCCGACCCCGAGCGTCTCACGACGTAAGGCCATGTAAGGCTCTGGAAACGAGCACGGGAAAGCCAATACGTCGGGATGAGATGCGACATAGGGCCATGCGCATCAAAACTAAGACAACCGAACTGATTGCATTACTGTGCACCATTTAACTTAACATCCGGCTTTGCTGGCGGTACGTGTCCTCCTTCGGCTGTTGGAAAACTCAGGATTGCTGTTGCTGACTTCGGGGTTGGTCAAAACTTGTCCATTTTCGTTCGCATTACCCGGGCCGACATTTTAAAGAGGCCGAACACCGGGGGCTGGGACCGTCCACGATGATGGCGCGCGCGGATGGCGGTAAATGCGCGCGCCCTGCTCCAGCACGCCCAGGCCAATTTTCAGACACGTCTGTGGTTTTCAGCCGTTGAACGGCTGGCTGAACATCTTGCCACTCGATTTCGGGCGGATACCCCGGTCTCGGTATTACCTATTCGTACTTCTTGAACTGGGAATCCCTCCATTTCAGAGCTTCCTTCACACCGATTTTTCGACGCAAGAGGTCGAAATCCTTATATTCTGGAGAATCGATCGCCTCGAGCAACACGCAGGTCTCAATCCCGTTCGCGGTTGCCGCACGGAAACCCATAATATCGTAGGTCTGGTTAATAGCCCTTTTGTTCCCCTGCAGGCACGCCATGGCAATCAGCGACATGCGTTTGGCTAAATTCATGGTCTCTATCCGAAGGCGGTCCTTCGGAAACACCCTGTTCACAAGGCCCATCTCCTTCGCCTCATTCGCGGCTATCATGTCACCGGTATATATTAGTTCGCGGCAGCGCGCGCCCATGATCCATGGCATAGCGAGCGTCACGACGCCCCCGGAGAATCTGCTCTCTACTACTCCGAACTGCGAGTCCTCGGAGCAGTAGCGAATGTCGCACATTTGAGCGAACTCAAGAGCTCCAGCGAGACAATAGCCTTCAATTTGCGCGATTACGGGCTTCGAGCAGGCCCACACCGTGTAAGTGAATTCGAAGTCATCGGTGATCCGCCTGCGCCAGGCGATCGGAGACTGTCGCGGGATGTCAATTGCTTCGGTTAGATCATAGCCTGTAGAGAATGCCTTTCCGCCAGCACCGGTGACGATAATGACCCGGATATCCTCGTCCTGGTCCGCCTTGGAGATCGCATTTCTGAATTCATTCTTCATGCTTGAATTGAATGCGTTGTACCGGTCTGGATTGTTGAAGGTTATAGTGGCGACCCTTTCGTCCGTTTCATATTGCAGCAACTTGTAATCCATCTTGACTGCCTTCTTTGTGTATTGTGAGAATTCGTGGTTCTTGCGTGCCTCTCGATAGCAAACCGACGAAGCGGCGGTGGAGCGGTTGCGCCAAGGAGCGAAAAGCGTCCGATCGGACGCGTGCCATGGTTGATTTGTCCCGCAACAGCAATCCAGCTTCCTAATATCGCGGTTCTGAGAGCCACCCTCACTTGGTGTCCATGGCAGTTCCAGTTCGCTTAATCACCTCCCTGTCAGGAAACGCCCTTTTTCCGGGCCCGGCATTAGGCATTTCAGTCCGCGACGGCTTCCGGTGGCACTGCCAAGGAGATCGCACGCTTCACCGCGTGCACCGACGATATACGCCATGCTGACATGGTCGTCCTCAGACGTCGGTCTCGGATACGTTAGCAAGTCGCGTGCCGGCCAGCACGCTGGTCGACACCGCTGCGGCTTTTGGTTACAAGGCCTGTTTGCTTTGCGACACATGGCAGACTATCTGACGCGAGCATCACCGCACCTTTTCAGAGATATTCAATTTTGACCGGCAGAAGGCCGCTTCTCACCTCGCGCTTCGGGCTATTCGTAGCCGGCTCGAAGCGGCCATTTACGGCAACATTTTCGAAGTGAAGATCTATCTGCGCGAGCTAACTCGCAGGCCGCCATTCGTAGCAAACGGTTACGAACAGGCAGATGAGGGCTCAGCGTCGCTCGCGCACCAAGCCTTCCTGCACGACGGACGCCACCAGCGTGCCATCAGACTTGAAGATCAGGCCGCGCGCGAGACCGCGTCCGGCCTGCGCGCTCGGCGAATCTTTGGCATAAAGCAACCATTCATCGGCGCGGAATGGGCGGTGAAACCACATTGCGTGGTCAAGGCTTGCGGATACCATGCTCTCGTCGAACAGGGTGCGTCCATACCGCGCCATCACGGAATCGAGCAGCGATAAATCGGACGCGTAGGCTAGGGCGCACATATGAAGCGCCGGATCATTGGGTAGTTCGACGGCGGCCCTCATCCAGATGTGAATGCGGCCGTGGTCGATCTTCTCACCGAGGTAACGGCCCATCTCGACGGGGCGCAGTTCAATCGGGCGATCGGATTCGTAGTAGCGGCGGATGATTTCCGGCATCTCTGAGAAGTTCGGGTGCTTTGACACTTCTTCTATGGTAAACTTTTCAGGTGGCGGTACGTCAGGCATCGCATTTTGGTGGTTCAAAGCGCTTTGCTCCTCGGAATGCAACGAGACCATGATGGAGAGGATCAGGTCGTCGCGCTGCATTGCAGTGACGGCGCGGGTTGAATAGCTCTTGCCCTCGCGCAGGTGCTGGACCTGATAGATGATCGGTACATGTGGATCACCTGGCTGAATAAAATAGCAGTGCAGCGAGTGCGGCAGCCGGCCTCTGACCGTGCGGCATGCTGCGACTAGCGCCTGTGCGATCACTTGGCCGCCGAACACCCGTTGGCGACTTGTCTCCGGGTTCTTGCCGCGGAACAGATTTACATCCATCGGCTCGAGGTCGAGGATAGTGAAGAGGTCGATGAAGGTCATTGACGTCCCTTCGAGCTTTTGAGATTCTTACCACGCATACCGCATCGCGGCAGCCGAGTTTCAGATCGCGGAGCCGCACTCGCCAGTCCTCACACGCCGATTTAACAACCGACCAACTTTAATTGACTTCAGAGCGCATATCGCGAGCCCGCCACGGTGATCATTCACATCCTCTAGCAATTGCCGTGCCGTATGAAGCTTTCCGGCATCAGGTAATGAGCACGAATGTTACAGGAGCCCGGGGGGAGGGTTGTTCGCAACACTCACGCAAGAAGATGAGACCAGATAAATAGTAGAGACGCTTTTTGGCTGTTGTTTACCTCTGGTAATGGCGAGCTACACTCTCTTGAGCTCTCTTTCGAGAGAGGCTTCGGCTTGCTGCCGAGCTGCCTGTCCCAGTGGCTGTGTTGGAGCGCTCTCAAGCGCAGCGATGGTAAAGCGCCGGGAAAAACCGATCGAGGTGTTCATGCTACTCTTGCGACGATCGACGGGCCAACCTTCATCGGGCCCTCGTCGATATGGCCGCTGACGTTCATCAGGCCCCCATCGCATGCGGGATTGCATCATAGCCGCGCGTGGCCCGCAAAGCGCGGTCTGGCCGTATCCTGTTGACCGAACGATGGATGACGCCTGGATTGATCTTTCTGATGGGCGCGCAGGCGAGACCGCAGCACTTACGATCGCCCACGTGGTCGTTCTCGATGAAGGCGTCTACGTCCTTTTGCGAGATGAAACATGATCTCCAGCCTCTCAGGTTTGGTGATGTTGACCACGGATCGGTTAACGTGGCGGCAGAACAAGTTCATGTTGTTCTTCGGTGGTCGGGTCAGATGGCGTGAGATCAAAGAAGTTTGATGGCTGAAGCGGCAAGGCTGATATTTAGGTTTCCTACCGGTACTGACTTGCACGGCGGTAGGCTCTACACATTAACATGGGCGAGAGTCGATCTGCAGAAAGGCTTGTACGCGCACATCAGCGATAAGGCACTTGTATCGCCTCAAACGGGCAGATGGTTTTCACCGCATGCGCGGCCAGTACTCACGGACGACCTCGGAAGTTCTAGAGAGCGTTCTTCACTTTCCCAATAACAACAAAACTGCGTCTGACGGAGCGCTTCGTTCCTACGGTCTCGACCTCCTGCTTGCCGAACAAGAGAGGCCGGTTAACCAAGACTATCGAGTGCGCGACTTGGTTGTAGTCAATTTCGACTGGAGGAAAGACGCAGGCATTCGCGGCATCATTTCATCAATGTCCCTCGAAAATTGGTTTTCGCTTTTCCGCGAACGCTCTCAGCCCCTCGCGATGGTCAAGAGTCTGCCCTGTTCTGATCACGTTCTCGGCCTCATAGTCCAATGAAGCTCGGAATGTGGATATTACAGCATGATCCAAATTGTCCTTCATGCGACCGAAAGCGACCGTTGGTCCCCTCGCGAGGGAAACCGCTAGCGCAAAGGCGGCATCCGATAACTCTCCATCGGGCACCACTCGGCTAACGAGGCCTATCGCTTCGGCTCCCTGCGCGTCGATGCGTTCAGACAGGAACATTAGTTCGCGCGCACGGGTAAATCCTGCCACTTGCGTCAGCAACCAGGCGATTCCGTAATCGCCGGACAAGCCGATGCGCGCATATGCGGTGGTCAGAATCGCTGAGTGCGCGGCAACGCGGATGTCGCAGGCTAGCGCTAACGCAAGACCCGCGCCCGCTGCTGGACCGAGAATGGCCGCAACTGTTGGCTTTCTCACTGCGACCAGCGCTCCGACTAACGCCCGCTGCTCGACGCGAAAATCGGCCACGCGTTGCTCAAGGGCCTGCTCGACCTCGGTCGAATTACGATTCATGCGCTTTACGTCGGCACCTGCACAGAACGCACTCCCCGCACCGGTAATAAGAATCGCACGAACTTGCGGATCCTCAGCCAAGCATCTGATCCGCTTGCCCAACGCCGCGGCCAAGGTGCCAGTAAGGGCGTTCATCGCTTCCGGCCGATTGAGTGTGAGGATGGCAACATGCTGGCGGATTTCAGTCAACAGTTCATCTGCTCCCGAGCCAATTTCGAGTTTCTTTGACATGCTAACTGCTCCACAGTCTGACACACGTACCACTAGCGCTACGTTAATATTGCCGAGGACGACCGCGCTGAAGTCTGTCTCTTCTTTGAATGCAACTAGTTGTCATTCTCGCGCCACCGAGTTCAGTGGCGCATCACAAATTGTCAACGACGCGCGGGTTCGAAATCCGTCTTGATATAGCCGACCGCCTCTCGCACGCGATCGCAGTCACCGACGGATCGGACTAACGAATATCAGCCAGTGACGTGAGGCGGACAAAGTATGGCTCAAACCTCCCGAGATGCTCCGAGTTCGGATTCATGCGACTCGTGTCTGAATGCTTTTCCCCTTACCTCGCTTAGTACCGCAATGCCGGAATAGCAACTGCCATGCCAATGACGGTCAGGCGTCTAAGCCTCTGCGCCTTTGTTGAAGAATAGCCCACCGCCCATGCTGTGGCCGCTGTTCTAAACTCGACAGCCGTTGTGTCATTATCAGAAACCCGACAGAAGAGACCGAAAAATGCCCGGCGCTGTTCTCGCAGCAGCCCGCTAATGTCTGTCGGGGCATCTCCGGTCTGCCAGCTGCTTGGCAGCCAACCAGATAACCTCGCGCGGTAAGTTCGCGAGGCTCCCACTCCACGAGCACGAGGGCATTAGGTTGCAGCGGGCATGACGGTTTCGATGATGCGCGGCAAATGCTCCGGTCGCCGACCACGGATCGGCCCTGCGTGCGGCCGTCCTCTTCTCGCAAACTCTGGGATTGGCGCTCAATTACTTCGAGAGCCGCGACGGCTTCTTCGATGTCCCCCAGAACAAGCGTAAGCGTGCCCTTGAGAATTTTTGTACTCAGTCCTGAGAGCACCGCTAGGAGAGTCGTCTTCTGCGAGGGTGCTCACAATGGACGACCATTCTGACGACATAAGACGACCGTTGTCACCGCGTATCGAAGTGTACGCAGGCGCAGGTCGAAGGCAGTGGCCTGATGATTTGAAGGCACGGATTGTCGCGGAAAGCCTCGAGCCAGGCGCGGTTGTAACAGATATCGCCCGCCGTCATGGCTGCCGGCCCCAGCAGGTGCATGACTGGCGGCGCCGGGCGCGTTTAGGTCAATTGGTGCTGCCGGCGCCGGCAGATACACTATCGTTCGTGCCGGTGGTGCCGGAATCAGCAGCCGTTGTTACGGTCGAATTCCAGGGTGCACGAGTGGAGGTGCGGGGGGCGCCTGGCCTTGCTGTGTTGAGTGATGTGTTCATGGCACTCCGACGGACACGTTCATGCTGACACCACCCGCGAGCCTCACGATTTACGTTGCGACCCAACCTGTCAACTTCAGGAAGGGTGCGGATGGTTTGGCGCTCTTGGCGAAGGAGACGCTGGGCCATGACCCGATGAAGGGTGTGGCGGTCTTCCGTGTAAAGCGCGCCGATCGGGTGAAGATTGTCGTCTGGGATGGCAGCGGCCTTGTGATGTACTGGAAGCGGCTCGATGGCAGCGGCTTCAAATGGCCTCCCATCGTGGCCGGCGTAATGCGGATGAATGCCGCGCAGCTGTCGGCGCTTCTGGCCGGCATGGATTGGACGGGCATGCACGCGCCTCGAATCCCGCAGCCGAAAGCGCTTGCATAAGGATACAAAATCTTCGCTGCATCGGGCGCGAAGCATGGCAGACTCGGGCCCATGGGTGATTTGCCTGATGAGCTGCCGAGCGATCCAGCCGAGTTGCGTGTCTTTGCCGCCGCCTTGCTGGATCGCTGCGCCAAGCTCGAGCGGTTGCTCAAGCTTGCAAAAGATGCGCAGTTCGGTCGATCCTCGGAAAAGCTGAACGCTGATCAGCTACAGCTTGTTTTGGAGGACATCGAAGCGGCCGTCGCGGCTCTCGAAGCAGCCGAGGATCGCGCCAATCCCAGAACCTGCGAGAAGAGAACTGCCGAGCGCAGAGCCAACCGTGGTCAGCTGCCGGAGCATTTGCCGCGCATCGGCGAGACCCTGATGCCCGCTTCAACCTGTTGCCCGTGCTGCGCAGGCGTGCTTTTTGAAATTGGGAGCGATGAGAGCCAGAGGCTGGACGTTGTACCGGCGCAGTATCGCGTCATCGTCACCCGCCGGCCCAAACTGGCCTGCCGCCCCTGTCATGGCGTCGTCCTCCAGCATGCCGCGCCCGAGCGATTGATCAAGGGGGACTGCCCACCGAGCGGCTCGTCGCGCATGTGATCGACGCCAAGTATCATTGGCATTTGCCGCTTTACCGCCAGGCACAGATGCTGGCGACGCACGGTATCGCGCTCGACCGTTCCACGCTCGCCTTCTGGGTCGGCTATGCCGCCCAGGAATTGAAGCCCTTGTGGCATCGTCTGCGCGCGCTTCTGCTCACCTCCTCGAAGCTCTGTGTCGATGAGACCCAGCGCCGGTACTGGATCCGGGGCGCGGCAGGACCAAAACCGGCTACTTCTGGGCGCTCTCGCGCCATGACAGGCCTTGGGCCGGACCTGACCCACCTGGCGTTGTTTACGCCTATGCACCGGGCCGTGGGGCCGTTCATGGCTTGCGCTTGCTCGAGGGCTACCGCGGCATCATCCATTGCGATGGTTATGAGGCTTACAAGACCATGAGCCGAGAGACGCGTGCGGACGCCCTGTCCGGGACGCTCGCCTTCTGCTGGTCGCATCTGCGACGCCAATTTGTGAAGATCGAGCGCGAGGCTTCAGCGGCGCCGGCTCCGGTTGCCCGCGAGGCCCTCGAGCGCATTGCCCAGCTCTACGCGGTCGAGAAAGCACTACGTGGCCGTTCTGATGCCGAGCGCCCTGCGGGCCGACAAGCGCATGCCCGGCCTCTGGCTGCAGCCTTGAAGCTGTGGTTTGAGGCAAAGCTTGATCACCTTGCACAGAAGAGCGACACGGCGAAGGCTTTGCGCTATGCACTGCGTCACTGGGAGGGCCTGACGATCTACCTTGATGACGGGCGCATCGAAATGGACACGAATGCGGTCGAGCGTGCGATGCGGCCGATCAAGCTCAACGCCAAGAACTCCCTTTTTGCCGGTTGCGACGAAGGCGCCGAGAGTTGGGCAGTACTAGCTTCGTTAATCGAGACCTGTAAGCTCAATAGTTTCGAACACTGGCTCTCCGACGTCCTCGCGAAGCTCGTCAATGGCTGGCCTGCGGCGCGACTGGACGAACTGCTTCCCTGGGCGTCGACCTATACGATGCATGCCCACGATCCGAGATTGGCAGCATGAGCCTCAACACGACCGCAGTCCGGATCAAGGTGATCCTCAACGACGTGTGTAGAAGTTTCGACTTAATCTGACGGCAAGGTTTGAACTGGCAGGGAATGGAGCTGCGGGCGAGCAGGAGCGCTCGGGGGGGGGGGGGGGGGGGGGGGGGGGGGGGGGGGGGGGGGGGGGGGGGGGGGGGGGGGGGGGGGGGGGGGGGGGGGGGGGGGGGGGGGGGGGGGGGGGGGGGGGGGGGGGGGGGGGGGGGGGGGGGGGGGGGGGGGGGGGGGGGGGGGGGGGGGGGGGGGGGGGGGGGGGGGGGGGGGGGGGGGGGGGGGGGGGGGGGGGGGGGGGGGGGGGGGGGGGGGGGGGGGGGGGGGGGGGGGGGGGGGGGGGGGGGGGGGGGGGGGGGGGGGGGGGGGGGGGGGGGGGGGGGGGGGGGGGGGGGGGGGGGGGGGGGGGGGGGGGGGGGGGGGGGGGGGGGGGGGGGGGGGGGGGGGGGGGGGGCGTGCGGGCGGTGTGGCTGCGTCACGACCTCGCCAACGTCAAGAAGCGGCTGACGGCGCTGGAGGCCAAGATGGCCCAGGACGGCCTGGTGCTGACCGAGGCCCAGCTCGTTGCGTTGGAAAAGGCCAAATCCGAGAAGGAGGCGCACGGCGAGGGGGGGGGGGGGGGGGGGGGGGGGGGGGGGGGGGGGGGGGGGGGGGGGGGGGGGGGGGGGGGGGGGGGGGGGGGGGGGGGGGGGGGGGGGGGGGGGGGGGGGGGGGGGGGGGGGGGGGGGGGGGGGGGGGGGGGGGGGGGGGGGGGGGGGGGGGGGGGGGGGGGGGGGGGGGGGGGGGGGGGGGGGGGGGGGGGGGGGGGGGGGGGGGGGGGGGGGGGGGGGGGGGGGGGGGGGGGGGGGGGGGGGGGGGGGGGGGGGGGGGGGGGGGGGGGGGGGGGGGGGGGGGGGGGGGGGGGGGGGGGGGGGGGGGGGGGGGGGGGGGGGGGGGGGGGGGGGGGGGGGGGGGGGGGGGCGAGCGCTTCCACCGCACCGTGCTCGAGGAGTTCTATCGCGTCGTGTTCCGCAAGAAGATCTATCCGAGCATCACTGCCTTGCAGAGCGATCTCGATGAGTGGATCGCTGCCTACAATGAGGTGCGCCCGCATCAGGGGCGCTGGTGCTACGGCAAGACGCCGATGCAAACCTTGCTTGACGCAAGTGCTCTGTCGAGAGAGAAATTGTTGCCGGCTGCGTGAGGTCGGACATGAAACCTTTGTCGGACACCTGCCGCGACAAAGCCCTCACTGTCAGCTCAAGTCCCTTCTTTTACAACGACGTGAAGCCGGACGTGATGCGTCGCCTTGTCGTACCCGTCACCCTGCGCCTTGACCGCCTGCATCTGACGCTTCAGGCGGCGTTTGGCTGGACAAACAGCCACCTCTTCGAGTTCCACGCTGGCGAAGAACGTTGGGGCATCCCTGATCCAGACGGTGATTTTGGCCCCCAGCCCATCGATGCCCGCAAGGCGCGGCTCTCCGATATCGTTCGCGAGACCGGCGCCAAGACGATCCATTATCTCTATGACTTCGGCGACAGCTGGGACCATGTGATCAAGCTCGAAAAATGGTTCGACAACGCGACAACAGAGGGACTTCCCCTCTTGCTCGATGCTGCCGGCCGCTGCCCTCCGGAAGACGTCGGCGGTGCGCCAGGCTATGCCGAATACCTCGATGCCATCGGTGACCCCGCCCATCCAGAGCACGAACATATGCGCCTCTGGGGCCCGGAGCGGTTCGATCCCAACGTCGTCGACGGGAAGGCGCTCGAAGCCGCCGTCAACGCGTTGTCCGACACATGGAAACCGCGGCGACGCGCCATGCGAACAAAATAGGCGTCAAGCGCCACTCAAAAGGGCCGCAGGGCTACGCTTACGTCCAATCCATGCCGGCCAGAAGTGCTGACAGCTGGGCCGCATTCATCCGCATCACGTCGGCCAGGATGGGAGGCCATTTGAAGCTACTTCAATCAACCCTTTTTCAGTACATCACAAGGCCACTGCCATCCCAGACGACAATCTTCACCCGATCGGCGCCCTTCGCCCGGAACACCATCGCCGCGCCCTTCATCGGGTCATGGCGCAGCGTCCCCTTCGCCAGCAGCGCCAAGCCCTCCGCACCCTTCCTGAAGTTGACAGGTTGCGTCGCTACATA
>NZ_LBJZ01000129.1:0-14168 GCF_028128935.1 Bradyrhizobium sp. CCBAU 11361
ATTCGCCACGAGCTCTCTCCTGTGTAGAGATTCGAGCTATCAACTAATGTGACGAACTTGCGTTCCAGATGACTAGGGCGTGTACTCATTAATCGGGACGCCTTTAGACGTCCGCTATGCCCCGATAGCGGCGCGAAAGCGACGTCGCAGGACTTCCGCGTTGGGCCAATAGGCGACCTCGTTACTCTGTCTGTAACACGGACAATTGAACGTCCATCCCTGCCTCACCCGCAGCCGCAAAGAATCGGCGACTATCTTAGCGAGTTGGCCGTTTAATGGGCAGAATGACAACTGCCGATTGCAGCCTCAATAGCTGGTTTTGCCTGGCGCTTGTCGCGGCCTTCGGCTCTGCTGCCCCACTAGGCCGGCAAAGACCAGGGAGACGACTGCGATCGAGACGACGATGATCGCGCCTGAAAATGCGTAGATTGTCGGCGAGGCACCCGAATTCATCGCGCCGAACATATAAAGCGGAAGCGTGTTCTGGCGACCGGCCAGGTAGTAGGCGCGCGCCTGCTCGTTCAGTGAAAGCAGAAATGCAAAGACGAAGCTTGAGATGAGATTGGTGCGCATAAGCGGCAGGGTTATGTCGACGAAGGCCCGTATCGGCCCGGCGCCGAGGTCGCGGGCCGCCGCGATGGTGCTGGGCCTGACCGCTGAGAGGCCGATGAGCGAGACCACAGCGGCGAACGGCAGCGTCCACAGAAGATGTCCGATTGCTATGGTGACCCAAGATGGGGCGAGACCGACAACTCTCAGCGTCGCCGACAGACCGAGGCCCTCAATCGTACCCGGGACGAACATGGCCGAGAGAATGACGAGGAGGAATACGCCGCGCAGGCGCGCCATCGCCCGGTAGGCGAGCGCAGCAGACAGGCCGATCGGCGTCGCCAGTGCGGCTGTTGCGAGCCCAACCAGCGCGCTTTCCTTGAGAGCCCCGGCGAGGCGGCCATCGTCGAGCAGCGCAAAATACCATTTGAGGCTATAGCGGCTCGGCGGAACGAGTCCAAGCTGCGCGTCCGAGTTCAGCGATGCAAGCAGCAGGTACAGTACCGGCGCATACATGATTGCTAGGCTCAGCGCCGTGATAGTGGTGAACAAAAGCCGGCCGCCGCTGGTGCGTCCCCTGATGATTGCATCGAAGCTCATATGCCCAGGCTTTCGAACAGGCGCGACAGCCTGAGCGCGCGATTCGCGATGATGACGAGGACGGTGAGCAGAGTGATGACAACCGTAGCGATGGCGAAAGCGAGGGGGAAATTCACCACTCTCAGTACATCGTTGATCATGATGGAAATGGAAGAAGCACCAGCCCCTCCAAGAAGCTGGATCTCCATCGACGTGCCAACGGCGACGACGAATACGAACAAAAAGCCCGCCACGATTCCTGGCAGGACGAGCGGTAAGACGATGGTTGCGAGCACGGTCCAGAAACCTGCACCAAGGTCCTGGCTTGCACGAATCACGGAATGTTCGATCCGCGCGAATGCCAGCACAATGGGAATTATCGCGAATGGCAGATAGGCGGCGACCATCCCCAGCAGGACCGCAAAATCGGAGAACAAAAGCCATTCGACCGGAGTCTCCACAATTCCTAGGCTCATTAGCGCGTTGTTGATGACGCCCTGCCGACCAAGCACAAGGCGCCATGCAAAGGCGCGCACGAGACCGCTCGTGAAGAATGGAATGGTGAACAGTGCGAGGAGGAGCGCAGCCCGGCGTGGTCCGCTCAACAGACCGACGACCGCCGCGGCCGGAACTGCGAGCAGCGTGGAAGCCGTAGCGGTCAGTGCGGCGAGGCCCGCCGTGCGCAGAAAGACGGTTGCTCGTCCGTTCTCGAGGAGGGCCGCATACGACGCGAACGACCAGACGGGCTTGATCCAGTAGGTATCCGGATCGAAGCTCCAGAAACTCCAGGTCGCGATCAGTGCCAGTGGAATGAAGCCCACCCCAACAAAGACCGCGAGCGACGGGAGCGCGAGAAAGAAGCCCGCCGGCCGCCAGCGGGCGCCCACGCTTTCGCCGAGCCCCGGTTCGTGAGGCACTACGCGTTCCTCAATCTCTGCCACCATGTTTCGTAGAGCTGGAAATTGTCCGGCCGGGTGTTTTGCCAATAGATCTTGCCGGCAAACTTTTGCTTCACATGGTCGGCCAGTTTCCGGACGCCCGCCGGATCGAAAGCATTCGCATGAGCCGTCGCGTAGGCGACGTTGTTGTCGGTGGGAACGACGTAGCCGCGCAGCAGGCCGAGCTTGCAGCCGTAGAATCCCGAGAAAAGGGCATTGACCAACTGATGGGCCGCCTTTGTACGCCCGCGGACCACCGCGCTCTTCAGCAGGATGGTATTGTTAGCCCATCCCTCGTAGCCTTCCCTCGGCACGGCATAATAGCAATCGACACCCCGCATCCGCGCGGCGTAAACAATGGGTTCCCAGCCGGTCATCACCCAGACCTCCTGGTTGGCCAAGAGCTGGAGACCCTGTTCCCAACCGTTCCAGAACGTGCGGAACTGGCGGTCCCGCTTGTGCTTGATCAGGAATTCCATGACCAGCCCGAGCTCGTCAGCGGTCAGGTTGCCGGGCTCGGCAATCTTCGCATTCTCGGAGTTCTTCAGATAAATGGCGGTAAAGATGACGCTGTTGATCCAGGCGTCTTCCATGGCGGTCTTGCCCTTCAGCTTCGGATCAAAGATGGCGCCGTAGCTGTCGACGCTGCCAGCCTTGTCTCTTATGGCGATGATGGAATCGGCATTGATGACGGTCGGAATTCCGTAGGCTTTGCCATCGTGGGTCAGGTAGGGAATGTCCTTCGCCCACTGCCACACGCTCGCATAATTCGGGATTTGCGAAATGTCCCAGGGCGCAATCAGGCCGCGTCTCGCGAGTTCCTTTTCGCTGCCTCCCTGGAGCCCTGCGACATCATAAATGTCGTTTGCGTTGCCAGCCGCCAGCTTGGCAACGACCGGCCCCGGGTCATTGCCGTTATCGGTGAATTCGACTTTGACACCGCTGTCGTTTGCAAAGGTTCTCCAGCCGTCGTCGCCGATATCGAGCGTGCCGGTTGCCCAAAAATTGATCCCATCTAACGCTCGGGCGGCGCGCGGTAGGCCCAAACTTCCGACTGCCAACGCGCCAGCGCCAAGAACACCGTTCTGAACAAGCTGGCGGCGTGTTAACTGGGAGAATACGCCCGGTGGAGAGCCATTCCCGATGCTGTGCGCCATTGTCCAAGCTCCTCGGGAGCCTCCCGGCTTGATGCATATCATAGTTCAGGCGCCTTCGCAGAGGCGGCGCTGGGCGGATATCAGGGCTCGACCAGCGCGTCCGGTAGCAACAGCGGCTTCATGGGTTCCCACACAATCTCGATGCTGCTCCCTGATGCGGGTACCGCGACACCCGGATCTGCGGAGATGAGAAACTTGAGCGCTTGACCGTCAACCAAGCGGCTCTCAACCTCGACGTCTCGGCCCTTGTAGGCGGTGGAAATGACCGTGAGCGGCCCGAGATCACTTCGTTCTTTTGGGTGTGCGATTCTGATCCGCTCGGGTCGGAGGACCAGGACATAATCGTTCGCCGGGTCACGGCTGACGGGCGGTTCACAGCGGATATCTCGTCCGGCGACGCGCGCGTGCCAGTCGGCAATGCCGGAATCGACGCGCTCCGGCTTCAATATTGCGTCGAACCCAACGAACCGCGCGACGAAGGCATTGGCCGGTCGTTCGAAGACTTCGCGCGGCGTACCGATCTGTTCGATGCGGCCCGCTCGCAAAACGATAATTCGATCGCTTAGAGACAGAGCCTCATCCTGATTGTGAGTGACGGCAAGGATGGTCGCGCCGAGCCGTCGGTGCAGACGACTGATCTCGCCGCGCAGTTGCTGGCGCAATCGCTCATCGAGCCCCGTCAATGGCTCGTCGAGCAGAAGAACAGCAGGGTCGAGCACCAGCGCTCGGGCCAGCGCCACGCGTTGGCGCTGGCCTCCGGAAAGCTGGTGTATGCGGCGCCTCTCGTAGCCTTCAAGGGCAACGATAGCGAGCATCTCCGTCGTGCACTTGCGCCGCGTGGCCGGGTCGACGCCACGCACCTTGAGACCATAGGCGACGTTCTCGGCAACAGTCATGTGCGGAAACAGGCCGAGGTCCTGAAAGATCGTGTTGCATGGCCGCTTGTTGGGCGGAAGCGCCGTCATGTCCGTACCGGCGAAGAGAATACGGCCTGCGGTCGGCTGCAGGAAGCCTCCGATCATTTGCAATATCGTGCTTTTGCCAGAGCCAGAAGGCCCCAGCACCGTGACGAAGCTTCCCTCCGGCACCTCCAACGAAATGTCGGACACGACAGGCTTGTCGTAGACCTTGGTTACACGATCGAGCGCTATTGCGGCTGGCGAACTCATCCGGCCTCCTCGTTCGCCAGAAAACCGAAACAGTCAATGGCTAACGTTGCGCGCGAGTGCAGTATCCACCAAACCGACCGGCAGAACGAATTGGACGCGCGCGCCGGTCTTGCCGTCTGACGATGCCGAGAGTTGACCGCCGTGACGATGAACGATCATGCGGCAGATCGCGAGGCCCAATCCCATTCCATTCGCTTTGGTCGTGACGAATGCATCAAATATGTTGTTCAAACGTCCAGGATCAATCCCAGGTCCTGAATCCTCAACTGCGACCACGATTGTGTTGCGATCCCGAGGCTGTGTGCTCACCCGCAGCAGGCGTGTTTTATCCGTTGTGGTGGCCATGGCATCGATCGCATTGTGGACCAGGTTGAAGACCACCTGTCGCAACTGACCCTGATGCCCGTCGACCAGCGGCAGATCGGATGCAAGTTCGGTTTCGGTCGCGACGCCGTGATCCCTCAACTGTCCGTAAAGCGATTGTAGTACGCCACGTGCAATCTCGTTGACATCGACCGGTCCTCGGCTGTGATCGACCTTCTTAAACAGGGCACTGATGCTGTCGAAGACCTCGCTCGCGTGATGGCAGTCGGTGATGATCCGAGTCAGAATCGCCCGCAACTCGTCAAGATCGGGTGGCGTCATTTCAAGAAAGCTCATTGCCGCATCGCCGTTTGTCGCAATGGCCGTCAGGGGTTGGCGTACTTCGTGGGCGATGGACGCTGTGGCCGCCTCGACATTCAGCAGTTTGTTGTCTCGTTCGCGCTGCAGCGTCTCAACCGCCTCGCGCAGGGCGCGTTCGGTCCGTCGCAGGTCCGTTATGTCGGTCGAGATGCCGCAAATTCCCTGGACTTCGCCGGCGTCGGAAATCAGCGGCACCTTCTTGGACAGGAGCAACCGGTCACCTGCAGGTGTCTTCGACATTTCCTCGGATTCCGACAGCTTGCCCGTCATCATGGCGGCGACGTCATTGCTTCGATACTGCTGGGCGATTTCTATGGGAAACACGTCAAAGTCTGTTCTGCCGAGGCACTGCTCCCGAGTCACGTTGCACAGCATCTCCATGCCTCGGTTGAGGAAAGTGTAGCGACCATCTTTGCGTTTGGCGTAAATACTCGCGGCGCTGTTTTCGAGGACGGTGTGCAGGAGCAAATGGTTCTCTCGCAACGTCTCGTAGAGCGTTTCGATCCGCTGCCGCACGTCTGCAAAATGCTTGCGTGCTTTTGGCTTCGCGAGGTCTGCCTCAAGAGCATCAATCTCGCGCTTCAGTGCGGCGTAGTGCGCTTCAAATTCCGGTTGCGACATTGGGGTGCTCGGGCCAACCGGCTGTACGACCTCATATCGTAGCAGCCATCCGCGTCCACTTTGCGGCCGCCACGATGACGCTGATGCAGTAAGGCACGGATGCTACTACGATTTTGGCTGGTATTCAATCGCGTGCGGATCGGCACGGAGGCTTTGCTGATGGTAGGTCCGTACCAACACTCATCCGGCTTGCGAGCCTCCTGTGTGATTGGTTGTGCAGTGGCCGAAAGTTAGGCCGCAAGGCCCTTTGCGAAGAATGAATTTCTGCAACCGCGTGCCCCAAACGTGCAAAGCCGATTGATCTACAACCGCTGGTCCGCGGTGCGAGGGTGTTGGGCGGGTGCGAGGCGCCGATAGCAAATCCTGATAAGCCAGTGCTTTGCTTTGCGGCAGCTCTGGCCTCGTCGAGTCCCCAGTCTTGTGCAGACACCACCAGTGTTCTAAAACCACCCAGCAATGGCAAAAAAATCTCTCATTGCGATTGTCGATGACGATGAATCCATTCGCGTCTCGACGGCAAACCTCATTAGGGCGTTCGGATTCGCTGCCCGGGGTTTTGCGTCCGCTGAAGAGTTTCTGCAGTCGCCGGAACTTGGCGAAACGTCCTGCGTCATTTCTGATGTTCAGATGCCGGGCATCGACGGTCTCGAGTTGCAGACCCGACTGGCGTCCACACATCATCGAACGCCTGTCATCTTTATTACCGCTTTTCCGGATCTTCGAATCCAGGAGCGGGCGATCGCGGGTGGGGCGATCTGCTTTCTCAAGAAGCCTTTCGACGGAAAGACCCTCATTCAATGTGTCGATCGCGCCCTCAACCGGTCCAACAGTTGAGCGCATTTCTCGGGGGCGTTCTGGCGAGCCGAGCGCCACACTCAGCAAGCTTGCGCAATTTCACATGAATTACAGCAATAATCAGTCAGCGCTTGACCCGCAGCCGCGGCTAGTTGGGCGGAATGGTCAAAGACTTAGACAACGACGAATGGGGAAAGGCCATAGCTACGTCCAAGCTCGGCGTTCCAATCGCACCTCCGGAATCCAGCCCGGAATGAAGGCGCGAATTGATTGGATACGGTCGAGAGCAGCGGACCATTGATCTCCGTGATCTGCAATATCGATCTGAGCATACGCCCGCCCAGACGACGCCTTATACCGGTCGACTTGTAGCCCCAACGAGGCGTTCAGATCGGAACGTGAGAGAGCCACGTCCGGTATGCGAATTACGATGGTAAGCGGCGGCGTGTTTGGCATGATCCATTGTATTCTGGTTCTCGGCACGTCGGCAAAGTGTCACCAGCGGCAATGCGCTGACCGAGCGGAACATTTCCGCTTAGCCTTCAAGACCGGACTTCTGCGCGTTATGAGTACACGCCCTAGGTTAAGGTCGGCGTCGACCCGCTGACGTCGGAGAAACCATGTTCGCTCGAACCCTGCTTGCGGCCACCGTCCTGTTGATGCTCGCGCACCCGGCAATGGCGCAGGAGCCGCTCGCGACCTACAAATCCCTGAGTCCCGAGCTGGCGCTTGATCTGGCCCGGGCAGCGCTTGGCGATTGCAGATCACGCGGGTACCAGGTCGCCGTCGCGGTCGTCGATCGCTTCGGGGGAACGCAGGTGATCCTTCGTGACAGGTTCGCAGGCGCTCACACCGTTTCGACGGCCTCGGGCAAGGCGTGGACCGCAGCAACATTCCGTACCAGCACCACCGAACTGAATGCCGTCAGCCAACCTGGCATGATGCAGGCATCCGCAATCTCCCCGGCGTGGTCATCATAGGTGGCGGATTGATTGTCGAAGCGGGCGGTTCGCTGGTCGGAGCCGTCGGTGTGTCCGGGGCGCCTGGCGGCGATGCCGACGAAGCCTGCGCCAGGGCCGGAATCGACGCCATACGCGACAAGCTGGAGTTTTAGGGCCGCCTTGCCCGCCTCAGCGTCGAAAAAGCCGCTAGCGCCGCATCAGCGAGTCTGAGCCCTTGCGCGCGTGAGCATGAGGGCTTCGGCAACCGGTCGAAGCCCTCGATGCGCCGTGGCGATGAGCACGCGCCTAGATCCCCAAAAGCTTGCGCGCGTTGGCCTTCAGCACCTTCGGCCGGATCTCGTCGCGGATGTCGATCTTGGCGAAATCCGACAGCCAGCGATCCGGCGTGATCACCGGCCAGTCCGAGCCGAACAACATCTTGTCCTGCAGGATCGAGTTGATGTAGCGCACCAGGATCGGCGGGAAGTACTTTGGCGACCAGCCCGACAGGTCGATATAAACGTTCGGCTTGTGGGTCGCGACCGACAACGCCTCTTCCTGCCAGGGGAAGGAGGGGTGGGCGAGGATGATCTTGAGATCGGGGAAATCCGCCGCGACGTCGTCCATGTACATCGGGTTGGAATATTTCAGCCGCATGCCCATGCCGCCGGGCATGCCCGAGCCGACGCCGGTCTGGCCGGTGTGGAACAGCGCGATCGCGCCGCCATTGTTGATCTCTTCGTAGAGCGGATAGGCCATGCGGTCGTTGGCATAGAAGCCCTGCATGGTCGGATGGAATTTGAAGCCGCGCACCCCGTATTCCTCGATCAGCTTGCGCGCCTCGCGGGCGCCCAGCTTGCCCTTGTGCGGGTCGATCGAGACGAAGGGAATGAGGACGTCGAGATGGTCGGAGGCGACCTCCAGCATCTCGTAATTGTTGTAGCGGCGGAAACCGGTCTCGCGCTCGGCATCGACCGGGAAGATCACGGCGGCGATGTTCTTGGAGCGGTAGTAGGCCGCGGTCTCCGGCACCGTCGGCGGATGCTTGTTCGGCGACTTGAAGTACTCCGCCATCTGCGCCTGGAAGTCGTCATAGCCGTCGTCCGCGTGACAGCCACAGGGCTCTTCGGCGTGGGTGTGGATGTCGATCGCGACGACATCGTCGATATTGGGCAGCTTCAGCTTCGGCATTGGTTTCCTCCCGACGGGTTGCCAAATTGATTATATGATATAACGAATTTGGCAAGGCATGGCCGTAGCTTATCGATCTTGGGGATCGGGCCGATCCGGCCGCTTCTACTGTGCATGGGGTTGTTTTCGCGAATTTGCTGGTTCGGAACCCGGCGGTTAACATTGACATCCCCTCCCGCGATGCCTTAAGAACCGCCCCGTCCCGGGCGGTCGTCCGCCAGCGGGAAAAATCTCATTTTGCCACATTCGCGCGTGCCGAAACGGTAGTGCCGAACACGGCCTTTCGAACGTTCAGGATTCTGCCATGAAGGTCCGTAACTCGCTGAAATCGCTGCGCGGTCGCCATCGCGCCAACCGCCTGGTCCGCCGCAAGGGCCGGGTCTATGTGATCAACAAGGTGCAGCGCCGCTTCAAGGCTCGCCAGGGCTGATTTCGCCCTGCCGGACGCCCCGCGCGCCCCGCAAGACCACGGTCTCACACGAGTTTGACGCCGCCTTTGCTTTGCAAGGGCGGCTTTGCGCGTCTAGACTTCGGTCATGGCAGCGAGATTCCTGGCAGTGAGATTCCCTTTCGCACGCACCCTGTGTCTGGCCCTTGCTCTGGGAACCGCCGGCCTCGCTCCGGCCGCGGCGCAGCAAGTTGAGCCGCCGCCCCCTCCCGGCAAGCAGAAGAAGCTTCCCGAAGCGCCGGCCAAGCTGCCCAAGGTCGATCGCAGCAAAAATCTCGATTTCCTGTTCGGTGCGCTGAAGGCCGCGCCCGACGATGCCAGCGCCAAGCATGTCGAGGCGCGGATCTGGGCGATCTGGCTCCAGACCCCGAGCGACACCGCCTCGCTGCTGATGGCGCGGGCCAAGACCGCCGTCGATGCCCAGAAGATCGACGTCGCGATCAAGCTGCTGGATTCGGTCATCAAGCTGCGGCCCGACTACATCGAGGCCTGGAACCGGCGCGCCACGCTCTACTACATGCAGAACGATTACGGCCGCTCGCTCGCCGACATCCAGCAAGTGCTGATCCGCGAACCCCGCCATTTCGGCGCGCTCGCGGGGCTCGGCATGATCATGCAGGAGGTCGGCGACGAGAAGCGCGCGCTCGAGGCCTATCGCAAGGCGCTCGCCGTCAATCCGCACCTCGAGAAGATCCCCGATCAGGTCAAGTCGCTGACCGAGAAGGTCGAAGGCCGCGACATCTAGAGCACGATCCGGACCCGAAGGGCCGCGCCAGCGTAACGGGATAGTTTGAACATTTCCCGAGCGATTGCGGCGCACGCGGATTAACCACGATCATACGCGTCGCATGAGCTGGGGTATCGTCCATGCGGCCGCAGGCCTACCTGCATGGCAGGAGCAAAGCCATGAAGCGTTTGATTTTTGCGGGTAGCTTGCTGCTCGCGTCGGGAACGGTGAGTCTCGCCGACGGACTGTTCTGGGTGGTCGGCAACCGCGCCACCGGCAGATGCAACATCGTGACCAGCAATCCGGTCATCATCGGCGACATCTGGTTCGGCGATGGTCCCTACAAGTCCATGGCCGACGCCAAGCTTGCCCGCTCGACCATCCGCGCCTGTCCCGCGGTCAACCCCGACGACGAAAAGAACGAGGACAAGACGGACTAGAGTCTGGCCCGCCTAGTGCAGGACGCTGCCGCCGCGCTCTGCGAGGCCGCGATCAGCTGCTGCGGCGTAAGCCTTGGCGAGCTCCGTCTCGAGATGCTCGTTGATCAGGAGCAGCGCCCGCACGGCACCGCGCAGGTCACCGTTGCAGCTCGCGACGATCTCGTCGATTGCAGTGTCGTTCGATCTCAAGCTCATCGAAAAATCCTCCGGTTCAAACCAGGACAAATCTTGCCGGTCTTTCCCGCATCTCCTGAGGCTGCGAGGAGGATCGGCGCCCACCCGCGCCTAAATGGCGGAACCGACCATGGCGATTATATGGAAGCCGCGATGACGACCGCATGAAGCTGGTTCGAAGCTTGCGTGCCATCAGGAACATCATTGATTCTATTGAGTTTTTCCGACCCTCAATTATGCACATATCCACAGCCCCTCATTTCCGGTGGAAGTGCTGAGGCGGCTGGGGCGAAACTGCCGCGTGCCACGCCCGTAATCACCAAGTGGCTTATGACCGAGTGCCCAGGATCGTCCGGATTCTCTCCATGATCGTGATGACAGTCGTGACGGCGCTGGTTCTGCTGGCGCTGGTCACGCAGGCCGGAATCGTCGCCGTGCAACGCGCCTTTCCACCTCAGGGCCGGATGATCGAGGTCGATGGCGCGACGCTCCACGTCGTCGACATCGGCCCGCGCGATTCGGGCCTGCCGATCGTGATGCTGCACGGCGCGAGCTCCAATCTCGAGGCGATGCGGCGCCCGCTCGGCGATCTCCTGGCAAAAGACCATCGCGTCATCCTGATCGACCGTCCCGGTCATGGCTGGAGCACGCGCGCGCGGCGGCAGGATTCGACGCCGCAGATCCAGGCGCGGATGATCGACGAGGCGCTCGGCAAGCTCGGAATCGATCGTGCGGTCTTCGTCGTGCATTCCTGGAGCGGGGCGCTCGGCGCGCGCCTCGCGCTCGATCATCCGGGCCGCGTCGCCGGCCTCGTGATGCTGGCGCCCGTCACCCATCCCTGGCGCGGCGGCGTCGGCCGCTACAACGAGCTCATCGCAACGCCCGTGATCGGCCCGCTGCTCGCCTACACCATCACGCTGCCGCTCGGCTACGTCGTCGCCGAGTCCGGGGCGCGCAACGTGTTTCTGCCGCAGACCATGCCCGATGGTTTCGTGCAGGACTCCGCGACGCCGCTGCTGCTGCGGCCGCGCGAGTTCATCGCCAATGCCTATGATCTGGTGACGTTGAAGGGAGCCGTCGCCGCGCAAGTCGCGCGCTATGGCGAGATCAAGGCGCCGGTCACCATCATCGCCGGCGAGCCCGACAAGACGGTGAAGACCAGCATCCACGCGCGACCGTTCGCCGCGACCGTACAGAATGCGAAGCTGATCGTGCTGCCCGATCTCGGCCACATGGTGCAGAACGCGGTGCCGGATCTGGTGAAGACGGAGATCGAGACGATGATCGATACAATCGTCCCGGCGCAGGCGGCCGCCGATTAAAGCGTTTTCGAGCGAAGTGGATACCGGTTCGCGTGAAGAAAACGCGTCAAAACAAGAAGCCTGAGCTTCGGTTCTGATTCAGTCGGAACCGAAGCTCTGGCGGCCGCCTCTCGCGCGCTTACTGCTTGATCTTCCCGTCCTTGTCGAACTGCGAGATGAAGGTCCAGAGATTGTTGATCTCGGTCTCGTTCTTGATGCCGGCGAATGCCATCTTGGTGCCGGGGATCTTGGCCTTCGGATCCTTGATGTACTCCTTGAACGTGGCTTCGTCCCAGGTGATGCCGGAATTCTTGTTCGCGTCCGAATAGCTGTAGTCCGGGGCGCTGCCCGACTTGCGGCCGTTGATGCCGTTGAGCTCGGGGCCGACCTTGTTCTTGGCGCCTTCGCCGATCGCGTGGCAGGCCAGGCATTTGTTGAACGACGTCTTGCCGGCCGCGACATCCTGCGCCATCGCGGCGGGTGCGGTGGCAGTCACGGTGAGGGCAACCAGCGCGGCGAAAGTCAATTTTGTCATAGGATGCTCTTCGTCTCTTCCCGGGTCAGATTGAGGGTCGTGGTTTTGGCAGGTCCGCTGCAAGGGGACAAGCCGCGAAATCTTGACAGGTTTCGTGGTAGCAGACTTGCCCCAGAGAGAACTTGCGCTGCAACAAAGCAATGGGACCTTCGGAGGACCTACCCAAGAGCGGGCAGACGTGATTGATTTGGCGGAACAAATTCCAATGCCGGACGAAGGTTTCGTAACATGGCCATCATGATGCCCGCGAGCGATCAGGCGGTGCTGGCGCGTCGCAGCGAGATCGTCGCCGCCTTGCGCGCGATCGTATCAGGCGAGGGCGTGATCGACAGCGCCGCCGAGATGCGGGCCTATGAATCCGACGGGCTGACCGCCTATCGGCAGCCGCCGATGGTCGTGGTGCTGCCCGATACGACCGAGCAGGTCGCGCTCGTCCTGAAATATTGTGCCGCCCAAGGCATCAAGGTGGTGCCGCGCGGCTCCGGCACGTCGCTCTCAGGCGGCGCGCTGCCGCTCGAAGACGGCGTGCTGCTCGGGCTCGGCAAGTTCAAGCGCATCCGCGAGATCGATTTCGACAACCGCGTCGTCGTCACCGAGCCCGGTGTCACCAATCTCGCGATCAGCCAGGCGGTCGCGCATGCCGGCTTCTATTACGCGCCCGATCCGTCGTCGCAGATCGCCTGCTCGATCGGCGGCAATGTCGCGGAAAATTCCGGCGGCGTGCACTGCCTCAAATACGGCATGACCACCAACAACGTGCTGGGCTGCGAGATCGTGCTGATGAGCGGCGAGATCCTGCGGATCGGCGGCAAGGGGTGCGAGAACGCCGGCTACGACCTGATGGGCGTCATCACCGGCTCCGAAGGCCTGCTCGGCGTCATCACCGAGATCACGGTGCGCATCCTGCAAAAGCCGGAGACGGCGCGCGCGCTGATGGTCGGCTTCGCACAGGTCGAGGCGGCCGGCGAATGCGTGGCGCGCATCATCGGCGCCGGCATCATTCCCGGCGGCATGGAGATGATGGACAAGCCGGCGATCCACGCCGCGGAAGCCTTCGTCCATGCCGGCTATCCGCTCGATGTCGAGGCGCTGCTCATCATCGAGCTCGACGGTCCCAAGATCGAGGTCGACGAGCTGATCACGCGGGTCGAGACCATCGCGAACGCCTGCGGCTCGACCACCTGCCAGATCTCGACATCTGAGGCCGAGCGCAATCTGTTCTGGGCCGGCCGCAAAGCTGCGTTCCCCGCCGTCGGCCGCATCTCGCCCGACTATCTCTGCATGGACGGCACCATTCCCCGCGGCGCGCTGCCGAAGGCGCTGGCGCGCATCCGCGAGCTCTCGGAGAAATACCAGCTCGGCTGCGCCAACGTGTTCCACGCCGGCGACGGCAATCTGCACCCGCTGATCCTCTACGATGCCAACAAGCCCGGCGAGATCGAGCGGGCCGAGGCCTTCGGCGCCGACATCCTGCGCGCCTGCGTCGAGTTCGGTGGCGTGCTCACCGGTGAGCACGGCGTCGGAATCGAGAAGCGCGACCTGATGGGCGAGATGTTCAGCGAGATCGACCTCAACCAGCAGCAGCGGCTGAAATGCGCCTTCGATGCGCAGGGCCTGCTCAACCCCGGCAAGGTGTTTCCGACCCTGCATCGCTGCGCCGAGCTCGGCCGCATGCATGTGCACGCGGGCAAGCTGGCGTTCCCGGATATTCCGCGGTTCTGAAGGCAGCGGTGACGGTGCACCCTCTCCCCTTGCGGGAGAGGGTGGCTCGCCGCAGAGCGGCGAGACGGGTGAGGGGTATCTCTCCGCGCAAACCGCTTGCAGTTGAGTTCGCTGAAGCGACCCCTCATCCGGCGCCACAGCCGAAGCTTCGCTTCGGCGTCCTTAAGAACGGTTGCCGAAGGCAACCTATGCCACCT
>NZ_LBJZ01000130.1:0-14322 GCF_028128935.1 Bradyrhizobium sp. CCBAU 11361
CCGCAAAACTTCCTCGGCTTCGTCCAGCTCGCTTGCCTGCTGATCCTGTTTCGACAATTTTGAGATAGGTTCTAGTCATAGTTTATGCATTCCGAAAAAGCCGTGCCTTTGCAAGATTGGTAGCAGCTCATGATGGTTGTTAATCGTGTAGTCAGGATCCGCAGCCCGCAGCCGTGACTCCGAAACGAATCCACCAGTGATCGATATGCTTATGAGCCCGAGATTGCGCCCAATTTCCGTTTCGACCGGCATATCGCCGATGATAAATGTTGACGCCGGCCGCAGGTTATTTTTCTGCATATGTAAGCGAAGCCGCTCCCCTTTACTCATCGATTTGTATTGGCTGGTGCGCGTTTCAAATGCGAGCACATCGTCGATGTAATCGTTGATTCCAAGTCGTTTCAATTGGAAGCGCAAAGGTTCGATGATATGGTTGCTCACGATGATGGACAATGCCCCCTCTTGGCGCGCCAGCTCCAACACCCTGCGCGCGCCTTCGCGTAGATCGGCTTTATCCGCAAGTCGTTCGTAGGCGTCATGGAACATCGCACTCCCGTCGCGATCAATCGTCGCAATCTCGTCTTCCGACATCCCGAGACTGTGATAAAGACGAGCCAGTGGCACGTCGCAATGTTCCTGAAGGGTTTTCATGTCGATCGGTGCACGACCAAAGCGATCTAGTATGGCATTGGTCGTTTGGAGCAGTGCGTGTGCATCATCAAGCAGTGTTCCATTCCAGTCGAAAACGAGAACGGGTTTCATGATCTTACCTCAAGCATGGATCGATTTCGAACAGGGAAGATCGGCCTTTAATTTGCTCAAATTTCTATCCGCGCGCTCCTGCCCCGCAGGAGTTGGCATTTCGAATGTAAAGGGCGACAAATCGAAGCTGCCACGCCTGCACGGCAGCAACGATATTAGAAGTGAAAGCGGCAGATAAGTTATCGTGGCCGCGTTGATAGATGCAGCAATATTAGCTTCTATGATTTTGAGAACTTTCGGCTCCATCTTGTGAAAGCGAAGACTTTGCGCGCGCTGTTCTGGCGGCAATCGCTTCCATATCCGCCAGAATGCCAACTCATCTAGTGTGTCGATACCCATGCCGTAGTAATTCGGTGCCACTATAGGTGGCGAACCAATTGCCCAATGTACGGCTTTGGCCCCAGCCGCAAGCAGCATATTCGTGACAGTGCGACTGGTATCGCCACGAATTATGGCCTCGTCGACAATGATTATTGTGGCTTCAGCAAGGCTCGTTTCCGACAGCCGGTACTTCTGAACAATGCGCGATTTTCGCTCGCTGGATGCACCAATGAGAGTTCGCTGAAAGGATTGCGTTGCGACCACTTCTCGACGCTGGGCGAGAACACCGCGTTTAGTGAGCGACGCAAACAGGCCATCAGCATACGGCCCCCCAGTATGCGGCATGGAGGAAACGATTGGGACCATGGAACGTAGTTCTCCTTGCAATCGCTGCGCAACAAGGCCACCAAGGGCAACTCCGATATTGTAACGGGTTTCGAAGTGTGATTGGCCTTCGATCGCTGTGTTCGGATTTCCTACGTAAAGAGCTTCGTAGGCGCAGAGTTTGGCTTTGTATTGTCCTTTGCTCACCGCGCGATCAACGCAGCACCCCAATTTGCCGTCCACATATCTGATGTGCCCCGGTAAGATTGGCTGCGTCTTACCCTTCAGATTTGCAAAGGCATAATTTTCCGAAGCAAACAGTAAGAACCCGTCATCTGTTTGCATAGTTTCCAATGGCCGCAAACCACATCGACTACGATACGCAATTAGATTTCCTTCTCCGTCCAGAAAAAGCGCGCTAATAGCGCCATCAATTCGGCCATCAATATCGCGAAAGATGTCTTCGTAATTGACCGGCAGACCGTGCCGCCAATAGTCTCTTTCACAAGAGTGTCCGACCCAGTTGAGCAGAAGCTCTGCGTCTGTGTCGCCGGCCAACCTATAGCCTCGGGCAAGCAATTCTGCCCTCAGTTCATGGCCATTGACCAACGCTCCATCTAGCGAAATTGCCAAGTTGCGGCTGGTGCCCCAACTATGGTGAATTGGATGATCGCCGATTCCACCGCATCGACTACCGATATGGGCGATTGCAACATGCGGCCTAAAATTCGGATGTTGTGTATCGGCCTCAATGCGCATTGAGCCGCATGGGGACTTAAGCGCTCTGGCATATCGGACACCTTCCTTGTGCATGAAAGCAGCGATGCCGATCCCCGCCTGACCACGTAACGCAAGTCGCGGAACCATGTGCTTGATCCGATCATAGACAGTCGACCTTGAATTTTTTGGAGACCATAGAAACGCTGCCGCAACACCGGACATGTTGGCTCCTTTTGTCAAAGAACCTATGTCCCGGGTCCATCACAACGAATCTAGTTATGTAGTTATTCGTCAGGGACGTGGTTCCATCTCTCCTCGAGCAAGCGCCGTACCAACCGATAGACGGCTCGGCTCGCGGGGTCATAGCGACAGAATTGGAGCATTTAGGCAGCTGGACGAGATTCGCGTATGGATCCCCGACAGGTTGTCGCAAGTCTGACACGTTAGTACGAAAACGTGCCATCCTTAAACGATGGTCTCTTGCCTCATATTGATCTGCTGAAATCGTGAGCGCGTCGTGGGCAGCGCTACGATAGATCGCATCTCCACGCCGCGCGCCATCGATCATGCCAGCTTCGCTGTTCGTGCCCGACAGCAGGTCATCTTATCTTTCCGTTCGGCGTCAATGCTCGCGACTGCGAACCAATCATACAATTTCCATTGCTCTCCATCGACAACGGAGAACATCGCTTGCCTTGTCAGGTTTTAGGGGTGGATGGCACGAGAGTCAGTTGAGTTGGCTGGCGATTTGAGCACCTATTCATCAGAAATGTTGGGGTGTGATCAAGTCATCGGCATACCGCAACCAAGGCGGCTTGTGGGCATCCGCTAAGCAAATGCCGCTTCGATGTCGCTTTCCAGTACCTCAGCACGCGAAAGTGGCGGCAAATTATCAAGGCGGAAGAACCCCACGTCGCTCGTCTCACCGCCTGACGCGGGTTCACGGCAGTCGATGCGATCGCAAAGAAAGAACATCTTTTTGAAATCGCGGACATTTGCCGAATATGCACCGCTGGCCTTGTATGGAACGGCGTAAGACGCGGTGCGGCAACTCGCAAGCCAGCTTCTTCGAACGTCTCTTTCTCGATACTCTGCACAGCGGATCGTTCGACGTAGGCGAGGCGGTCTGGGAGGGTCCAGCCGCCATAGCTTCGCGCACGCGCAAGTAAGATCGCGTCATCCTTAATGATTACTCTCCGCACGTCGACCCTGGGTGTGGCGTAACCGCGAGCGAAGTCAGAAACGAAGCCCTCAATCTCTCGATGGTAACATGACCGAGCGTCGTCAGCATCTCATTGACATGGTGATGACTTGGTCGAAGCGCTCCTGATCGTCTGGGTCCGTAAAAAAATGCAGGTCAGTCGAAGCAATCGCCTGGAGACGTTTGCATAAGCATGCCACTGCGGTTCCGTTTCAGGCCTCTGCTGAATGCCTATCGATGCGAAGGCCGTGCGATTAGAGCATGATATCGATCAGTACGGGCAAGAGCTGAACAATCCGCGAGCGAATGGATTAGAGCATAGCTGGCGCGGCTTGAATTCTTAATTGCCGTCTGACTCTGCTCGTTCATGACGAGCAGAGGACTGAATGCCATCCACGTCATCCGGGATCTCCTGTCGCAGCTTCGGTCCGTGGCTGAGCCGGCGGCCGAGCGCTGCAACTAAATTGTCATAGCGCGCTCCGGCCTGTGCCCGCGCGGCCTTGGCGGCGGGTTCGGGGAGGGGCGGTGTCGTCATGAGCCAGAACTGGATGAACAGAGCGATTGTCTCGACCGAAATCCCAACATCCCGCTCAAGGCGCGCGATGCGACGATCAATTTGATCGAGGCGCTTAGCGATGGCGGCTTCCCGCCGTTCATCGGCGTCCGGCGACAGGAAGGACGCAATGGCAGCTTCGGCGATGAGCGACAGCGACTGCTCCCGGCGAGCGGCATAGGCCGACAGCGCCTTCATGACGTCTGGATCGAGATAGACCGACATCTGAGCCTTCTTCTTTGTTCCGGTCATGCCGCCTCACAGTCCGAGATCGTCGCCGGGATCGAGCGAGGCCTGACGCGCCACGCCCCGCATCATGTCGTTCATGCGCCTGATCCGCGGGGCATCGAACTCGTCGGCGACGTCAGACGCGAACTCGTTGTCGAGCGGTTCCTTCTTTTCGACGATGTCTTGATGCAGTTCCGGATGCCGCCGCCGATCCGCGGTCTTGGGGTCTTCGTCTTCTGTCTGGTCCTCGGTCGGCGCCTGCGACGCCGACGGGCGCGGCGGCAGCGGCCGCGAGCTCCAGTCGTCCAGCCTCCCGTCGTTTGCCTTGGTCATCCTCGGCGGTTCCACGATGCGCTCCTGGAAGCGCGCGTCCTCATAATAGCGCGCCTTCTTAGCCCTTATCGGATGGAGGCCCGACATCATGATGATCTCATCCGATGGTGCCAGCTGCATCATCTCGCCGGACGTCAGCAGCGGGCGGGCCTTCTCCGACCGCGACACCATCAGGTGACCCAGCCAGGGCGCGAGCCGGCTGCCGGCATAGTTCTTCATCGCTTTCATCTCGGTCGCGGTGCCGAGAGCGTCGCTTACCCTCTTCGCGGTTCGTTCGTCGTTGGTCGCGACGCTGACCCGGACATGGCAGTTGTCGAGGATCGAGTTGTTAGGCCCATAGGCTTTCTCGATCTGGTTCAGCGACTGAGCGATCAGGAAGCTCTTGATGCCGTAACCGGCCATGAAGGCCAGCGCGGACTTGAAGAAGTCGAGCCGCCCGAGCGCCGGGAATTCGTCGAGCATCAGGAGGAGCCGGCGCCGTCCGGCCTTGGCCTGCAGATCCTCGGTCAAGCGGCGGCCGATCTGGTTGAGGATCAAGCGGATCAGCGGCTTGGTGCGGTTGATGTCGGATGGCGGCACGACGAGGTAGAGCGTGGTCGGCCGGTCCCGCCGACGATGTCGGTGATCCGCCAGTCGCAGCACCGTGTCGCTTCAGCCACCACCGGATCCCGGTAAAGACCCAGGAACGACATGGCGGTGCTCAGGACGCCGGAGCGTTCGTTGCCAGACTTGTTCAGCAGCTCGCGGGCAGCGGAAGCGACCACAGGATGGACACCGGCCTCACCGAGACGCAGTCCGCATCATCGCGGCGAGCGTCGTCTCGATCGGCCGCTTCGGATCGGACAGGAAGGCTGCGACGCCCGCGAGGGTCTTGTCTTGCTCGGCATAGAGGACGTAGAGAATCGCGCCAACCAGGAGGGTGTGGCTGGTCTTCTCCCAATGGTTCCGCTTCTCCAGGCTGCCCTCCGGGTCCACCAGGATGTTGGCGATGTTCTGGACGTCGCGTACCTCCCGCCGCGGCCGACCTCCAACAATGGGTTGTACGCCGGCGACTTCGCGTTGGTCGGATCGAACAGAAGCACGCGGCCGTGCTGGCTGCGGAAGCCGGCGGTGAGCTGCCAGTTCTCGCCCTTGATGTCGTGGACGATCGCAGAGTCGGGCCAGGTCAGCAGCGAAGGGATGACGAGACCGACGCCCTTTCCGCTCCGGGTCGGCGCGAAACACAGCACGTGCTCCGGTCCATCATGGCGGATGGTAGGTGCGCTCGAACCGGCCGTGCACGACGCCGTCGGGCCCGAGTATCCGCGTCACTGATCGCGGGCATCGGACTGCCCGTCGCTCAGTCAGCCACGACGGTACATGGGGGGCGAAACAGCCCGAGCGTGAGTTTGAGGCCGCTGTCACCAAACCCTGGCGGGTCAAGGTCGCGTGCGGGCGGATGCGGATCGTCGCGCCATTTCGTCGAGAGCTAGCTCAATTTCAAATCGGCCATAATCTAATATAAATAGCTGATTTATAAGTATCTTTCGGCCATAAAGCAGCCCTTTTTATGTCGCCGAACGGTGACATTTTCACGTGTCGGCGTTCGCTGACATTTTTCTATTGTCGTCGAACGCTGACATATGATAATGTAAGCGAACGACAACATTTTGGATTGCCATGCTGATACGCACATCTACCGATCTAGGGGCTGCCATTCGGGACCGACGCAAACGGCTCAAGCTCGATCAGTCAAGCTTTGCCAAGCGCATTGGCGTTAGCCGTCAGTGGGTCATCGAAGTTGAACACGGCCACGCCCGCGCCGAACTTGGCCTTGTGCTCCGCGCTCTTGACGCTCTCGGCATCCGCTTGGATGCAAGCAGCGAGCAATCCCTTAGCCGCGGTTCAGACAAGTCTGCCGTCGATATCAATGCAATCGTGGCCAAAGCCAAGAAGAGCAGGGCATGACAAACGAACTCGTCGCACTCTTGGATGGCAAGGAAGTCGGCCGTGTACATAATGATGCTCGCGGCCGACTGACTTTTGTATATGACAACGACTGGCGTGAAACGCGGGGAGCGTACCCCATATCGCTTTCGATGCCGCTTGCGGCGGAAGAACATGGCCCTTCCGCCGTTCAAGCCTTTCTATGGGGACTTCTGCCCGATAACGAGCGCGTCCTTGATCGTTGGGCCAAGAAGTTTCAAGTCTCGGCCCGCAACGTGTTTGCCCTGATTTCCCATGTCGGTGAGGATTGCGCTGGCGCCATTCAGTTCGTCACACCCGAACGCTTAGAGGTCTTGCGAAGCGGCGCAGACGACAAAGTCGAATGGCTTGACGAAGCGGCCATCGCAAAACGTTTGCAAGCGTTGAGGGAGGATCATGCCGCGTGGCGGCTACCGCGTGATACGGGGCAATTCAGCCTCGCCGGGGCCCAGCCGAAAACCGCGCTGCTTCTGCAAAAGGGCCGGTGGGGAATTCCCTCCGGACGGATTCCGACAACGCATATCCTGAAGCCCCCGACTGGCCATTTCGACGGCCATGCCGAGAATGAGCACATCTGCCTCAACCTTGCGCGCAATCTCGGCTTGCCCGCCGCCGAAACCAACGTCATGCGGTTCGAGAAAGAGATTGCCATCGTCGTCGACCGCTATGATCGGCAGCTCAGCGGCAACGATGTTGTCCGCGTCCATCAAGAGGACATGTGTCAGGCGCGCGGCATCTTGCCGACCAAGAAATATCAAAGCGAGGGCGGACCGGCCCCCGCCGATATTATCGAGCTTCTGCGCACCCACTCAAGCAATAGCGCGGATGACATCGATACATTCATCGATGCTCTCGGCTTCAATTGGCTCATCGGGGGCACCGATGCGCACGCCAAGAACTACTCGCTGCTGCTGGCCAGCGGTCCCACTGTGCGGCTCGCACCACTCTACGATATCGCCAGCATCCTTCCCTACGACGATGTCGACTTGCAAAAGATGAAGCTCGCGATGAAGATCGGCGGCGAATACAAGCTTAGCCAGATTGGTGCGCGCGAATGGCAGAAATTCGCCCGCGAAACCCGTTTCGATGCTGACAAGGTGATTGCCGGATTGAACTCCTTGGCCGAGCTGCTTCCCGACAACGTAACTGACGTGTGCGCTACCGCAGAGGCGGAAGGGCTCGATAACACCATCATCAAGCGCTTGGCTGCCAAGTTGATCGATCGAGCCAAGGACTGCCAACGCATTCTGAGTGGCTCCTAGTCCCGTACAGAAGGACTAGAAGGGAAGTTCCTCATCTCCAATGCCGGCCGCAAACCGCAGGGCATTCTGTGCCCATGCGTCGCCGCCGGCAGCAGCCTCTGCAAGTGACGCCTCCCCCATCAAAACCCATCGCGGAAGTTTGGGTTGACCACGTTGTTCGGCAAAGCGTTTCCGGCATCGTGCCACAAACGTGTCCATGCGCTTCTCGATCTCGGGTGTCGAATTGAGACGCACCGCTGGATCGTACTCGATTTCGGCACGATACCGCAGATACTTCGGCAATCGTGATGCCGGCGACCAGGCAACCAAGGGTAATGGTTGGGCCGGGTAGCGCGAATCTCTGGGAAGATAGTGTGGCCCCAGATCGATGATTGTATTGTCTAGCGTAACCCAGAAGTGGGATGGCTCATCCTTCCCAAACCCAAAACCTTGGAGCCCGGCTCGCTCTCCCGACGTCGCGACCACGAACGCCACGAAATCTCCGCCAACAATGGCCGCCGGGTGACCGGCATCTTGAAGAAGTGCGCTTGCCCCAAACGCCGCGTACATGCACCGCTTCTGATAATCGTTTGGAAAGTCGCTCCGAAGCGACTTGTCCACAATAGCAAGCGTTCGTGCGATGAGACTTGAGAGATTCATCTTCTAGTATGCTCCTCCATCTGAAAATGTCTTCTGAGACCTGGCAAACCTATTCGAACCGTCGGTTTCACCTTCACCCCGCCGTTAGGCCCTATGACAATTCTTGTATTTCTTACCGCTTCCACACCAGCAAGGATCGTTAGCGCCGGGCATTCGTGCGGCAGCGAGTTCACGCTCCATCTCAATCGCTTCCGAAAGGATGGCATATTTTCGCGCGTCCATCCGGACGACATCGCCTTGAAGCTCGCCGTACTCCCGTGTTCCTTTTTCAGGGATGTCGACAGGAACAAGAACGGCGCGTGAATACGTCCCGTTTGGTGTTACGTAGGCGAGCACCGTAAACGTACGCGACTGCCCCGCCATTATCGCGCCGGCTTGCGCTTTCGCTTGGAGCATCTTCATGTCCGGCAAATATCCCGTGCGTTGTAGCCACACGAAGAGTGGTGGATCGTCGCCGATCTGAAAATAGCGGCTTACATGTTGCGACAGGCTGGTGCGCACTTGCGCGAGCATGTCCGAGAAACTGTTGCGCGATTCCTGGCCGAAATTCCGGATGTGACCAGCTACCGAAAGCCATCCCTTTTCCTTCGTTGCTTCGAGCGCATCAAGAAGCCTCTTTGCCTCTTCGGGATACTCCTGCACGGGTGGCGCCTTATCCGCGAACTCGCCATCCGCAAAATAGCTGTCAATAGGCTCGCTCTGGCCATCCCAGCAGATCAGTTCCGTGTTTTCGTTGAGTTGCGCGCGCAACATCCAATCAAATCGGTTCTTGGTCAGATACGCCCCGAGATGATCCATTTCGTCAAACAGGATCGCCTGTGGAATTCCGGCCACAGCTTGACGAACTTCCAGATAGTGCAGCAGCTCGCCCGTGGTTGGAAGGAAGCGTCGCAGAACAAACAGGTCGTCGATGGAGAGCGAAAGGAACGGGTGATGTCCCAAGATCGGCCCGGCGTCAGGGAACAGTTTCGCAAGGGACGCGTAGGGAGAAAACGATTCGACCGTCAAGCCAATAGGAAGCACGAGGCGAAAATCGGCTAGGCGGATACGCTCTACTTCCGTATACCGGCCGGCTTCGCGCCTATAGATGGGGACCTCGTCGGCTGACGCGAGATACTGCAAGAAGCGTCGGCATTGATCGTGAGCCTTCACGATAAGGTCGTGTATTGAACGACCATGACGATCAAAGTCCGTTGCAGGTGACGCAACGGTCGCGGCTGCCCCGGCTTTGGCTTCGACGAGCAACAACGCGTCATCGATCCGGACAAGCAGGTCATTCTCAACCCAATGACCCTTATCAGGGTAGGGGTACCAAACCTCGCGATGTACGGCCGCGCCGTCCAGTTGCTTTGCCAGCACGCTCTGAAACGCCGTCTCGCCCATATCCTTCTGCCGCGTTTCAAATACCTTCTTGTACTCCGGCCTGCGCTGTAAGAGATTCCAGAGCAAGGCGCGATAGGCGGAATCGCGAACGAACGCCTGATCGGCCGCGAAAACTTCCCCGTCGAGCTTGATGAGCGGCTTCATCCGCGCCGGCAAGGTGCGGAACGGAGTGCCCGACAGCGGGCCTGGGGCGAAAAGGTCGCGATGGGCTCCGCGCTCGAACGCCAGGTCTTCCAACAATGCCGCCGGCAAGTCGGTATGTCTGCTGAGGTTGCAATTACCGCCCCTGAACAAATCCATATAAACGTCTTTTGCTGCTTCCAGTTTTTCCGGCTGGTCGCGCTGCCATTGCTCGAAGACCTGCTTCTGCGTCAGGCCCTGTTCCGCCTCGGCTTTGGCGGCGTCCTCCATAAGGGCTGCCATCCGATCGACCGCATCAGCGTGTCCTCCAGCCAGCGAGTTCACCGCAGCCTGAATTCCAGCCGCGATTTCCGCGGCCCCGATGCCGTAAGTCTCACGCAGGATCTGATCATGTGGTCCAAGAACGAACCCGTAGAATTCTCCTTCCAGTCCACCAAAGCGGTTTCCGCGCACCAGTACCCAGTTCGAGAGCACGGATTGCAGTATCAAGCCTGTCCGATCCCCAAACATGCCGCCGTCGGCACCGACGGCTCTGAAGAGGCAGAAGAGCATTGTCGTGGTACGAAGCTCTTCCGCGACCTTGAAAATCTTCGCGACGGTTTCTTCCTTGAATGCGCCTTCGTCCCCGGGACGAAAACTCGCCAGGACCGCGTGCACGTATTCCAGCACGAATTGTACTGTATTTAGTTCGGCACGATGGTGGGCACGCGCATCACCTTCGGCCAGCATGCCGGCGACCTTGGTGGTGCTCCAGATGTAGCCAAGCAGTTCACGGGGTGGCAGACTCAGGACCAAGTCCTTAAGCTCCCCTGAAAGCCTTTCCATGTCGACGCGGCTTCCTTCTTCGCTGCGATGGCGTTCTTCTTCGCTCATGCCGGAAATGGCCATGTATGCTCTCGCTTAGCTTTCCGATACCACGCCCCGGAACGCTTCATGTTCGCCCTGGACGAGCGTTCTCCGCAAGGACGAGGGGGACAGCCGCGCCCCTGCATTCGTCGAACGGGTAGCGGCGCGCGAATTCGCGTAGCTGGCTCAGGCATCTTAAACTGGCTGCCCCCTGGAGGTCGAGAATATCGCCGTTGAGGCGGATACGAATGGGTTAACCTATCGCCGTCATTACTCTAGGCCCGCATGTCCGCCGGCACGCTGATTCACTGGTTCAAGACATGGGGCTATAGTAGGCGCCCTGACTGCGTACCGAACCGCACAAAGCGGTTGTCTAGCGATCACGCTTTCTCGTCATCAATTGGAACATCGGAGAAAGCGTAATAGGCTTCGGCATACCGCAACTTATCCCACGCCTTTGCCGCGGATTCCGTGAGCGCGTCGAGGTCTTCGACCGAATACTGAGAACGCACGTTCCCCTTCGTTACAACGTCATAAGTGCCATCGAACGGATTCTGATCGAAGTGACCGTGTGCGAGCTTGTTCCGCTGCATGGCAATGTCCCGCATCGCTTGCATCGATACGTCCTTGATCCCTTGCCCTTCGCTGGACGTCTTGAGCAGATCGAGAACCAGAAGCTTGTGGCTAAATTCCCTTTTTGTGCATGCATTGACCAAATCACTTCGATTGAGGCGCGCCAGCACCGTTTCGATAACTTCGGTCAGATGATTGTCGAGACGGTTAAAGGCCAGAATAAACCTCCCAAGCGCCGCTTCGTAATTGGACTGGATTTCCGGGGAGGCCCACGGAATGTCGTCATCATCTTCTTCAAGGTGTGGCTCGTCGGTCATGCCATTTGGCTCGTCTCGGCTTGCGGAATAAAGAGGCCACCAACGATGTCGGCACAGATCCGCATCACCATCAAGGAAAATTGCGATAACTGGTAGATGCCGTTAAGATCCTCGATTGCCATATCTGGCGAGCCCCGTCCACGCAAAATGGCCGCTGCGCAGCACCTTAACGCTTGCCTATCCGCTGTTTGAGGAGAGCAAGACATTCGTGCATTGTCACTTCATTCCTTGTGTAAGCCTTTGGCGAAATGCGATTCGGAAGATTTGGATCGCCCGCACTCATATAGAGCGTAACCTTGGTTTTCAGGCGTTCGGAATCAGTTTCGACCCGGCGAAGCAGACCGGTGGCCTCGCACTCAAGTTCTTCAACCCATTTGTCCCTGACGACACGGGCGGCAAGAACCTGATCCAATATCCACCGCGCCGTATCGAGCTTAGACGCAGATTCTGCCGCGGCCTGTCGCGGTGTCATATCACCGAGCCTTTTGAACGGCCTATCCAGCCAGGCCTCGCTTTCATCGCCGAGCTTTCGCCGCGCCTCCTGCATAAGAGTGTCAATCCGGGCTTGACGTTCTTGGCGTTCTTTCTCTTCCGCCTCAGATTTTCGCTGAGCGATACGCGCTTCATGAACGGCGCGCATCGCATGCAGGGCATCGCTAACGGGCAAGCCGAAATCTTCGGCCTTGTCCTCCGAATCATCTTTCAGTACGGCAAGCGTAGTCTTGAGGCCTTTGATTAATTCGTGCCACGTCGTGTCGCCAACTTCAGCAATCTGGTGTGCAGTCTTCCCGGTGCTGCCGAGCGGGCGGACCAGCCAAATATTGAGGTCAAATTTTTCTGCGCTATCTGGGTTTCCTGCAGCGACAATATCTTTTGCCATGCTTGCCAAGCGGCCACGCCGCGATGACCGCTCCGATTCTTCGCGTGCGAGCCGTTGCTTCTCGCGCGCGCGATTATCAAGCTCGTTGGAGTGCTTATGGGTGTAACCCCACCGCCATCCTTCGTCCGCAGCAATCCCTTTGCGGGCCAGATGTCGAAGAAAACTCTCGATGGCTTGTTGCGGCCCGCCGGGAGGTAGGCCTGCCTCTTCCGTCAGGCTATCCTCGTCATGCTCCAGTCCGCGAAAATGCGTCACAAGCCAGCCACGCCGCGAGAAGTTGGCCACCATTGAACCAGGCGATGAATTTCCAAAACGCTCATGCAGAAGGTTAAGCACAGCAGCCTTCCAGACGCGCGGATGGACGGTAAAATATCCTCCGCCGCTCGCGCTGCCACCAAGCAGTATCGCATCTCCAGCCTCGGTTATCTTGGCTACGTCTTCGGCATTTTTCCAATCGGCGGCGAGGGCTTGCTTGTTCGCGCGAGCATAGGCGCTGGCGAGATCGGCGACAGCCTTTTGCCGACGTTTCTTGGAGGCTTCCGCTTCGGCATCGGCCTCAGCGTGAAGCTCATTCACGATGTCCTGAACTCTTCGGTTGTAAATCCACTCGCGCGGCGCGGAATTCAGGATCGCATCATTCACTGTGGCAAAATTAGCATTTCGGTCCACACCTGAGAGGTCGATTTCAATGGCGGCGATTTCAGCCGCGATGATTTTTGCGCGCTTCTCCTCATCACAACGATGCGTAACGAACACCTCGACATGCATACGCTGCTCGCCCCTGTACAAGATCACGTCAGGGATGGTTTCTCCGTCCATCGCCTCCAGCTTTGCGGCATCGAAGCTGTATTCTTTGGCGACACGTTTCGTCCTGCGGCGTTTTCCATAGCTCCCGGCGACAGGCGGAAGCACCAGCGCTTTTCTGTGATTAAGGAGCTTTTCGGCATAGGCGTGAAGGATCGTCATCGGCGCATACCGGCAATTCGGCGAGACACCGGCTTTGCGTTCCGCCTCCGTCAGTCGCGCGTGCGAAAAGTGATGGGCAATGTCGGATTCCGGCTTGCGGGAAATGAGCTTGCGTTTGCGGTCCTGCGCCGGGCAGGTGCACCCACACGCCGCGCCCCATTCGACTTGCGATATATGGACCAACTCGCCGTCCCACCGCCGACCAAACGCAAGCTGCACGCCATCTTTAGCGAAGAAGGCGTGACCAATCTGCGTAAAGGCCACCAAAGGCCCCGTGTCATTCGATGCATCCAAGATCGTGGCCGTCGTGCAGTTTCATTTTTTCACGTCCGGATACGCACTTCACGGGGGCATCTTCGAAATTCACTCTACACAAATCTATAAAATAGTGCCCCGGGTCTGCGACTTCCGCCCGTTGAGGCTCAAGCCGTGCGACGCTCCGCCTCGGCCTTGACGGGCTATCCCTGGGCGTTGCCTAGCCCAGTTGCATGCGCAACCGCAAACTATTCGGCGGTGACAGTCACGGAAATAAGTGCATCCTTCTCGTGCGTCAAATGCTGGTGGAGGTTGAATAGAAAGAAGTAGAGACCAATCAAGCCCTGCTTGGCTTCCGCGAATGTAACCGAACCATGTACGCCCTTAGAGGCGATGTCATTGAGTCGGCGCAGGAAGACCGTAAGATGATCCAATTCGGCTTGGAGCAATTCTTTGGACGTTGCTTTCGCAAAGCGCATTGCCACGAATTCATGAAGGCGATTCAGAAATTGCTCTTCGCCCATCAAGCGCTCCGTTCCGTCCATGCACCTTACCTTGCCTATGGCGGGTGGATAGTGAAAGTCGGCGACTGCCTTTAAGCTATACGACCGGCATGAGCAGCACTACGAAGCGAAGGCCATGATTGAAGAAGT
>NZ_LBJZ01000131.1:0-15326 GCF_028128935.1 Bradyrhizobium sp. CCBAU 11361
CGCCTAAAGCGACCTTTGTCACGAGGCTTCGATCCGTCCGATTGCTCGTCCAAACCGCTCGTCAGCTACCAGATCAAATCGACAACTCTCTGGGTGGATCCTTCCTCCACTGGTAATACGCGCCGTCGGGGCGCACCGAAAGGCTTTGGTTCTAGTCTGGCGCAATGAGTCGCACCGCATGCCCCAATCTCCCGATCTCGCGCCCCCAGTAGTGGCTGCTGGCGCAGGCCTCCATGGCGACCGTGCACGTCGGCTGCGCGGCAAGACATTTAAGGACCTGATCCCGGCGCAGCTTCTTGCGGAAAAGCACGGTTCCTGATGCATCCGCGCCGTGCATCTGGAACACATTCTTCGCCAGATCCAACCCGATTATGCTAACTTCCGACATGGACGCCTCCGTTCAAGTGATGGTCAACGACACCACTTTGGCACAGCTATGCCGTGAGGGGGCGTCCACCCCATCAACTACGCCACCCACAAGACACCCAAGATCAAAGCGTGGCTCGCTCGCCGGCCGCACTATCATGTCCACTTCACGCCGACTTCCGCGTCATGGATCAATCAGATCGAGCGCTGGTTCGCTGAGCTCACCAGAAAGCAAATCCAGCGAGGTGTTCACACCTCCGTCAGGCAACTCGAGGCCGACATCCGTACCTTCATCGAACTGCACAACAATAACCCGAAGCCCTTCAAATGGACCAAGTCCGCAGACCAGATCTTGGCTTCCATCAAACGCTTCTGCCACAAAGCCCAGCAGACTTTATGTGGCGAACTTTAGATTCACGTGACTAGAAGGCCGCGCCAATCTCGACTCGCGCGTCGACTATACGTCGAGGAGCTCGGTAGTTGGTGAGCTGCATTGGAGCCGGAACGGGACGCCGCCGAACCAAGGCGCCCCGACGCACTTTGCCGGGGGTTGAAAGCGCGCCGGGCCCGCCCCAACATCATCAGTACATCCGTGATGATGCTTGCGGCAATGAGACAAGCAGCGTGGCGGAATTGAGGCTCATGCATTTTATACTTGAAATTAAAAAATGTTCTCGTGAGCTGCTCCAAAGCACTTGAATCGCACGTAGCGTCACGTTGTACGATCGCGCACTTGGCGCTCTTCATCTAGCAAGCAATTTATTTTCCGTGACACGCCGGCCTTCAACGGGAGGCATCCGACTCGTGGCATCTGCTGAGAGGTGCTGCATATCGAAGGTAAGCGGCGAGACGCCCGCCTCCCAAGCCAGCCATTGCTCCATGCTTTAGTGCCCTTGGATTCCCAAAGGATGATACCGGCTGGACGAGCGATCGAACCGTTGATCTGCTGGACGACGTGCGCGCCAGCTCCTTTGCCGATCGCCTCAATCGTCTCCGTAGGAAACGGCTGCGAAGCAAGGCTTCGAGCTCGAGCTCGCGCACTTCGCCCGGGAATTGCTGGAGGGCTGCTCAGCCTTGCGCTTCAACTCCTTGATCGTCTGGGCAATCGACTCCATCGATTGATCCTTCTCAAGCACACGCAAGCGCGCGGCTTCGTCAGCTTCCTGCCTGGCTTTCGCCTGGAAATCACCGATTGAGACCTATTCGATGGCAGATCGAGTTCACGTTCTCTTCATCAAGGGCACGTTGCTTGCGGATCAGCTCGGCTTGAGCCTGCTGCGCCTCGGCAAGCCTGGCATTGTTGGCTCCAAGTTTTGACAAAGCTCGGCCGCTTCGGCAGTTTGTGCCATTAGCTCGGCCGCCGCAGCGTCTCGAGCCTTCTTCGCTTCCATGGCGACGAGCTGGCCGCGCTCGGCAGCTAACCGCTCGGCGAGCTGGTCCTCGACTGCTCGCGCTGCGTGGCCCCTCGCTGCTGGGCAAGGCCTCGGCCTTGCGGGCAACCTCGGCATCCTTGTCCGCCAAGTTTTGCTGAAAGCGCCGGCCGGTTCCCTCATTCACGGAGCAGCAAGAGAATCGGTGAGGTGAATCTCGTGATTGTAGTTCGGGTGGGCCGATGAGCGGCACCCGCCGCGGGTGTTTCAGGTTCTGAGCCCTCATGCCCTATTGTGCTGCCGGACTAGACGTGATCTCGCCAGCGTCGGCGCATTTTACCATGCGACTTTATCGTGATTTCCACATCCTGGTCGAATGCCATGAGCATCCACATCGGCTTTTCCTCGGAAAACCGGCTTGGAAGCCCAGCGACAGCCTGGCCCGCTTTTGGTGATGCCTTTAGATCCGTGGTTTTCGTCGCGAAAGGTTGCGCGTCAAGGAATGCGGAAGCGACGCGCCCTCGGATGAATGACTGACACTGCGCGCAGGCTAGTCAGGGGAGACTAGCCGCTCCGACCGTGCTCATACGAGAAGTTCATTCTACCCACAAGCATCCAGATAATCGCTAACGAGCGGCTCTCATTCCCATTCTCACTCCCGGCCCCTAAGCCGCGTTGGCAGTGACATCGAGAGCGGGACCAGACTTGAGGAACAGGTAGGCCCTTTTGACGTAACGCAAGGACAGAAGAGAGGGCGTCGGTCAGCTTCATACTGTTTGAGCATAGGAAAGTTCAGCCTTGCAGACCTCCCTCCTAAACAAGTATTGCGATGCTCGCCTGCCTTGGTACACCATCTACCCAACCGTACCGGATTTCTCCGCGATGGTCGGTGCCGAGACTTGTGAGACATGGTTGAGGCGGCTGCCGCCCGACGAACCCGTATCGCTCTACCTCCACGTGCCGTTCTGCCGCTCGATCTGCTGGTATTGCGGCTTTCCTACAAGCCTCACTCGCAGCGAGCGACCGATCAGCATTTACTTGGCGGCGATGCATGAGGAGATCCGCTTGGTCGCAGAGCAAGCGCCGCGCGCTCTGCCGGTGAGCGACGTGCATTTCGGCGGTGGGACGCCGACCACCATTGCGCCAACCGATTTCCTGGCCTTGATGGAACTCCTGCGCCGCTGCTTCGCGTTCAGCAAATCAGCTACCATCGCCATAGAAATCGACCCGCGTGCGTTCACGGCCGAGATGGCCGAAACGTTACAAGCAGCCGGGGTCAGCCGCGCGAGCATCGGCGTGCAAAGCTTCGACCCCGTGGTTCAAAGGTCGGTCAACCGCGTCCAGAGCGAGGTGCAGACGGCTTCTGTCGTCGAAAGTCTTCGCCAGCATGGGATAAGCCGCATCAATTTCGACCTTCTCTTCGGACTGCCGCATCAGACGGTCCGGTCCTGCGTGGACTCCGCGCGGACGGCTCTGGCCATGCGGCCAGACCGGCTTGCAGTTTTTGGATATGCTCACGTCCCCTCCTATATGAAACGTCAGCGCCAGATCGATGAGGCGGCGCTGCCGGACAATGTCGCCCGCGCTGAGCAAGCCGCGGCCATTGCAGATACACTGGTCTCGGCCGGCTACCGCCAGATCGGGCTTGACCATTTCGCCCTGCCCGACGACGAGCTCACGCTAGCGCAGAAAGCCGGTCGGCTGCGCCGCAACTCCCTGGGTTATTCGGCTGATACCTGCAAAACCGTGATCGGCTTAGGCCCGTCAGCCATCGGCCGTCTGCGTGACGGTTACGTCCAGAACGAGATCGCAACTGCTTCCTATCACCAACACATTCAGGCTGGTCGTCTGGCAACCTCAAAAGGCTACTTTCTCTCTGCCGAAGATCGCCTCCGAGCCGCAATTATCGAGCGTCTGATGTGCGATTTGCAGGCCGACGTACCAGCGATCTGTGCTGCTCACGGATTTGATCCGATTCCTCTTCTCGATTCGGCCGACCGCCTGGGAATGCTTGCCGAAGACGGGATAGTGGACATTGAAGACGGATTCATTCGGATCAAGCAGGAGCACCGGTTTGTCATTCGTGCTGTTGCTGCCGCATTCGACACTTATCTCGACCGTACCCCTATTAACTAAGCCACGCATGTGAGCAGATCCCAAACATCTAAGCTCTTCGCGAGGGGGCGATCCGAAGAATCGCCTCGGGCAGACGGGCCGGATTTCGAGGATGCAGCGGCGGCGTGATGACATGAACTTTCAGATATGGCCTCAAAACCGGCGAGGGCTGATCAAAAGGAAGTTGATTTAAAGGAAGACGCAGCGGATTCCGCTGTTCAGGGCCACGCCTCGATCACGCGGAAAGGGCTCTGCTCCACCTCCCTCGGCGTGCTCTCGATGATGGTGACGGCCTCAGCGATATGCCGCTGAAGACGCCGGCACCCGCACAAGCTTTGGGTATTTTACGGCCGGAGGCAGCTTTGCGAAGTTACGGTCCACCTCCTCGAGCGCAGTTGAAGACTCGACCACGCCTGCAGCGGCCACTGAGACCTCAAGGCTCGGTGGTCTTCGGTCCTGCGATCACTGGCGCGCCTCCGACGGAAACAGGTCCCTGTGGTTTGGACCGCCCGAGGCGTTTCCTGGCGACGCTTGAAACAGCCCCGGATGACGACAAAGGAGGCACGGAAGCAGCCGAAGGGACAGGTATTAAACTCTGCAGCGAATCGATCCGCGAAGTCAGCACGGTGATCTGATCCAGGATCCCTTTGAGGTCATCCCGCTGGGCATCGATCCGGCGGTTGAGTTCTGCGATCTCATCGCCAGCTTTCTGCTGTGCCCACTTTATGTCGGACAGGGATGCACTGTCCTCCGGTGACAGGCTCATCGTTGAAGCGACTTCCCGGGCTTCCGGCGTCTCGACAAACTTTTCAAGGTTAGCCCAAAGCCAGGCGCCAGCAGCACACGAGCCGACGAGGACAAGCGGGAAAACCAGGGGAATCCGTCTTGACGGCCGGTGCAAGAGCGGCCGCAAGTCTGAAGCGGCCGCTTGATCAATCCAGTCCATTGTCCCTCGCTCAACATCCCATTCCAGCAGGCTTATTTCGTCGAAGCGACAGCCTGCGATACTCACGCGCTCCAGTAGCTGCCAGCGTCGAGAATAATCAATCTTGGCGACCTTCCCGATCGGCTGCCACTGCTCTTATCAAACTCCCTTCTTGAGCAACGCAACGCGACAATTTGCGCGCGTTCTCCATGATAGCATCACCATCGAGCAATGGTTCTCGTCTTCGTCGGCGATGGCGCAGCATTTTCTCATCATTCAGAAGAACCTTGCAGATTTTCCTACCTTGCCGCTGCACGAATGCAAACCGTCCACCGATTGCTGCAGCGTGTTCGATGGAGTCCCGCCTCACGCGTTGCCGAGACCAGCAACTTCATTCCGGACGCGCCACGTGAGCGCCACGGCTGAGCGGCCGAGCCGCAATGGCCGATTGGACCGGCAACCATTGCACCTGGTCAACTACCAATTCCGGCAGGTTGTTCGAGATGACGGGCACGTGGCAAGCGTGACCAACGAACGCCGCGCACGTGAAGGATTCGGATGCAAGACAGATTTTGCCGCGCCAACGGCGCTGACGGAGGCAGCAACTGCTCGCCGATACACGCCAAAGCTGCTCGATGGCTGATTCCTCTGGTCTCCTGGGCCACCACGTTAGACGTTGTGGTGTGGTTGCCGGGCGCGCAAATTCAAAGGCTCTCCGGCCTTCGAGCCTGGCGATTGTCGCGTCTTTCGGTGACAACGATACCAATGGAGCGCTTCGTGAAGCCAGGCCGCTTGCCCGGCGAGCCTTGCTTTCTGGTAGCTGCCGTTTCGTCGAGAAAGCCGCCTTCGACGCAAATGCGCGGCACCGCCAGAATCGCCTGACTCACAGTGCTGGCCATTCGCAATGTCTTGGCGGCCAGGACAGCGAGGTCCCGGGCGCTCGGCGTGAGCATTTTGCCGAGCCAGCGCTCGCCGCTCGCTCTCGGCGCAGCGGCCGTGATGCTCAAGAAAGTTGCAGACCAGACCATCATCGCGCCGCGAGCGGAGAGGTTTGGGAAGCCTGAGTGGTTCTCTTCGGATAGATCGAATTCTGGCTCGTCCCCCTCGCCCTCGGACGCGAAAACGCCGGGAGCTCACTCTGGGCCAATCAGGCCGCAGTGCAATCTATTCATGGCCGGCAGACATGGAACCGAAGTGCGCCATGCGTGATTGCTTACTTGCGACGACCTCGCCTCGGACATACGCGGCTACGGCAGCACTTTCTTCCAATATTAGACCAAGGGGAAAGCAATGTTGGCTTGTTATCGCACTTTCGCTAACGGCTTGTCTGGTCGGCAATTCCGTACTGGCACAAACCGCGAGCGGGCTTGATCCTAGTAGCCACCCTGTGGATCAGGCCAGCAAAAGACGAAAGGCTTCCGATCGGGCCGCAAAGCTCCCGATCGACCTGATCCGTCAGGCAATCCGCCCTCCTGCCCCGGCGTCAGCAGCAGGTCCCGGAGTGCCTTTCGAGAAGCGCGGCAATGCGGACAGGGCTGCTCAGACGAGACCGCAAAAGACGATCGATCCCTTCGCAAGGTACGACGATCTGCGTGAAAAAGGGTTGTGGCTCAACATACCCGGCCCTGCGGACACAATTGATCAGGACAACGTTAGATCGGCGCTGGCAGATGTCGGCATCGGCTACATCGGCTGGACACACAACAGCTTTGCAAACAACCAGCTGCCGAATGCAGCCAGAAGCACTATCGCAAACCAGCTCTATATGGGCCAGAATCCGACCTTCGCGTCGGCAAACTTCATGATTGTCACCTACGATCTCAGCCGGTTTGGCATTGCCGACGGACAGATTGTCGTAGGAGCCGAGCAGCAATACTGGACGTGGGATCGCCCGGGGCCAGATCGAGTGGGAATCAATACGCTCGCCTACTACCAGACTTTCTTCGACAGGACGCTAGAACTCAAACTTGGCTACCTCAGAAACCAAAATGAGTTCACCGGCACATTGTTCGGAGGGATTACAGGATCGAACATGTCTGCCTTGTTCCAGGCAGGGATGAGCACCAATGCCGCGCCCACGCCGGCGGTCAACTTGAAGTACAATTTTGACGATCGCTTGTACAACAAGGTCTCCATCCAACGCTCAATCAGTCCAGATGGTCCCTATGCCCAGATAACGGAGAATCCCACCGGCTTGAACTGGAGCACGGCCAATGCAGGCATCCTTCTCGTTGAAGAAGCCGGCTACAAGAACAAGGCTGCTCCGGGCATACCCGACACGTGGCTGCGGGCGGGCGTTGGTTTCAACAGTAGCCGCTACATGAATTTGGCGGATCCCAAGCAACAAAGGGAGAGCGGGAACAATTTTTACTACATCGCTGCCGACAGGCAGCTCTCGCAGAGTGACGCCCCTGGGTCGCCGTCTCGCGGCATCTATGGCGGCTTCTCCGTCATGGGAACTCCACCTGACCTCAACAGGATCAGCCGGTATTATGAGCTGCGTCTTTATGCGAAGGGAGCTTTTGATAGTCGGCCCAGTGATCTGATTGCTCTCGTTGCGACCAGCACAGCCTGGAGCAAGCATGCAGTGGATGCTGCTCTGGCTAAAGGCCAGCTTGCGCACCGCGAGACCACAGCAATCACGGGAACATACACCGCGCATCTCGCCCCGGGGATATATGCAAGCGTCGGACTGTCATACATTCACAACCCGACAAGCATCGCACACACGCCTGAAACGGAACATGCGCTCAATCTGTTGGTATCTACGTTGATTTTCTTCTGATCATCGCATGCGCCATTCTGCTCCCACGTTCTCGTGACGCATGGGACCGAAGCTTCGCGATCTCCTTGAAAGGATCGGCCGCAATGCGCTAGACGAGCCCGTTAGGTCGGATATGACCGGACGCCAGCTGGAAGAGATTATGGAAAAGGATCTCGTTAGTTCTCCAGGGAGCATCGGGCGGATTGGAGGAGAGGCTGGTCCCGAGCGCCGTCATTTCCGGGGTGGGCCAGCGCGAATAACTCCCTGTATGGAACCATGGCCAGGTCAGGTTCTCGAAAGCTTGCCCGACTACCGAGACCTGTTCAGGTGATCCTGGAGGTGAGGTTAGCGTGGACCCGCAAGGTTCTGACCCATTTAATGTACCAGCTTGGTCGCAGGTGCAGCACGCCGTCTCGGAACAGCCGCAGACGAGCCAGACCCGACAAGATGGCTTTGAGCAGCACTTGGCCCAGGCAAGGCAGCCCGCTCCCGTCGGCGGCGGGGGGGCCCTATCCCCGTCTGCTATCTAAAGACCGGCAGGGCGATTGCTCAATATGCGGCTCAGAAAAGTCCACAACCGAACACGGCCGCGGCGCCTTTCACCTTCGTCGGGAATACCGCGAAGTTACTGCCCTGCCCGAGCCCATCGGTGAGGCCAACTATCTGGTTGGCGCCCATTTCTTCGCGAGGGCCGATCCGCCCCACATGGCGCCGGGGTGTTGTACCGAGAGGCACGGGTTCTCTCATGGGCAGGCCATTCTACCATGGGTTGATCAATTAGGTGTTGTGGCGGGAGATAGCCGTGGACGAAACTAGCCTTCATGACTTTGACGGACCGATGTCGCCTCAGACTTGGCGATCATGGAAAGCCTGGACCGACCCTCAAGACTCAGAACCGCAACCCAAAAGCCTCCCCTTCGTTGTGGCCCGCTTGCTCTTGTGATTTGGTTTCTGTTGGGATTCGTGGCTTTGGCGAGCTGGGTCGGACTTAGCGCCTTAAATGATCCGGATCAGCCTGTTCGCAACGATAGTTGCCGGAATTCTGGAAACAGGCGTGCTCGTGCCTCCCTGTGCGGTATCAGTAAACGTGACGGCACCAGTTGACGTCAGCGCCGTGCTATTATTCAAGTGCGGGTATCCTGACAAACTTCGGCGCCGACTTAAATCAGGCGCAGCGAGCGGGCCGACGCGCTCCTGTTTCAGCACCACGAATACGGCACTGCCAACTAATGATGAAGCGACACAACGAGGCAACAATGCCCGGAGGAGGTCAGTCGTTATGCAATCTGACACCTCCACGACCGGCCTGCTCTTTTGTCCCGGGGGACGTCACATGCGACGTAGAGCAGAGTTCTTCAGGAAGCCGGGGCAAGTGCTGGATTAGCCAGAAGACCAATCCACCCCTCCCAACGTCCTTTCAAAGCAGCTTCCTCGGTCCTGGAGAACCAAAGGCGGCGTCCCGTCTCCGAGATCACTTCCAGTGGGCCGGCGTAGTCTTCCGATGCTTACCAACATATCACCACGATCGACCAGATCGTGCCAGACCAGCTCGACTTCGCCGGTGCAAGAAAAACGTCAGCGGAGGATGCTCGCTCCCCTGGAGGCGAAGTAAGCCTCGCAAGGGCTAAAGTTCCCCATTCGATCACGACGAACCAAGCCGCAATCATCATCCTGTTCGGGTCGTGACTCCGTCCGTGGGCCATCCGCCGGCAGAGTGCCGTCGAGGATCGCGCGGTCAGTTGGCATAGCGGGCCGTCAGGTCGCGTTATATTCAAGCCTTCCTCGATGTAGCCGCGGATCACGACGCAAGCCGCCGGCGTACAGGTCCGGTAGGTCCGTTCGAAGCCTTGTAGCCGCGATTAAAGCCCGCGACCATGCGCGCGCCGCGGTCGCGGGAGGGGGGTCGGCATCGATCAGCGCCTGCATCTCGTTGCGCGTCCGCAGGCGCCCTGTAACAGGCATTCCACTGCCTAAGCTAGGCGGATTTTGCGACGCCTCGAGTTTCCCCTGCTCCTCCAAACACGAATGCTTGCTCAACATGGTCGAGAATCAGATCGGCGTCCGGTGGGCCCAGTACCTGGATCTCAAGATGGTATATCCCAAGCGAATGTGCCGCGAAATCAACACCTGGCAACGATACCGAAATGCCGTCCGCGTCCGCATTAAATGTATGCCCACACTAGAAAAGCGCCCGCGCCAACATCGGCAGCGCCTGTCCCAAAACTCCCAAAGAGTCATAGATCACCGTGCTTTTGCTTTCTAATGCTGAGAGACAAGCGAAATCGGAGGGCGCTCGTTCGAGTCGCCACGGCGTTGGACCTAAATGATGATAGCTCTTCGCGCAATCATGGCCCTTAATTGGGTTTCAGCAGCTCAATCGATAGGGCGTTCCAGTTAGGTGGTATCTGCCCATGAATATTGCGAACGAAGAAGTCCAGAAGCTTGAGCTCGCTATAATTGCCGGGCACTCCGTGATCTGCGCTGGGTACCACAAGCATGTCGAAGTATTTTCCTGCCTTGATGAGCCGATCAGCCATCTGATAGGTAGAGGACGGATCGACATTGCGGTCCATTTCGCCGACAACGAGCATCAACTTACCCTGTAGTCTGTGGGCGTTGTCGATGGCGGAGGACAGCGAATATTCGATGCCAACCGGCCAACCCATCCACTGTTCATTCCACCATATCTTGTCCATCCGGTTGTCGTAACAGCCGCTGTTAGCCACCGCCACCTTGTAAAAATCGGAATGGAAGAGCAGCGCGCTCACCGCGTTCTGCCCGCCGGCGGACCCGCCAAAAATGCCGACGTTCGAGATATCGTACCACGAATATTTCGCGCTCGCCGCCTTATGCCATAGGATCCGATCGGGAAAGCCGGCGTCCTTTAAATTCTTCCAGGCAATGTCGTGGAACGCGCGCGAGCGATTGTTCGTACCCATTCCATCGATCTGAACGACGATAAACCCCATTTGGGTGAGCGGCTCAACCAAGGCCGAGAACGACTTGGGAACGAAAGAACCCGTTGGGCCGGCATAGATGTTTTCCACCACCGGGTATCTCTTGTTTCGATCGAAGTTGAGGGGCTTGTGAATAACCCCCCATATATCGGTCTCGCCGTCCCGGCCCTTGGCATGGAAGCTGAGGGGCGGCTGCCAGCCGGAGGCGATGAGTTCGGAGATATCGGCGCTCTCAACCTGCATCAGCTCGGCATTATCACTGGCGCGATACAACACCAAGCGCGGCGGGACATCGATGCGTGACCACAGGTCGAGATAGTAGCGGCCGTTAGGTGAAAACTCAATGTGATGGTTGGCCGGTTCAGGAGTGAGCGCGGTCAGTCCGCTCCCATCGAAGTCGACACGGTAAGCATGGACAAAATAGGGATCTTCCCCTTTTTCCTTCCCGCTCGCACCAAACCAAATCTGGCGCTTGACCGGATCGACGTAGTAGACCGCGCGAACCACCCAATCTCCTCTAGTGATCTGGTTTTTGAGCTCACCGGTTCGGCCATCGAAGAGGTACAGATGCTCGTATCCATCGCGCTCGGACGCCCAGATGATCTCCTTTCCGTCCTCAACGTCGTAGCGGAAGAACTTTCCAGTATTCCGCTGGTTCATCACTAGAGGCTGGTAATCGATGAAGGTAATGCTGCGCTCATCAATCAGAGCGCGCACCTTACCTGTAGCAGCTTCCACCTCGACAAGGCGATAGAGTTGGTGCCCGCGCTGATTATACTCGAAGGTGAACCCGCGACCATCTTTCCACCACTTGATCGGCGAAAGCTCGTAAGGATTTGGAAAGGAAGCATTGTCGATTTCAATCTTGCTCTGCATGATGATGTCAAACAGCACCGGCTGGAGCAGTGGCAAGGCATCACCCGGCTTCGGATACGTCATCGACGAATATTTAGGTTGAAGATCGTCCGTCGGAGAGGATTCGATGTAGTGGATCTGACGTTTATGGCCTGGACGGATGCGGTAAGCTGCGAGGTGACGCGAATCTGGAGACCATCTTAGCGTCGAGAGAGCATAGTAGTTGCCTTCCGATCCGTCCCAGGTCAACGGGATGTCCTGCAAGCCGTCCTCGCTGCGCAGGAAGATATTGTATTTTGTAGTATAGGCCAACCATTTGCCGTCAGGCGATATGCTTGTGTTCTCCGGATCGTTCTCCGCGGGCGGGGTGGGGTCATATTGATAGACGTCCGGGCGCATGGCATTGGCGGTGCAGCCATAGCTTACGAGATCGCATGTCCACGGGGTGTTGTCGATGGTGAAGGTGATCATGCGAGCATCGCCGGCCAGCTCGAAACGGTCGAACGGCAGATTGTCGGCCTTATAGTTCTTGAGGCTTGCCCTGGCCAGCGCCGCCGCGAGGCGGGTATGATCAAAAGCCGGCTGCTTTCCGCCAGTGGCGGCATCGACCCGCATGAACTGGTGCTTGCCTTGAGTCGTCCGTCGGTAGACGAACGCTTCGCCCTCTGCGAGCCAGAACGGAACGTCGGGCATATTGACAGTGAGCTGGTTATATTGAGCGCCGATCGTGAGCGCTCGCTCGTAATCGGACGGCACCAGCAGCGGCTTTGCAATGTTGTCGGCCGGAGCCTGCGCGGCTGCCAATCCCTGCTGACCCAGCAGCGCAAGCATGAAAGCGCCAAGCTTGTACATGTTCGTTCACTCGTCCTCGTTCTGTGGGGATAACGGAGGCTGGGGATGACCTCACGAAATGGCGCAGCTGCGTTCAGTGTCTCCTCCAAAGCCCAGCACTGGCCCGTGCGCACAAAGCGTCCTAAACGTTGCACGCAAGTCTTGCGCCAGAATCAGGTTCCAATCTTCCAGACATCTGAGTGGGCGACTGGGCGGCACGGTCTAAAGCTGGGATCACCGCTCTGGCCCCAGCCAGGGATGCAGGGGTATGGACGATGGCGCCATAGATAGATGGGCCGTAGGGGTCACTGAAGATGTCCGGCCATTGCCGCCACCGCCGTGCACGCAATGTAATTCCCGGTCCAGCTCCACAGTGTCGGATGAAACCTTCACCGCTGGATCGAGATCCGCCGAATTAGCGCCACCGCAAGCGGCAAGCGTAACTGCTGCCGCGCCCCGTACAAGAACTCCAGGTCGCATATCACCTCACGAACAACACATGTGCGCGCCATCCGCAACGACGCTCGATGTCGTAGCCTCGCTTCTACGCCCCTGGTGGTGAGCAGAATCCATGCCAGCGAAGCGATGCGCATTCCCGACGGCTTCCGATAGCTATGTCGCTTACGCGACAGGGCTAGCGATTGTTGAGGCACGCCGTATGTCTGACCTCGAACACACCAGAACGTCCTGCCGTAGCGGCCGGTCAGCTTTGCGGGCTGCAGTCTCGGTCTTCGTCGGCCGATGATGAATCAAGGCCGATGAAGAACGCGTGGGCGACGCATGGAGGGCCTCGTCAACTTAATCGACCGCCGAGACGAAGGAGGCGATTCTCGAAGGTTCGAGATTCGGCGATAGCGCTTGTCGTGGAGATTTCGCGCCAAGTCGCAAAGGCTCGTTCGCGCGAAGCACGACGGAAGTCGGCGGTGATAGCTCCGAGATAGCGGATGTGGAAAAGGTTCGCGACCTGATCGTGAACTGAATGAAACCGTTGAGCCCAGTGGGACGATTTGAAACGCTTCATGATCCGCTCGCGTCGCCGCGTCGGCTGATGAGAATTCTCGGCCCGATTGTTGAGAGCTTTGTGCTGGCGAGGTTCAACCCTCGCGGCGCCGTACGAACGCAGCTTGTCCGTGATCATCACGCGCGGCGGCGTGACGGCGGACTTATAAGCCGCTGCGCAGCGCGCGAATCAATTCTCGACGCTGGATCAAGACGTCGAGAGCGAAGCCATTCTGGTCGACAGCGCGAGAGCCAATGTTTGTTCGCCCGCGATCGAGATAGCGACCTGGTCCAGATGCCATTTGTCACCGCGAGCGGGAGCGCGCTGGCGGATCCGATCGGAGAACGCCTCTACCCTTCTCGGTGTTGAAAATCTCCGGCGTGCCGTGCGTCGCCAGCGCCTCGTCCAGAGCCGCCACTCGAAAGGAGACGTCCATCGTACTCGACAGCCGCCACGCCAGAACCGCACGGCTCGCTCAGTCGATGATGGCGACGAGATAGAGAAAGCCGCGGCCGATGGGCAGATACGTGATGTCGGCCACCCACACCTGGCTCGGCCGGTCGATTGCCATGTTGCGCAGCAGATAGGGAGAGATCTTGTGGCCCCGGGGCCGGCTTTGTCGTGTTCGGCTTCGGTCCCAGCGCCGCGATGCCCATCTTGCGCATCAACCGTTGCACGCGCTTGCGATTGACCTGGAGCCCCTCAGCCTTCAGCATCGCGGTAATTCGCCGCGAGTCCAAGAATGGCAAGGCGGTGAATAGCTCGTCGATCCGCTGCATCAGGGCAAGGTCGTTGTCGTTGGCCGGCTGTAGCGGCCGATAGACGCAAGAACGGGCGATGCCGAGCAACATGCATTGCCGGCGGGTCGACAGCGCCTGGTTGGCGCGATCGAGCATTCCTCGACGGTCCGGCGTGCTCATCTTCCGGACCTCCGCGCTAGTCTTTGGCGTGCAGCTTCTCGATCTCGCGTTCGCGCGTTTCCTCGCTCTCGCGCCCGCGCCGCTTCCAGCGCGATCTTTGCCTTCAACGCCGCGTCGATCTCCCGTCGTGTCTTCTTCGTCATCATGCCCTCCGTCCATGAAAACGGAGCGGCCCTTTTCCAACTTAGCCTCTCGTCCCAAAACCGGGGTCCATTTCAGGGCAGCATTCGCCGCGTCACGCGCAACGTCAAACGCTGGCGGGATGCCGGTATGGCCTTGCGATGGGTCGTGGCCGTCATGATCGAGCCAACAAGGCCTTCCGATGATTGACGGCGCATAAGAAATTGTCGGTTCTGCGTGCGGCCCTTTAAGCTCACCACGATCGCATGACGATCAAGCCCGTTGCCCAGACGAGGGCCACGCAACATTCATTCCGGCAACGTCGGCCCGGCGTAGTTCAATAGCGATCGGGACATCTCCCGCTACCTTCGCTCACGAAAGGCCGCGCAGCGGGCATTGATCGTTCTTACCCAACTCGACGAGGTGCGGAATGGCTCGTTTCAAGAACAGTGCCGAAAGTACGGTGATGATGCGAAAATCCCAAATTGCGCATTTCCCTCGCCATTTCTTTGAGCTTTTGAAAAACGGGCGCACGGCAAGGTAGGAGCAGCCGCGCAGCTTTCGAGCGTTAGAATTGCTCGTCTTCCGCGACATGTTTCTAACCCCTTATCATTACCCGAATGCATTATCGGCTTCGGCAATTTTGCCATAACTCCAGACGCCAAACTGTGGTTGAGCGAGATCAAGGAATTGTCCGAGTTATTGCGATGAAAACATGAGGTTCGGAGTGGCCATCGGCCGAGATTGCCCGGCAAAGTCATACCACGATCGTACCGTACGTTTTTGAAGCTGGGCCTGGATCTGACGTGCCGGGGGATTGCGAACGAAGATCAATCGCGATTAGGCTAAGAGTCCACTTCTGGACTGTCGGCCCCCGCAACAAGCCCACCCATCCGCCGACGGGCGACCTACGCAGCGTGAGCATCGTGCGAATCGATGTTCGTCCAGTGCGGTCAGCACCACATGTTTGCTAGTCTGACTGAGTCACAAAACTGCCGGCCAGAATCAGCGATGGATGAAGCATGGACCATCAGTCGAGAGGCCGACATGAGCGGGCGTGGCACCAAGACGAGCGAGAAGCGATTTGCGACGTATTTGGAAGA
>NZ_LBJZ01000132.1:0-15893 GCF_028128935.1 Bradyrhizobium sp. CCBAU 11361
AACAGTCCCTTGTCCTGCCTCGCGGGTGGAGGAATTTGACTGACCACACCCGGAGGAATTTGAAGTGACCCGCGGGGCCCGCTCGGAGACCAGGAATCCGTAGGCCGCGATGCACAGCGTTGCATGCTGGTGGAAGCCGCGCCAGCCTCGTCCCTCGAAGTGGCCAAGACCGATCTCCTGTTTGAGTTCGTGGTAGTCGCGCTCGATGCGCCAACGCAGCTTGGCCGTGTCAACCAGGTGACGGAATCCAATGTTCTCCGGAAGCGTCGAGAACCAATATTTGGTGGGTGCTTCCGTGCCCTCCGGCCACTCGATCAGCAGCCATTCCTGCGGCCGGCTTTCGGCAAGCCAGTAATCTCGATGTGCCGGACGGATGCGCACACGGGCAAAGCGCGAGGATAAGCGTTCTGCCGTCCCTTCACGCCACGTGATCTTGCGCCAAGCACCATCCGACGCGGCGGTATCACCAAGGCTGGCAACGCTCTGGCCAGGCGGGCTCTGATCGAGGGGGCATGGACCTATCGCATGCAAGCCCGCGTCAGTCGCAAGCTCCATGACCGTAACGAGCGCCTGCCTCAAGTTATCCGCGATATCGCCTGGAAGGCCCAGGTCAGGCTATGCGCTCGCTATCGGCGCTTGTCGGCGGCCGGCAAACCCAAGGTGATCGTCACCACCGCCATTGCACGTGAGATGGTCGGCTTCCTGTGGGCGATCACTCGTCAAGTACAACTCGGGCCGGCCGCCTGAAGAGCGCCGACCATATCGGTGCCCAGGGCAGGAGGCAGGGCGCGGTGGGGAATCCTCGTGGCCTGTTATGAGCCGGCATTGCCGACGCTCGCCCTCTAGACCGAGGCAGCCCCAAGACGAAACCACGGTCATGCGGTAGCCAACCCGCGCATGAGAGCTTGATCAACCGTCGTCTTTAGCCCTGCCTCCTACCGTGGGCACCTTCGAAGTCCAGCGTCCGGGCGCTCAGCCGGAAGCGGCTCCGCTTGATCGAGTCGCTTGACAGCAAACATGAGAGCAGGGTGTTGAAAAACTCAGCCGCGTTCGCAAACGAAGGCGGAATCGTCGCCGTTGTGGATGTAGAAGTGGCCGACGAGCCTGCCCGCGGTGCCAATCATAGCCCATCCGCGACCGCAGGATGGATCGTTCTCATCGTGCCCTTCCCATGAGAACTCCGCGCAGGGCGAACCGTCGCGGGCGCCGTAGCGCACGTCCAAGAAGCCCTTAAGAGCCCCAAAGGCGATTTCGCCATCGGACTTGCCCTGGAAGGTGAGATGCGCCTCTTCGACAAGATCGAGGAAGTCGCTGTCCCAGACGTCCATCTCGACGATGCGCCAGCGACCGACAAAGGCCTTGGCGAAGCCGGGCACCTTGCCCATCAGCCGGTCTCCGCGATCAACTTGGGCAGCCGCATCAGATTGTAGGCGCTGGCAGCGAAGGTGAAGGCCCATGCGACGCGATCATGGCCACGGAAGCTGGTCTTCTCTTGACCGGCGACCGTCTTGATCCAGCCGAACGCCTCCTCGATGCGCTTGCGGATGCGCTGGCTGACGGCATAGCCGCTGTGCCGGGTCGTTCTCCCATCGATCGAAGAGCTGCGGCCGCTGGTGTTCTGCGCAACATGCGGCGTTACGTTCATCGAGCGCAGCTCGTTGACGAAGTCCTCTGCGTCGTAGGCTTTGTCGGCGCCAAGCGTGATTGCTGTCGGCCGGTCGGCACGAGGCTCAATCATGTGCAGCGCGGCCACTCGCTCGGCATGCCCGTCGGCCCGCGTCAGGCAGGCGTCGACCAGCAGGCCGTGGCGGTTCTCCATCAGCCCATGCCCGATGAAGCACAGCTTCGTCTCCTTGCCTTTACCTTTGCGGTAGAGCCTGGCATCGGGATCAGTCGTCGAAGCATGGGTGTCGTTCGAGCGTTTCTTGCCGTGGAAGTCCGCATCAGCATTGCGCCCGCCGCCTTGCGCCGGCGGCTCGCCCGAGCCGTCCTTGGGTTTGACGCTCTTCATTGTTGCCGCAAGCCCGACGTCATTTGACGAGTTTGGCGAGTATTTCGGGAGCGTCAACGAAGGCGAACGGGTTCAGGAACTGCCGCCCCCATAGGAAATTGCGATCGACCTCTGTAAGTGACGCGGCGTCGCATACGTCATTCCAGAATGTCTTGATCGCCCTGATCTGTCGAGCAATGAGATCCGTGGCCTCGTTGGTATCGAGCAGGAAGAGCGGCGCCGCCTTCAGGCAAACGGAGATTTGGCTTGTGCGTTGCTCGCCGACAATGAGCATTGCCTGGGTTGTCTCGCCGACCGTCCTGACTTGCGGGCAGATATCATAGGCGGGCGTCAGCGCGAGATCTTTTCCATTCCAAAAGCCCGCGTGATTGCGGGCATGATCGTCTGTATTGCCGCAAAGGATATTGAACACCATCCGGCCATACAATTCTTTGAGCGTTTCCTTGGGCGAAGTGAACCGGTGACGGATAATAGTCGCAAGGTCTTCGTAGCTTGCGTAACGCGCCATCATCTCGTCGAGCCCGAGCAAGGTCAGCGCTGATACCATGACGCGACGCTGCCATCCGTCATCGACTTTCTGCCGATCGAAACGCTCGATCAGCAGCACCTCTTTGCCGGCGGCGCGCTCGAGAGCGACGGAAGCGGCGGCAAGTCCTGCTTTGGCGGCCAGCCGCATTGCCACGAACTCGGCTTTCACGACATTGTAGAGGTCGTTCTGTGAAGAGAACTTGGTGATGTACTTCTTGCTGTCCGACGTGATCATCGTCTTGGGCCGGGCACCGCCAATCGAGCTTCCGTGCAGAAGCGCGCGATCGAGGTCCTGCGTCAGCGGCAGGCCCTTTTCGACGAGCGCGGTCGCGGCTTGAAGTTCTTCGAGCGATGCAGCCGAAGCCTCCCGCGGCACGTACTTTTCTGCCGACGACTGGAAATCGAGGGCTCCGATGCGGTCGGAGCCAGATTCGAGAAGATAGGTCAGTTCGTCGATCTCCGCAGCGTCGACCTCCTTGCTGCTCTTCCCGAATTTGCGGTTGATGATTACGCGACGTCCCCAGGCGTCGGGAGCCGCGTCGCGAATGCAATTAGGCATCATCAATCCCGGCGTCAGGGGAAGGACCCCACGACGTAACGGCAGTTCCGGATCGTAGAGCGCAATGGCGTTGTTGCGCGCGAGATAGGTCTGTCCGTAGTTGAAGAGGAACTGATTGCCAGAGGCAAACAAGCGGCCGGCCACGACCGGCGTGGTCTTACCGGGTAGCCAGACCCATACGAAGGCCTCGGCCGGCTTCTTGTCAGAAGTCGTCATCGGGCCTCACGCGCGGGGCATGGACGGCTTTCGGCAATAGCCTCATCACGGCCGAATTCGATGCGAGAGCGCTGGTCAGCGTGCGTTCATCCGCTTCAAACAGCGGTACGCCCGCGATGGTGGCGGCTTCGAAAACGGCGCCAAGTGTGCAGCCAAGATCGCCATTCTCGATACGTCGCAAGAGTCCACGGGAAAGGCCCGCCCGGTCGGCGAGCTCTTCGGTCGTCATCTTGCGATCGATGCGGGCCTTGCGGATGAGCTGCCCCAGAAGTACAGCCGCATCCTTGGCATATCGAGAGTATGGTCTCGTTTTCTTGGGCATCTCACGATCCATTAATAGACCATTGTGGTTAGTATGGCTCATTTATAAACCAATCTCGAGGATCATGTCAAGTTCTGGTCCATCTGTGAACCAAATCCACTCATATGGTTCGTTAATGGATCATCTTGCCTTGCGGAGCCCGAGTTTGAAGCGGCAATCAACCGACTGCGTATAGCCGATCTCGCCACTCGGGTTTGTGAACGAAAACTGCTGCAGCTCCAGGCACCCCCGCCACCTGCAAACCCGGGCGGAAGCACACCAAAGTCCCAGCCTGAAACGACAGACGATGAAGCGCTTACACGTTCATGTCTCTCGAGATCCGAATCGTAAGATTCGAGTCCTCCCGCCGATCGGAAAGCAGAAGCGATATTTCGCGCTGACATTAACGGTGATCCATGCCGAAGAACGCGGGACACCGAAGAACAGAAAGAAAATCGAGTGGAAACTGATCACCGACCTGCCCGTTCAGTCACGCAAGGACGCCATTGAGAAGCTCGAATGGTATGCGCTGAGGTGGAAAATCGATGTGTTCCACAAGATCCTCAAATCGGGCTGCAAAGCTGACGAGTCGAAGCTCAGGACCGCCCAACGGCTTGCCAATCTGATCTCGGTCTTTTGCATCCTGAGTTGGCGGGTCTTCTGGATGACGATGCTCAACCGCTCGGCTCCAGATGCGCCACCGAGCCTTGCGCTGTCCGACATCGAGATCGACCTGCTTGATCATCTTGTAAAGGATAAAGGCCAAAGGTCGTTCCGACAAAAATCACTGTCTCATTACCTGACCAAGATCGCACGACTCGGCGGTACCTCGCGCGCTCCAATGATCCCCCGCCCGGCAATACGGTTATGTGGCGCGGACTGTCACGCCTTACTGACATCGGGTTGGGCGCCGTCGTTGGGCAGAAATTGTGAGTAATTGAAAGCTTGACCGGATGTGTACGTCCCAAACAGCGCCGATGCGTGTGGAAACGGATTTCGCCGTCGCAAGCGGCTATGGCTCGCTCGATATCGTCAGCAATCAGGAATCCTGGAACCGACGCCAGTTGCCAATTGGCGAAGCGCGTCCTGCTCAGCGCCGCATCTTCGAGCAATCGCCAAGGTCCGCACAGTTAACGAGTGACCCACATTTGCTTGAAGTCTAACATCGGCAGCACGGATAGTCGCACCAGCTCTCCGGCGCCATTTACAGGACTGAGGTGCAGACTGTCGAGGAGCTCAAGCTAAATGATCTCGAAGTACCTCCGACGTTCGAAGTCGGTGACCCGATGTTGAACGGCTTCCCATTCCCAACGGCGGGAGCAAGAAAAGGCTTCAACAAACCTTTCTCCGAAGACATCATTGGCCGCTGGAGACTGTGCAAACCGTGATGTTGCCTCTGATAGGCTTTGGGGCAGTCTCGCGGACGGACGACACATCTCCACGCCTGCATCACCGACGATCGAAGCCGGTAGTGCCACATCCGTCTCGACGCCCAGTATTCCGGAACCAATGGCACATGCGAGCGCGAGATATGGGTTCGCGTCTGCGCCAGCCAGCCTATACTCCAGGCGATGGGCCGACGAATCTCCCGGAATCGCACGAACCGCGCAGGAGCGGTTGTCAACTCCCCAGCTTGGACAGATTGGTGCCCAGCAGCCGGGTACCAATCTCTTGTAGCTATTGAAGTTCGGCGCTGCGAGCACACAGAAATCATTCATGTATTCCAGTTGTCCGGCGATGAATTGCCTCATAAGCTTCGAGACGTTGCCGAACGCATCGCTGTCGTAAAACGCATTCTGACCATCCGAGGACATCGAGATGTGAATATGGCCGGACTGGCCAGGCCATTTCTCGGAAACCTTGGCCATGAATGTAGCCATCATGCCTCGCGTTTGCGCCCAGGCTTTTATCATCGACTTGAATATGGTTGCTCGATCGGCAGCTTCCAGCGCATCACAATGACGAAGTGACGCTTCGACCACGCCAGGCCCCGTTTCAAAGTGCAGTCCGCTGAGAGGTATTCTAGCCTTCTCACAAAGCGCCAAGATCTCATCGAACAGCTCATGTTGCGCGACAGAGCGCGCAATCGAGTAGCCGAACGGGCCCCGTGTTAAAGGAGCCCATTCGCCGAACGGCTTATCTTCAATTGTGTCGGCGTTCTCCTTGAACAGCATAAATTCAAACTCGAACCCGGCAGCGCAGCCGTATCCGTGGTCAGCGGCCCTTCTCAGGACCTTACGCAGAATACCGCGCGGGCAGATGTTCTCATGTGCGCCCGTGAACTCGGCCAGGTAGAGATATTGATCGCCGACATAAGACACTGAACGGCCGGTGCCTGACAGAATACGCAGATCAGCATCTCCGAACGCTGATAGCGGCTTTTGCGTGAAACTGGCCGGAATGACCCGGTCCGAGCAATCCCACGCCAGCACCGCTTCAGAGAACTTGATAACTTTATCGCCATCCGACAGATCTTCACCTAAGACGTGTTTGCCTCGCAGGACGCCATCGAAGTCGCTTACGCCGATCATCGCCGCGCGGGCTGGATTCGCCCCGGTCAACCTGGCATTAGTTGGCATTAGTCGCGATCCACTAAATCGAACACCTGATCCATCCGCATTGCTCGCAACTTGTCATAGTCATCCTCAAGCTGCGTCAAGTCGCTATTCACGAGATAAACGATGCCTGGTGTCGACGCCAAGTCGATCGTCGGAACCAGCTCTTGACCAATCGGAACGAATGCAATGGCATCCGCGAAGCTCGGGAGCTTGCGGATAGCTTCGAGTCCCGGGTAACCGACAACGACACCGCCCATATCGGAGATCAGCGAGACGCATAGTGCGTGAGCTTGCCGCTTGTATGGCCCGCGCAGCCTCATGTACTCACCAAAGCTCTTGGGATCTGCGTAGCGCCAGGCCGTCAGCGTCATATGGTTGTGCCCCAACGCCATGGTTCGTGCTTTTGCCGACATGGTCCCTTGAAGCCTCGCTCCGAAGTCCACCAGAACCGGCCCCCGACGATCGACAATGATCTCAGCATGAGCTGGTCCGTCGACGATCTGAAGCGCCTGCAACGCACGCACCAAGTAGTCGGACAGCTCCTGAACGATTGGTTCGCTGCCCCCCAACAACCTCTCAAGTGAGCAGACCGATGATGCCCCCTGAATAGGAACGGTGTCATAGGTCCAGGCCTCCGTAACGAAGGCTTCCCCGTCGATCGAGACGGCATTTACGGTGTATTGCTGGCCGTTTATTTTTTCCTGCCCAAGGGCAAAGCGATTCAACGCTCCGACACGGTTCGTCTTCCCGACAATTGCGCTTAGAGCCCGCTGAATATCAGCATCTGTCGAGCAAAAGAATACATCCTCGGTACCAGTACTGTTCAGAGGCTTGATCACGATCTCGTCGAACTTCGCTTCATGCTTCCAACTTGCGAACTCTACAGCACTGTCGGACACGACTTGTCTGATCGATCGCACGCCTGCAGAGGTCAGCGCGCAAGACAACCGCGCTTTGTCACGCCGAGCAGCCGATAGCGCGGTGCCATTCGAAGGTAAGCCCAGCCGCTCCGACAAGGAATCGGCGAGCTCAACTCCGGTCTCGCAGCCCGCGATAACGAACTCCAATTCCCTGCCATGGAGAGCCTGAAGATGATATTCAACGATGTCGTCATACCCCATGTGCTCGCTGGGGCGAATGACTTCATCATACAGATCCGCATTGAAATGCGATTGGAATATGGGTGGAATCTGTGCAGCCGACATCGCATGCACCGTTCCAATTCCATAGCGCTTGAATTCTTCCGGTAGGTAGCGGCCGGTAGAGTATGCGTCTACGATTACACAGTTCCGTTCTTTCATGCGGATCTCCGATACTGCAAGTAGATGCTGCCGACAGAGACAGCCGTAATGAGAACATTTCCAACGAACGTATGTGACGAAGGCACGATGCGAGAATCGAAGTACTGGAACAGGAAGGTGATGATAGGGGCGGTGGACAGGACCATGTTGACGGTGAAGGGCTCTAGGCGGCGAATGCCCTGCTGGATCAAGAGCAAAGGAACAATGATCGTCGACAGCCCAGTTGTTGCGATCGCAAACCAATGCTGCGAGATCTCGATCACCATAGATGAATGGTCGACCAGTCCCAGCAGCAAGAGAATCGTTCCATAAAACCGATGCGCCAGCACTTGTCGGCCAGAAAAGCCACGGTCGAACAGCAGTTTAACAAGTATATTTGTAACGGCCAGCGATAGGCCGGCCACGATGGCCAAGACGATGCCAAAGGACGATCGAGCCCCCCACTCCACGCCCGCGTTGCCGCTGGCCGAGATCCAAATCATGTAGCTCCCGATCGTCGCGATCGTAACGCTCACGACAATATCGGATGCTGGAGGGGCGCCCTGGCGCCTGATCAGTGCGTTTAACCACACTGTTGCAGTGGGCCCCAACGCCACCATAAAGGCGACGACGATCGCAGGTTCAGCGTATTTCAGGCCGATAAACAGGCCGATCCAGCTGATCGCTGTCACGGCATTGAGCGCGACGAAGATCAGGAGCGACCATTTCGCCACCCTTGCTTCGCCTCCCTCGTGGTGAGCCAGGAGATTGAACGTCAGACAAATCACAGCGAAGGACAGCAGGAGCGCGACGAACACATCTGCTTGCTGAAAATACGATGCCGCATAAACCTCGCCTGCCGCGCTCACGACGACATAAAGCGCCACAAAGAAAACTCCTAGAGCGAAGCGATTCGTCAATCGCGCACTCTTCCTGTGCCCGCGCGGCGGCGCACGGCCCTCGCAGGACCAGACGCGTACATCGGCTCCGACGGATTCTCGTTTCGACCTGCACGGACCACGTTTGGTTTGAAATGTCACAATCCGCCTCTAGTGCTTCTTAGTTCGGCAGTACCCAACACACGCCTCTCCAAATGCCTTGAACAGTTGCTTGCTGAGGAGATCGGTTGAGACGTGCCATTCGGGGTGCCATTGCACACCGATTTGCAGCGTCGGCGCGCCAATGACCGAGGCCGCCTCGACCAGACCGTCAGGCGCCCACGCCTCCCGCCTCAGCGCCGGGGCAAGCGCCTCGATGCCTTGATTGTGCAGCGAGTTGACTTGCGCTTCGATCGCCCGCGCGACTGGAAAGAGCGCGCCATCGGAACATATGCTGACGCTGTGCGCGGCGTCGTACTGACGGTCTCTAGGACGATCTGACTTCTCGGCATGCATCGCGCCACTTTCCGGCCTCCACTCCGCAAGCGATGGGCGGAGTGTGCCGCCGAAATAGACGTTGAGTTCCTGAAGCCCACGGCAGATGCCCAGAATAGGCATTCCGAGCGCGATGGCGCTCTCTATGGTTACGGCAGAGAGCCTGTCCCGCGGGCGGTCAAGGATCCCAACCTCAACGTCCTGCGGATCAGCCTCCGTCAAGGACGCAGGCGCTCTCAGGACGGCGGGGTCGATGTTCGATTCATCACCAGTCAACACCAGGCCGTCGAGCCGGCGCATGATCGCCGGGGCGATCTCCTCCCGCGCGTCTTCGGCGTCGACCGTCGGCAATATGACGCAAGCCACTCCCGCATGCCGATGGAGTGCCTGCACGTACTTGCGCCGCAACCAGTCGCGATGCACACCATCGACCAAAAGACGGTTCGAGGTGACGCCGACCACGGCTCGGGCGCGCTCTGGCCGAAGCAACGTCACGCCCCCTGCCCTCGCGTGCGAACGTCGGCAACGGACTGCTCATACAACCGTCGATTTCGCTCTTTCAACTGAGCTATGACGCTAGGTTGACCTTGAGGTCCCTTGACAAAGAGCCCGCCCCAGGTAGCGGCAACCTTCGCGTAGTTCGGATCCTGCATTCGGATTTTCTGAGCTTTGCGCAACAGCCAAAACGGGATACCCGGCGAAAGGTGATGCTCAAGATGGTATTCATCCAGATTCTGTCCAAGGATGGCCCGCTCGAGGAAACTTCCTTTCCGGTTCCTGGTGAGATAGACGTTTTGCGTCTCGGTTTCGCACATAGGTGAGTGCTCAGCGAGCTCGATAAACCAGCCGAGGACCTGAAACGTGGTAAGATAGGGCACGATCCAAAACAGGACGACGATATGGAGCAGCCCAAGAGCATATGACCCGGCCAGGATGCTGATCCAGAAGAGATAGAAGCCATACTTGTCGACAAGTATGGCTGAGCGGCTCTGATCCTCGGCATTTGTGATCGAAAACCGATTCGTCCAAAGATATTTCAGATACGTCACTGTTGCGCCGCCGAAGATCGGCTTCCAGATGATGTTGAAAGCGTACCGCTCCGGAGACTGCACGTCGTAAACGCCGCTGGCCAGGAAGAACTTCAGGTCGGGATCCTTGTCCGGGTCGCCGAGATAGGGATGATGCAAATAGACGTGCGAGATCCGGTAGGCCCAGTGGCGCTGGAACAAGGGATAGGCCGCGAACAGAATGCCGAGCACATAATTCCAGGTCGTGTTCTTTGCGAGCGTGCGGTGAGCCGCATCATGAGCGATGGTTGTCAATCCGCGCTGATAGGCACCAATCAGAAGAACGGCCAGCGGGTAGAGCCACCATGAGACGGACACAGTCGCGAGCGTGCACGCTGTGATCACAGCGTAATCTTTAGCAATATAAGCGGCTCCCGTTATGTTGTCGGGCCTCAACTCGGAGAGCTGCCTATTGATCTCTCGGCTGAATTGAACGGCCTCATAGCGTGATGACCTCAATTTCCAAGCCTCTGCCTGATTCATGAGAACCTCTTCCTGATCGCCTTGCGGGTTGTCAGATTGCGGAAAGCGCCTTGTCCAGATCGCGTACGATGTCGCTGACATCTTCTATGCCGACGCAAAGTCGGATCGAGCCGCCAAATATGCCGGCGGCTTCGCGCTTTTCCCGCGGGACGGTGGTGTGGGTCGTCGAGACAGGATGGGTCACGAGCGTGCGGGCATCCCCTACATTCGAAACGTGATACATCAAGTCGACGTTCTGGATGAACTTGCGCCCAGCCTGTTCATCCTCCACTTCGAACATGACCATCGCCCCGTGCCCGTATGCGGCATTGAGTGTCTGGTCGACGGTTTCCCGATCGGCGCCTTCAAAGAGCCCCGGGTAGAAGACACGGCGCACTTTAGGATGCTCCTTGAGAACGTCGGCCACGATCCTGGCATTCGCGCAGTGCTGCTTCATGCGAAGGGGCAGCGTTTCAAGCCCTTGGATCAGTTGAAAGCTCGCAAACGGGGCGATCGCCGCGCCGGTATCGCGCAACCAGGTCATGCGAGCCTTGAGGAGAAACTCGCTCTTTCCAAGATCGTCGACATCGCGCACCGCGTTATGCCAGACAATTCCGCCATGCGCATCGTCGGGACGGTTGAACAAGGGAAAGCGAGAGGCTCCCCGGTAGCTAAACTCGCCGTTGTCAACGATCAGTCCGCCGAGCGTCGTGCCATGGCCGGATATATATTTCGTTGCGGAGTACGTCGTAATCGCAGCGCCAAGATCTGATGGCCGGCATACCAGTGGCGTCGTCGTATTGTCCACGACCAAAGGCACGCCGTACTTTCGGCCGATCTCCACCAGCTGTTTGACGGGGAGCGGAATCAGACAGGGATTCGAAATCACCTCTCCGAACAGGCATATCGTGCGATCATCAATGGCACGTTCGAACGTCTCGGGCCTTCGAGGATCTGCCGTCCTCACGCTGATCCCAAGACGCTTTAATGTGTTGTGGAGCAGGTTCCAGGTATTGCCATATAGATACGGAGAGGCGACGACATTGTCCCCCACATCGCCACTTGACAGGTTGACAATAGCAAGGAACGTCGCCGCTTGACCTGACGCAACGGCGAGCGAGTCGCTTCCCATATCGACGGCGGCGTAGCGCCTTTCCAGCGCGCGGGTCGTCGGATTGATGATCCTCGTATAGGTGAACCCATCAGCCTTAACGTTGTAGACGTCAGCAATGTGGTTTAGATCGCCATCGAGTTCATAAGCCGTATTCTGGTAAATCGGCACTGCGACGGCTTTCGTCACCGGGTCGCTTCGATAGCCCGCATGCAAAACAGCAGTCTCGGCAGAGAACGACAGCTGCGGGTCCGCAGCCGCTCGAGCCGGCATCTTTACGCGAGCCCCGCATGTCTCTTGGCCCGATATCGGGCCCGCTGACCGAGCCTGACCGGACCGGAAATATGTACGAAAAGCGCACCCCAACTGCTCGATCCAGCTGGATTGGATTTCCCCGATGCAACCGACTCGAAAACTCCGCGTCGCAAGATGCAGCTTCGAGTAGATGTAAAGGTTGTGGGCCGCCAAGTGGCGATACAGCCCATCGAATCCTGCCTGGTCCACGATTCCGGACGGCGCACTGAACGCGACGCAGACCGGCGACTGCAAGTCCGCGGACAGCAGCGGAGACACTACTCCTTCGAGTTCTTTGACGAGATCGTCCCTGACCTTCTCGTATCTGCAGCGCCTGGCATCAATGCCCTCCTCGTGCAGAATCTTCAAGGCCTTTGTCGTTGCCTGAACGACGTGGGTGGGAGGGGTCGATCGCCACTCGCCGGTGCGCTCGAGTGAGAGCCATTGATCTCTCACGTCGAGCACAAACGACCTCGGTTCTTGAACCGCATTCTCCAGCAGCTCGCGAGACGCGATGACAAACGCTACTCCCGGCGGCCCTTCTATGCACTTGTTGCTCGACGTAACCAGGACGTCAGGTCCACGCTGGCTCAGGTCGATATTAAGGGCGCCGAAAGAACTCATCCCATCGATGATGGTCTTTACGCCACGTCGCCTCGCCTCCTCCACGATCGCGTCCAGCGGATTGACGATCCCGGTGGTCGTCTCACAGTGCACGAGACACAGGTGCGTAACGCCAGGGTTTCGGCTCAGATGCTCGCCAATTTCTTGAGGATCCAAAGGATCGGTCGCTCGCTTGACAAGCTTCAGTGCTTCGACGCCCCACAGCCGCAAAATTTCTAAAATGCGCTCGCCATAGATGCCGTTTATGCAAACGAGCGGCCTGTGGGCTCGGGACACAAATGAAGAGAGAGCGGCTTCCATTGCAAAGGAGCCGCCTCCCTGAATAGGCACCACCGAATGGTCGCCAGCATTTCCCAGCAAGTTGAGCATCAGCCGCCTCATGCAGGCGGTCACTTCCTTGAACTCGCAATCGCGCGATGCGAGATCAAGCTGCATCTGGCTCCTGACCGCCAGCGATAACGACAATGGACCAGGCGTCAGCAAAGAGCGCTGTCTTGTCAAACCATTCCTCCTCAAGTTGTATTCGTCAATGGATCTGAAGTACGCCCACCCCACCAGGGGAGCCCCTGTGGCGAGCGTCGACTTCCTCGGTCAACAGCTTAGGAACGTCATAGATCGCGGGCGCGTTTCTGGTCGGCGTCCGAAAAGCCTGCCGGATGACAACCTCCATATCTCATCGCAGATGCAGAGCGATCTTCAAAGCTCCTCACCGATGCCATTCAGACCTCCTAGAAATTGGCTTTGCGACCGCGCCCTCGAACGCAATTGGCGCCGACGCGCGCTCTCACCCAGCCATCACGCATGCGCAGGTTTTAGCGTGGTCGCCTTCTTGCGTCGCGAAGCGGCAGGTCGGCCGACCGACTTACGTGTGAACCTGCGCCATTCAGGCAAACTTGACGTTTGGAAATCGATGCAAATCATCGCGCCCGGATGCAGATCAAGGCATGGCACACTTGATAATCGTCGTTGGCAGCGGGAGTCTGATGCGTGGGCTTGAGACTTGATGCATTCGCACACCGTCGCTCGTTGGAGGGTTTGGGACGCTGATGACTGCCGTTGTCCATTTCAAGATCGTACAACTTGACGTTAGGGGCGTTTCAACCCTCTCCAGGATTTTCTTGCGTGAATTTTTCCTGACACGTCCTCCCATCTGGCGGCGACAAGCCGACGTGGGCGGCAGAGTGCGGAGATTCACAGCGAGCTAGAAGAATTTGATAGTTCGATATCAGGACCGTCGGCATTCCGCCTGCGAGCGCGATATCTGCAGGTAAGTGATGGCCCAATCTTCCCGTTCACGTACGATCCTCGCCATACCCCCAGATGGAGGTACCGAGCTTCTCCGCCGTGCCGGCGAGATCCGCCTGGAGGCTCATGCCTGGAAAGTGTACGCCCTCGTCGCACATGACTGCCGGCATCACGTCGTTGCGCTTGAATGGAGCGGCCTTGGTCGAGTCCGGCTCGAAGGCAATCTGAGCGACCTTGCGATTGCTGACCCTTTAGCAACGATCAGTTCCATACCTTTCGGCGAGTCGCCGTGAAGCAGAACATGTCGTCCTGCTTTGCTAGGGTCTGTTTGGATTCATCTTGAATTTGTCACGGCGGCGGTGAGATTGATCATTGCTTCGAAGCTGAGGTCAGTTTTGTCGGCTCGCATGGCGATCCGCTTGAATTCCTTGAGCTTGCAGAAGAGGTTTTCGATCAGGTGCCGCCATTTGTACATTTCCTTGTCGATGGCGAGAGGATTTGCGCGCCGCGGGTGCTGGGAGATGACAACCTTGGCGCCGCGTGCGTCGAGGTCGGCGATGATTGCGTTACTGTCGAACGCCTTGTCTGCAATCAGCGCATCGAAGGCCAGCCCTTCGATCAGCGGCGGGACACCGACCGTGTCAAAGCGCTGCCCAGGCAGCAGCACGAAGCGCACGAGATTGCCGAGCGCGTCGGTCAGTGCCAGGATTTTGGTGGTCATTCCACCTTTCGAGCGGCCGATGGCCTGGTTTTGCGTCCCCCTTTTGCGCCCTGTCCGTGGCGGTGGACTTTGACGATGGTAGCATCGACCATGACATATTCCATGTCCGGCTCGTCTGAAACCGCATCAAACATGCGCTTCCAGACGCCCGCCTTCGCCCAGTCGCGAAAGCGCGAGTACGCAGTTATCCAGTTGCCGAAGGCGCGCGGAAGATCGCGCCACGGACTGCCCGTGCGGGCAATCCACAGCACGGCTTCGACAAACAGCCGGTTGTTATTGCCGCTCCGGCCGGGATCGCTAGGCTTGCCAAGACACAGCGGCTCCATCTTCGCCCATTGGGCGTCAGTCAAAACGAATCGGTCCATCCCAAGCTTGAATCACACCCAAGCCAGGATGAGAATCTTGAGGGTTCTGTGAGGTCGCGCTCACGCGAGGGCGCGGCAGGCGCTTATGACGCGACCTCATTGAAGCCGGATTGAACGAAGGCGCGGGAGGCTATGCGCGGTTTTGCAGCTATGGGGATTGTTCGAGATCGCAATGCCCGATCTGCTGGCTCGGCGCGAGAGGCAGAGAAACGGGATGTGCGCATCGGGGAAGAGTTGAGATCAGACGCGCTTCGCCGGAGATCGCGATAGGCTTTTTGCTGCATCGGACGGTTGTTGTGGCGCGGTGTGACAGCACGGATTCGACATCGTCCGCGATGATCGAGACGCTGGGAGCGAAATGACGAATGATGATCGTCGTGCACGGCATGACTTGGCTCACGATGTGTCGCATCGGAACGGTGATGTTCGAGGGCTGGGGCGTCTGAAGCTATGTCGAAAGCGCTCAATGATGCGCATGACGCCACCACAATCGGGACAGGCAGGAGCCTCGGCCCAGGTTTGAGCTTCCGAATCCACAGGCGACGGCTCGCCATCGTTTGGCGCTGTCCGCTCACGATCGAGAAGTTTGCAGCAAAGGGCGAGTTTGGCAGCGCGATGGCCGTTGGCCATGAAGCCGAAGTGGCGGATGCGATGGAAGCCATCGAAGAGCCGCGCCGCGCTTACCACCGCCTATGCGGCCGGGCTCAGGGCCTCGGAGGTTGCGGGACTGCGGATCGAAGACATCGACAGCGCCCGCGGCGTCATCCAGGTGGTGTTGGCCTATCTCGGCCGCTACACCCATCGCGTCGCCATCGCCAACAGCCGCGCACAGACGATCTGGTTCAGCGCCGGCCATGATATGCCGGTCGAGACCAGATGCACCTGGAAGGCGCGGACGTCTTCCAACTCTAACCGGTCAGGTGATCGGCCAAAATAGCGGCTGAACTTCGAACCGCGCTGATGTAGGATCGCTGCGTCGCCGGCGACAGATTGCGGGCGGTCATGTCTTCGATCATGCGGCGGCGAAGAGGGCTCAAATCGGCCATCTCGATACTCCTGTCTGAGGGGGTGGGCTCCAACCCCCACATCCTTCAGCCAGGAGGCGATCTACGCCACCTTGCCCCTTACGCCGCGGCAGCGGCTTCGTTCAATCCTAATAAAAAGCCAAATTCTAACAA